>DUFP01000037.1 GCA_013331795.1 Nanobdellota archaeon
ATCAAACTACCCAAAAGAAACACATAAGTAAAGTTTTTAAACTTCTAAAAAACAATTTTCTCTATGGTAGACACAATAAAAGGCGAAACATGTCCAATTTGTTTGGAAAAAAGACTAAGCTTGACGGAAGACGAAATGGAAATACCTTTTTTGGGAAAAACCTTTGTTTTTTCTATGCATTGTGAAGGCTGCGGCTTCCATAAAGCAGACATTGAAGCTGCAGAAATGAAAGACTCCTGTAAATTAACTTTTACCATTGTAAAAGAAGAAGACATGAAAGTACGAGTAGTAAAATCATCTGAAGCAACGATTAGAGTCCCACAACTCCATATGACAGTCACTCCTGGTCCTGCATCTGAAGGATACATTTCTAACATTGAAGGCTTACTCAATCGTTTTGAAAAGGTTATTGAAGATGAACGTGAAAGTAGCGAAGAAGAGAACGCAAAAACAACTGCAAAGAATCTCCTTAAAAAGATCAGAAAAGTTAAATGGGGAGAAATGCCATTAAAGATTGTTATTGAAGATCCTTCTGGAAATTCTGCAATTATTTCTGAACAAACAATTATAGAAAAACTAAAAGCAGAAAAGAAAACAAAGAAAAAATAATCTTACCTGTTAATTGCTTTAAGAATCATTTCTATATTTTCTACACTGCCTCTTTGCATAACTTCTTGATAAATTTCCATTAAAGGAGGAAAAGAATGAACTATAGGCTCAAGAAACTCAATTTCCCGTAAAGTTAAAGCATGATGAAGAATATCATGAGCATTAAAATCCTCAATTACTCTATTGCTTTTATTATTACGAACCTGAACAGAAGTAACTCTTGTTACAGGAAGAGGAAGAAGAAGGTTTTTGGGAAGTTCATGACTTCTTTCCAGATATAAACATTTCAGTCTGTCTAATAAAACCCCAGTATAAAGATCTCCATCTGGGACATAATAGCTAAGATCAGGGTTATAAGATGGAGCCACTAATGATTTTCCTCCATTAATAACAAATTCATACATATCATGAATCAAGAAATTATAATCAAAGAGAGCAAATTCCAAATCAAAAGAAGATTTTCTTCTAAAAACATCCCCTTCTTTTTCAGATAAATATTTTCCTTTAAGTCTAAAAGTTAAAGTATAGACACTTTTGGGGTCAAGAGGATCATATACACCATGAATAGATTGAACAGTCCCAACATCATTTTTCCAAAAACCATAGTTAGAATGAAGAACAAGGCTCTTTCTATTTAATATCTCATCACGCAGCTTCTCAAGGAGTTTTACTTCTGCAGTATAGCGAGGATTTGTATCTGGCATAAAAAAAGAATTTTTCCTTCAGTTAATAAATCTATCTAAAAAAAGAAAAGAAAAAAACTAAATCTCTCCCTCATCACTATCTTCATCTTCACCTGCAAAATCATCATCTTCATAATCATCTAAAAAATCTTCATTGCTTAGGTCGTCATCTTCTTTGTCATATTCTTCTTCCAATATAATCCCTCCATAAAAAAATATAATGAAATTTTTGAATCTGAAGTACTATAAAAAGATTTCTATAATACAGCACAAAGTTATTAAACATGGATAAATTTTTTTCATAGATGGAAATCATAGTCTCAGAAAAGAAAACAAGGATTTATTCAGAGGAAAAAGTGTTACGCTTTACAGAAATTAAAGGAAGAGATCTAGAAATGATCTTTGGTGAGCGAGTTATTATCAGTGAGATCCAGAAAGAAAGAATAAAGGTCTTGGGAACGATTGATCCGAAAAAAGATATTCTATTAGACGGCACAAATATACAATATTTTCTCAAAGAGTGTCCAGATTTGGGTGGAAGAATATACGTTCATGTACTAAATACAAACTACACACAAAAAACATATTTTACTACCCTAGATAACTAACCCAAAAACCTTATATACCAGCTTTTTACTGAAAAACAAACAAAAGGAGAACAAAAATGAGCCAACAACAGCCTATTTACATTTTACCAGAAAGTACCCAGAGATACATGGGAAAAGACGCACAAAGAAATAATATTATGGCTGCAAAGCTTGTCGCAGAAACAGTTCGAACAACACTAGGCCCTAAAGGAATGGACAAAATGATTGTTGATTCCATAGGTGATATTACAGTAACAAATGATGGAGTAACCATTCTCAAAGAAATGCAGATTGANNATTACAAAAGGCTATAGCATGGCAAACGAACATGCACAAGTGCTGTTAAAAGAAATGGCAGAACAAGTATCCATACATGACAAAGAAACACTCAAGCGTATTGCAATTACTTCTATGATTGGAAAAAGTGGCGCTGCAAAAGAAAAACTTGCAAACTTACTTTTAGAGGCTATACAAGAAATTACAGAAAATAATCAAATTGATATGGACGCAATTAAACTAGAAAAGAAAGTTGGTGGCGGCATAGAAGACTCTGAGCTCATTAAAGGTATTGTATTAGACAAAGAAAGAGTAAACTCATCTATGCCTACAAAAATCATCAATGCAAAGATTGCATTAATTGATGGTGCACTAGAAGTCAAATCTCCAGAAACAGATACAAAGATTCAAATCTCCGATCCTTCACAATTACAGGGATTTTTAGATCAAGAAGAAGCAATTCTAAAAGGAATGGTTGAAAAAATTAGATTATCTGGAGCAAATGTAGTTTTCTGCCAAAAAGGTATTGATGACATTGCACAATATTTCCTCGCAAAATATGGCATTTACGCTGCACGAAGAGTAAAGAAATCAGATATGGAAAAACTTGCAAAAGCAACTGGTGCAAAAATTGTCACAAAAGTTTCTGAACTTTCTTTTGTAGAATTAGGAGAAGCAGGTGAAGTAGAAGAACTAAAAGTAAACGATGAACAACTGACTTATGTAAAAAATTGCAAGAATCCAAAGGCAGTAACGATTCTTCTACGTGGGGGCACAGAACATGTCGTTGCAGAGATTGAAAGAGCAATGGTAGATTCCTTATCATGCCTTGTTGCTGCAGTACAACTTGGAAAAGTTGTAGGCGGTGCAGGCGCAGCAGAAATTGAACTTGCAAAAGGCCTCAGATCTTTTGCAACATCTCTTTCAGGAAGAGAACAACTAGCAGTACTCGCATTTGCTGATGCAGTAGAAATTGTTCCTAGAACACTTGCAGAAAATGCAGGTCTTGATCCTATTGATATTCTTACAGAACTCAAGGCAAAGCATGATGCAGGCATAAAATGGGCTGGTATTAATGTAATAACAGGAAAAGTTATGGATGCATGGAGCTCTGGTGTTATTGAACCACTAAAGATTAAAACACAAGCAGTAAAATCAGCATCTGAAGTTGCAGAACTTATCCTTAGAATAGATGATGTCATTGCAGGTTCAGGATCTCGACAGCCACAAATGCCTCCAGGAATGCACGGAATGCCAGGCATGGAAATGTAATGAACAAACAAGACTATATCCTTCTCCCAGGTGACTATTATAGAGGAAAAGATCTTCTTATTGCAAAGAAAAAAAGCTTAGAAGGACTTTCTTGGAAAGAAGCGCACATACAATTACAAGAAGGAAATGCATTCATGCTTACTCCGAGGATTTTTTTTAATTTTCTCAAATATCTCTATGAAGGAAAAGTCTATGATGGAACTGGAAATAGGCTTCCAGAACCAGAAAGAACACATTTCATTCAAACAATTGCAGAAAAAGGCCAACAAAGAGAAGAATGGCTCGACATGCACTTCTCAACAAGAGGGAATAACTTCTATATGGATAGAGTACATGTGTATGAAAATGAAGTACTCTCTCCAAGAGTAAGAACAGAAATAGAACAAACAAGAAGAGATTTTACTCCACCAAATGGCGTGAATTTGAACTCTTTAATCCTTCATCCCACAGAATCAGGGTTACCTGAAAAAGAAATTCCCAGTGGAGAAGATACTTTTCTCCATCCAAGGCTTGATACAGTAGTAAGTTGGAGAACAACAGAAAAGGGAAGAGCCTTACTATGCAGCAAAAATCCTGAGTATCCTACAACGATCATTGAAGTACGTGCAGTATATTTTAGAGAAGAAAGAGCATATGGAATAAAATATCAAGAAGCACTTGGAGAAAGAGCAGTAGCCTAAAATGCAAATAACACTATAAAAATATAAAGAGCGAGAAACATTCTGGTATATATTCCATCATAGTAGATTCTATCAAAAATTATAATGGATTACAAAGAAAAGTATATAAATAGGCATTCTCTATAAAGACTCATGGCAAAAAAAGTGGTGAAGAAAGCTTCAGCTCTAACAACATCTTCTGTAGACCGTTTAATTGCATCAAATATTGAACTTCAACATAAAATGGCAGATGTGCTTCTTGGAGTAAAAGAACTCAATGAAAACGTTTCAAATCTTGTACATATCTTCAAAAGTGCTGGAGAGCATATCAAGGCAGACAAATACGAAGATCCCATGATAAATAGATTAAATGAACTTCTTGAACAAAATAAAAATCTTGCAAAAGCACTCATGCTTTTAGAAAAATTTGTAAAAGAAAAGCAAAACACTCCAGCTTCCCTATCAACAAATCCATACTAAAAAATGCCAACACAATTTATCTTAGATAGAAAACAGCAAGAAGCAGAGCAAACTATACAAGACATTCTCGATTTAACAAAAAAAAGACCCTATCCTACAAAAGAGACGATACACTTGGCACGTTTCGTAGATGCCTGTTTCTATGTAATAGAAGATCTCAAAAGCAAAGACGAACAAACAAAACAAGAAGAGAAACAAAAAAAAGAAGTAAAAGAAGCGGAAAAACAAAGAAAAATTCTTGAAGAGCAAAGAAAAAAAGAACTAGAAGCACTAGCCCCTTCTCCAGAAGCAAATGAACTGCCTCTTCTAGAAGTTCCAGAACTTCCATCTATAAATGACTTTCATTTAGAAGAAGCTCCAAGCCCTGGTGTAGCAAAAAGAGAATACGTATTACAGCTCTATCAAAATCCTGTAGGTATATTAGTAGAAAAAGAACAAGATGGAAGCTATCAATATAACGCCATCGAGCCATACATAGAAAAAAGAATTATAGAAAAAGCAAAAGAAATGTATGGAAAAGAATTTGAACGAGACAATAGCCTTTTTGACAATCAGACTTTCATAAAGAGAGTCACAGAAAAAGTTACAAACAAACTTGGTCTTCCTTTCTCTGAGCTTCTTCCACAAAAGATACAGTATTATCTAGAAAGAGATATTCTAGGTGCAGGCTCTTTTGATCCTCTCTTATACGATGAAAGAATAAAAACGATTCTTTGTGAAGGCCCTGATAGAGCGATAAAAGTAGACTACACAGATTTTGGTTCTATGAATACAAATGTAACGATCAGCAATGAAGACCTTAATCGCTTCCTTAAACGCCTTGCTATTGCTGCAGGAAAAACAATCAACGAACAAAATCCTATACTTGAAATAGACTTCCAAGGCTTACACTTTGAAGGAATCATGGGCATTGGCGGTGGGAACTCTAGGGTAACAATAAGGAGATTAGAATGATTTTCGAACTTATAGTTATATTTATTCTTTTATTCATCATTATTGGTCTAGTCTACCAATTTATGTATGATATTTATGGATGGGTGCTCTCCCTATCCTTGATTTTTTACATTTCTTATAGTGCAGTAAAACTAGTGTATTATTTTAGAAAGAAAAAAGAAGGCCAAATAAAAGAAGAAGAGCCTAAAGATAAGAATATGGAAATGCTCAAAGATTTCATTCAAAAAAATATCAAACAAGGTTTTAAAGCAGAACAAATTAAAGAAGCATTACTCAAAGAAGGCTGGCCAAAAGAAAAAGTGGAGAAAGCTTTCAAATGAAAGAACATCCAACATGGAGCATAATTATCGCAGGGATTGGCCTCTGTATTCTCGGATATTTCCTAGGAGGATTCTTCATCATCAATTATTTCATAGGCGGAGCAGGGATATTTCTTGGAGTCTATAATATCTGGAGGAAAAAATGAAAAAGAAATGTATAATTTGTGGCTGTTCTCAGCATTGGGTTATAGGTTGTAAAGACCATAGAAAAGGAAAACATAAGCACGAGAAAGAGTAATATTATATATCCACTCTTCTTTTTAAACAACAAAAGAGACTTTTAAAATTCTTTACGAGAAATTTCTAAAAAACAAGAGAACGATAAGATTATAAAAAGAGAAAAAAATTTTTCTAAAATGTCTATCAACAAAAATATACAAAAAAAATACCCTCCTGGAAAAATCTGTAATCTCTCTGGAAAGAGAGGAGAAGAATTTGAAATTGTAGAAGAAGGCAAAATAAAAAGAACAAGAGGCTTCCTTTTAGAAAGAAATCTTACACTTATAATTGAAGAAGAGGGCAGTACAGAAGATGTAGTAATTACTGGCTATCAAGAGGGATATATTCTAGCAAGATCACAAACAGAAAATGACGTATCTTATAGAGAAACAGCAGAGATCTACACCAAAGCAATAGAAAAATGGAATGCAAGAAGAGAAGATACACCAGAAATAGCCTATGCACAAAGAATGCGAGAAACAATACAAAGAGTGCAACCAACATTATATTTTAGAGAGGAAAGTGAAAGAGAAGAATATAAAAATAAAGAAAAAGTATTTCTAAGAATACTCCAAGAAAAAGAGAAAAAAGAGCAATGTATTTCTCTTTTAGCACAGCTTCATTGGAGAACAATAAAAAAAGGGGAATATTACACAATAGAGCAAGAAATTCCTTTAGGAAAAGAAAGAGAAGCATGGAGAGACTTTTATAGGAATACAGAAAAATTTAGCAAAGGCTTTTACCTTGGAGAAGACAAGGAAGGCTTTCTTTTTTTAACAGTATTTTCAAGACCTCTATTACTAGAAGGAGTAATGCTCAGAGCAACATTTACAAATAAAAAAACCTTTAAAAAATATCCGCAATTAAACCCATTAGAAATAGAGGAAATCATGTTGCATAGCCTTGAACAAATAATAAAAGACCAAGGTGAAAAACAAATAATTATTCCTACAAAAGATAATCAAGAAATAAAAATGCTCGAAAGCTGTGGATATAAAGAAAAGACCACAATGGAAAAAGGAAGGATTATACCCTACTATTCTAAAGTACTATAAAAAATTAAAAATAATCTTCTTGAGAAGGTATTCTTTCTCCATAATGTACAGGAAGAGAGAGAATCCTATAACCCTCATCTCTTAATACGCTATGTATCTCTGGAGAAGAACTGCGCACAACAGTTACAGGTAATGTAACAAGAGAAGCAAAGTCTGCTAATCCTTCTAATCGTAACCCCAGTTTTGCATAGATAACAACATGATCATCTACATGAACTTCAGAGAGACGAGCCTGATGGCCATCCTTAACAAAAATAGGTGTATTTGTATCGTTTTTCATACCATTTTGATGCTGAACTAGTTTATATAGTTTACTATTATACAGTAATAACATAAGTGCCTCTCCTTTTCAAAGAAAAAGAAAAAAAGAAAAGAGAGCTAAAGGGGCTACAAATTATGAAGAATTCTCGTTCAGAATCGTTTAAAATAGAAAAACAGAGCTAGAAACTGTGCAACAGCTCTCCATTGAGAAGCGCCAACGTTCTTGGTAGTACCTAATTTTAAATATAACCTAACGACGAGATTTATATGTCTTTCATTTTGAATATAATATAACTGAATAACCGCGCAATTTCAACATCTAAATCTAAGAATAGTACCAAATGCCTCAAAATGGCTTAAAAAAAGGTTATTTTATAATTTAACAACCGCGCAATTTAACAATAAAACAAATTAGTTACGGCGCAATAAGAAGATATTTAATTTT
Source organism: Nanobdellota archaeon (assembly GCA_013331795.1). GTDB lineage: Archaea > Nanobdellota > Nanobdellia > SCGC-AAA011-G17 > GW2011-AR17 > JAGVZZ01 > JAGVZZ01 sp10136u. The sequence continues at coordinate 7,821 of DUFP01000037.1, forward strand.
ATTATTTATATTTATGATGGTTTTATCAGTAGGATTTATTTTATTGCATGGAACACTATTCCTTTATGTTCTAACTATAATTTTAGTCTCTTTTCTAATTTACGCTAAAACTCAAGATTATAAATCAATATCAATTAGGGTTAAAGAAGGGGAGAGTAAAGAGCATTATATTCAGAAGTTAGAAGGATGGATTAACAAAGAATAATGATCTTTAAGTATAAGAAGATCTATATAATGAACCACAGTAGAACAATAAATCAGCAACCCAAAAAATAATTATTTATATGAAAATGTTTTTATATTCCTAAAGCCTATGGTTCAAAGGATTGTCATGAATGAGTACAAGATAGAAACAACGGAACAGTTTGATAAAGATTTTGCAAAACTGGACTATTCTATAAAAGTACAAGTAGAGAATGAAATAGAACAACTCAAAACAAACCCTTTTGTAGGAAAACCCTTATGATACAAATTTTTTAGAGAAAAGAAAGTAGGAAAGTTCCGCTTCTATTTTCTCATTTATGAAAAAAAAGTTATTGTTTTTGTGGTAGCTCTAAGTGAAAAGAAAGATCAACAAGAAGTAATTAACCTCATTAAGCACTTAATTCCACATTATAGAGAAGAAATAGAAAAAAGAACTAAGCAGATGTAGTACGTTTCCAAGGTTTTGTTCTACCAGATTTGATATCTTCAAGACCTTTTACTAATTTTAAAAGAAGAGTATCTCCAAGTTCAGCTTTTTCTTTAAGTTCTTTGTACTCTTTTCTATCTAATGTTATTGTTTGTGTTGACATGTTTGATTCCATAAATAGTACATAAATACTATAGTTCAAATCATTTTTATATCTTTCTCTTTAATAATCCCTATAGGAAATACTACAAATAATTGATTTTCACGGAAAGAAACTCTTATTTCTACGGCTGAAAAAGATGCCTATCCATCAAGTATTCTTGAAATGTAAGCCTTGTAGAGCAGAAATGAGCTACGGAAAACTCACAGTAAATCCTGCACTAGTACTAAAGTCTCTTATCACGCATGCACAAATCCGCCCAAATAACAGAATTCTCATGCAGTAAGCCGTATAACCTAAAAAGACGAAATGCATACTTTTGACTCAAAATTCTTGTCCGCACCTAAAAGAAGATTTCTTATGACTGCGGACAGAAAAGGCTATAAAACCTAAATTTAATGGGAACACAGCTTCTAATGGCAAAAGAGGAATGGACAAAAAGAAACGGTTTTGATAAAGAATCTCAAATGAAATTTAAAAGAATTTATAAATTAAAGACCCTCTACTAAAAAACGTGAAGAAAAAGGCATCAAACCAAATTAGTTCATTTATTATTTGGGGATTAATTTTTTCTTTAGGAGTTTTTATTGCTGAGTACTTTATTCCTTTCACAAATCTACAAAATACTTTCTTCACAATATTAATTACAGGGTTAATAATAGAAATTGTATCAAAAATATCACAAGTAATAAGATATCAATCTGAGTTTAAGATAAATAGTTTTTTCATTTTTTGGACAGTCCTTATTGCTTTCTTATATTACCTAATTACAGTCTTTTTATTACCCTATCTAGATTTAGCTTCTTATATTTTATATTTACTAACTTTAGGATTTACCCTTTCTCTTTTTACACACATTATTTGGAGATTCCAACTAAACTCTTTACGGTCTAATCAATTACTTATTATTTCTCTAATTTTAGGTTTAATCTTATTCTTCCTGATTAATGGACTCAGTTTTGAGACAAATAGTCCTAATTCTTATTGCCCTAATTTTAATAATGTAACCCTTTCCGGTACCAATTTGTATATCAAAGAAGAGAACTTAGAAGGATGGTCTTTAGGAGTATATCCATATACCTCTTTCTTTGGTGTAACATATGAGGAAGGTTATTTAGTATCAGAAATCACGCTTAAATGTAGATCTGGAACAGAAGAAGGGGAGAATATAAATAACATTTACTGTACATCTGCAGAGACAGTAAGAGATTCATATTCTTTTACTAATTATTGGGCATATGTAGAAAAAGATAGAGTTTCAGAAACCGGAGAAATAGGACAACTAGTTCGAAAATCTTTTAGAATTACTCTTACAGATCAAGGAGAAATAGTCTCTTCATCCTGCGGTGATGATCCCGGAAATACACTTAATGAATATCAACAACAAACAATGGAGGAATGGGAAAAGCTTTTATTTGGAGATTAGACTAAAGATAACTCCTCAGAATTAAATCCTGAAATAATTATCTAGGACTTTTTCACCATCTTCTGAATCATCTTCTCCATCTGATCAAACTTTTGCATCATCTCAGAGTTCATAAAGCGCTCATGAGCTTCAGCCATATCTTGAAGCTTCTTACGATCTAGAGGTCTCTTACAAGTTACACAAAGCTCTGCGGTAAACCCATTATCGCAACCACAAAAGCCACAGACTTTAGGTTTCCATTCTTCATGAACCGGTTTAGTATCCTGAATGCCTCTTCTCTCAAGCTCAATTTGTAAAGCATCCTGTTGCGTACTCATATCATAAATCTTGAGTTGCTTTGTCGAAGTCCACCGAGCAGCATGCTGAATCTGCATATCACTATCTCCACGCAAGCGTCTATACGTAATGTCATTCCTTTTCAAAGAATAACAAGTCACTTGCTTTTGTATTCCTAAGTGCTTACAAGCTTGTCGTAAACGAAAGTTAATTGCAGAATTCTTCAGTTGTGTATACTTCCCATTATTACTTTTACTCAAAAAGAAATAGGTTTGAGGATTCTGTCTAAAAGGATGCTCTCTATACCATTGAGCAATATACGGATAAGAATCTATGCACTGAAGAAAACCAGTTCCTTCTTTTCCATGCTCAGAAATCCACACTTTTGCATAGCTATCATAAAACTCATAATCCTTAATTTTTGTATAAAGGATTTCTTGTGGTCTACCTAAAGACTCAAAGACCAGAGTAAGATACGCTTGCAAAGTGGAATTCCCTGAAAAGAAAGTAATAATCTTCTTGAACTCTTCATACGTAATCCTATCATTCCTCAGCTTTTCCTTACTTTTATCAACAGTTCCACTCACATGGCGAACAGTATAGGGAATAAGAGTCTCATCTACTCTTCCATAATGATCCTTTTCAGGAAGGATAATACACCAAATGGATTTAAGATCCTTAATAAAATCCTTTTTGCTATGCACAGTCTTATAGACCGTATGACTGTAAGAGACAAGATCATTAATATTTTCTCTTGTACACTCTGCTAAATCCTTCTCCAGAATAAAAGTAATAAAACGCATCACTTGAAAGACCTTTCTTCTTCGAATATAGCTCAAATCTTTCAAATTAAAATAAGAAATCATAACCTGAAAATACTTGAGATTCTCATAATTCTTACAATAATATTTACCCTTACGTGGCTTTTTTGTAAAATTCACCAGTCTTTCAACGAGTTGTACATATCTCTCTTTACTTCCATAGATATCATTTTCTGCCATGTATACCTCCTTAAGGTATAGGCCAAGAAATTCTATTTAAGACTAGGGAAGACCTAGAAGTGCATAAGAGTTGAACATAGATGCGACCACTAAAATCCTCCCTTTTATTGGAAGCGCACAGAAGTTGAATAAGAATGCGCGAGCCGAGATTTGAACTCGGGTCTCGACCTTGGCAAGGTCAAATACTAACCACTGTACTACTCACGCAAACAAGTCCAAAAACAGAACAATCCTTTATATACCTTTCCCAAAAAAAGTCATATAAGAAACAAGAAAACCTTTTTTATATCTTCTTTTATTTAAAACTTAAAAATGCGCTAGCTGGGATTTGAACCCAGGTCCAAACCTTGGGAAGGTTTGATACTAGCCCCTATACGACTAGCGCATAACAACTAAAAACAAAGTCCTCATTAAAATAGCTTTCCACTATATTTATTAACAATCATTCCTTTCACAAGAAAATGGTAGACTGGAAAGAAAAATTCTTAGAGCGATATGCTCAATTAACAGATATTGATAAATTTACAGAAGCATCTCTTAAGCCCATGCGAAAATCTATCCGTGTAAACACTCTTAAAACAACAGTCAAAGAAATAAAACAAAGATTTGAAGATCTTGAACAAGTTTCTTGGTGCAAAGAAGGTTTTTTTATAAAAAAGAAAGCAGTAGGAAATACGAAAGAGCATTTTTTAGGCTACATATACATTCAAGGTGCAGCATCCATGATCCCACCAGTAGTTTTAGAACCAAAAGCTGGAGATACTGTTTTAGACATGTGCGCATCTCCAGGCTCCAAAACATCACAAATGGCAGCAATGATGCACAATGAAGGGATAATCATCGCAAATGACAACAAAATAGACCGCTTAAAACCACTAACGATTAATCTTCAACGTTGTGGTGTATACAACACAGTGCTTACAAGAATGGAAGGCCGTTGGTTCAAACAAAAGTTTGATAAAATTCTCTGTGATGCACCATGCTCTGGTATTGGCACCATTAGAAAATCGTATAAAACCATTGGTATGTGGAATCCACACACCATAAAAAAAATGGCAGGCGTGCAAAGACAGCTCATCAGCACTGCTTTTGAAGCCTTAAAAGAAAATGGCACAATGGTCTATTCTACATGTACGTTAGAGCCAGACGAAAACGAAGCAGTGATTCATTTTCTCCTAGAAAAATATCCCAATGCAAAACTAGAAAGGATTTCTTTGGATATAAAACACGAAAAGCCTATTGAAGAATTTGAAAAGCAAATATTCTTTTCAGAAATTAAAAAATGTTTGAGAATCTGGCCACAGGATAACGACACAGAAGGATTTTTTGTAGCAAAACTAAGAAAGGATTAAAACAATAAATACAACAGAGAACTTGCAGCTGCAAAGAAGAAAGAAGCTTTCAAATCAACAACCAAAAGCAGAAATAACAAAGCAACAAACTCTCCTACACGAATAGAACTTTCTCGAAAGAAAACAAATGCAGCAATCTGCTCTTTTTTAGCTCTGGAATACGTTTTTGCTAAAAGCGGCAGATCAATTCCTAAGCTTGTAATGCCTCCAAACAAAGCAACAAGAAACACACCTGTAGTTGTCGTCACAAAAGCACGGAAAACCCAAAGAGTTGCTTCAAATGGTGCAGCAATGCGCATAAGAATTCCCTTCTGTTTGACAGTATCAATGCTCACTCCTGCAAAATATCCTAAAATCCCAATAGAAAATGTTGCAAATGCTGCATATCCTCCAAGCACAACATAACTCCCAAAGATGGCAAAAATAAATAATGGCCAAGCAACAGTAAGTACAGTAACTCGTACGCCTTGTGCAAAATATCCGAAAAAATATTTGATATGTTCTCTCACAAACAAAGATCGAAAATCAAACGCTGTTTTTACATACAATTCTTTAGAGAAAAGCATAGGAACAAGAGAAATGATAAAAGCAAGAATCGCAAGAGAAAAAAGAACAGTAAAAGTATAATAATACAGAACAAGTCCCCCAATCAAAGGTCCTACAATAGCTCCCAAAATACTTGAGAAATGAATAGTCCCAGATTCCTTGCCTATAGTTTTCTTGTGTGAATACACCGCAACATCAATATGAAAACCCATCCAAAAAATGCCCATACTAAAACCCTTCAAGATTGCTGCAAGGAGATACAAAGAAGGAAAATGGGCCAAGGATATCACAACAAGAAAACCAAGAATCAAAAGAGGATAACTCCATATCATTGCATGTTTTGCACCATATTTTGTGATTAAAGGAAGAGAAAAATATGAACCTAAAGCAAAAGCGAGGGTCATTGCCATAAAATAATAAATTACAGACGAAAAAGGAAAGCCTAATTCAATAGAAAGATATAAAGGAATAAAGATACCTATAAAAGAAAAGCCTAAAGCACGAAACGCAAGCAAAAAATAAATCTCAAATAAGTTTCTGGCAAAAAGATGTTTAAACTGATGTACATATCCATTAAGCATAACCCTACAAGAGGAAAAGAATTTATAAACTTAACTGTTAATAATTATAAACAGATGTTAAAATATATTAACATAGAAAGATTTAAATACACTGTTAAGTAATATTTACACATGTTAGAAATATTTAACAGTCTTGAACCTTTTTTTAAAGAGAATTATAGAAGGATCAATGTAAGGGAATATGCCAGAATACAAAAAATAAGCCCACCTTCTGCATCAAAGTATTTAGAAGAATTTCATAAGGAAGTTTTACTGGAAAAAGAAGAAGAATTTAACTATATTTTTTATAAAGCAAATAAAAAAAATCCTTTATTCATTTCATTATCCCAAATGTATTGGTGTCAACAATTCAAAAAGGTAGGATTACTCCCTCATCTAGAACAAGAACTTATAAACCCTGTTATTATCCTCTTTGGTTCCTTTGCAAAAGCAGAAATCACAGATAATTCAGATATTGATATTGCCATTTTTTCAGATACAAAGAAAAAATTAGACTTAGGCGCATGTGAAAAGAAACTAGGAAGGAAAATCCAAATATTCTCCTTCCAAAGAAAAGAAGATATAAAGAATAAAGAACTATTAAATAATATTTTAAATGGGTATAAAATAGGGGGAAACTGGTAATGGACTGGAAAAATTGCATCCAAAAAAGAATAGCAAAAGAAATACAAGTAGACCCCAATCTTAAAAAAGCTCTTCTCATGGCAAGTCAAAAAAAGAAAGATACAAACAGGCTCATCCCATTAAATGATACTACTGCAAGTACAAAGATTTGTATTATATATGATGCTTTAAGAGAAATTTTAGAAGCGACAGCTGTAATCAAAGGATATAAAATTTATAATAATGAGTGTTATACCTCTTTTTTAAAAGAAATCCTAAAAGAATCTAGTTGGGGAGACCAATTTGATAGCATAAGAATAATAAGAAATGATTTAAATTATTACGGAAAGGATATAACTGCCAATGAAGCAAAAACAATACTCCAAAGGATGGAAGAACTAGAGGAGAAGATAAAGAAAAAATATTTATAAAATGAAAAACCTTCTCAAAGAAATAAAACCTTCAAGAAAAGAACAACAAGAAGTAAAAAAGATAATACGAGAAATAATCAAAAGTATTCGCATAGCAAACACAAAAGTAAGCCTAGGTGGTTCTTCAGCAAAAGGAACCTGGTTAAAAAATAATCATGATATTGATATCTATATAAAATTTAATCCAAAAAAATATGAAGGGATAGATATCGCAGAAGTTCTCAAAGATAATGTACAAGGAACAGTACTCCACGGAAGCAGAGATTACCTACAACTAAAAAAAGGAAACTACACAGTAGAACTTATTCCTATTATGGAAATTAAAAGTGTAGAGCACGCACAAAACATTACAGATATTTCTCCTTTCCATGCAAAATGGGTAAACAAACATAAAAAATACAAAGGTGATATCATGCTCGCAAAAGCATTTGCTAAAGCAAATGGCTTCTATGGTGCAGAATCTTTTATCAAAGGATTTTCTGGCTATTCCATGGAGGTATTAACTATTCATTACAAAGGTTTCAAAAAGCTTCTCAAAAATGTTTCTCAATGGAAAAGAACAACAGTTATTGATACAGAAAAACATCACAAGAAAAAAGTACAGCTCAATGAAGCAAAAATGCTTTCTCCAATCATTCTTGTAGACCCTGTACAAGCAACACGAAACGTCACAGCTGTAGTATCTCCAGAAAAATATGATCTTTTCAAAAAGAAAGCAAAAGAATATCTCAAACATCCAAGAAAAGAAATGTTTGTAAAAAAAGAATTTTCTTTGGAAGAACTACAAAAGAAAAAAGGAGAAAAGATAATTCTAGAACTTGTACCATTAGAGGGTAAAAGAGACGTTGTGGGAGCAAAACTTTTGAAATGCTTTGAATATATCAAAGAACAACTCAAAGAACATGACTTTGTTATCAAAGAAGCAAACTGGCATTGGAAGGAAGGGGAAAATGCAATCCTGTATTATATCTTCAAAGAACAAAAGCTTTCACCAACAATAAAGCACTACGGACCACCTGTAAAACAAAAAGAACGACTAGAACATTTCAAAGAAAGCTGGAAACAATATCCAGTAAAAGAGGAAAAAGGAAGATCTTATGTCATGCTTTCTAGAAAATACTCCAAGCCTAAAGACTTAATTACAGATCTCATAGGCACAGATACCATTAAAAGTAGAGCTAAAAAAGTAGAAATTTAACTTCTTAAATCCCATAATTCTTTCATTCTTCGAAAAAGAGAATAAGTCGGCAGAGGTGCTTCAAAATCTTCTCGGATACCTTCAAAACCATATGCTTTCTTAGCATGCATCAGTCGAGTAAAGTTTGCAACGCGTAAATGTGGTTGCTCACTCTCTTCAAGAATAGTAAAAGGATAATCCCTTTGAGGAACAGTAATTAATTTCATAAGCCCAGGAAAAACTAGTTCTGGATCTTCTGCAAAAAGTTCTTCTCCCAAAGACCAAAGTCCTAAATGCAGATGAGTTAATCTTCCAAAATTCAAAGTTTTACTTGATTGATAATAATAAAAAGAACCAATTTTTTGCCCTTTACGAACAAACTCTCCTTCCTTCACTAATGGAGTAACATGAACATATCCAGCAACAAGTCTCCTTCTTGTACCGCTATCTTCACCATGGACAACATAAAGAGCATCCTTGTCATGATCATAAGGATCAACTACATCTTCCATTACCTTAACACGAAAGTTTTTTGCAATAACCCCATCTGCTATCGCATAAACAGGAGTTGAAAAAGGAAGACCAATAATTGTTTCTCCAAAAGTATTTCTATACACAGAAAAATCAAGCCCTTCATGATCTGGGGCAAAACGATTAAAATTAATCCAAAAACCAAAATGAGGAATATCCCTAGCCCGTAAGGGAAGAGCAACCGAGTCACTTCCCACATGAGCCCAACTTCCTGTTTTCAAAGAAGTTTTTCCAGTAATATCTATAGAACGAAGGAGTTCTTCTAATTCTACCTTAGTACAGTTTGCTTGAGCCATAGAAAAACAAGCCTAATTTGGGTTTATATAGTTATCCCTTAATAATAATTACAAAAGGAAGGTTTAAATACCCCCTCATTTCTCTTTCTTGCTCAATGGCAGATCCCACAAAAACAGGATTAACTCTAGTAGGAAACGGAGAAGAGTTCAAAAGACTATTTGAAAACCTTAATCCCGAAGATAGAGTTGCATTTCTAGAAGCTCTCCAGCATCAAATGATTCAAAAAGAACTAGAGGACAGAAGGGAACAAATTGGAGAAGAAGGATATGGTACTCTTCTAGAAAGATATGGAAGAGCGGATATGGAACATATGCTAGCACAAAAGCCATGGCTATACCGCAATGTAGGAATAACAGCTTTAGCAAGAAGAACAAAAACAAATGACCAAGAAAGACCAGAAGTGCTCAGAAGAGTAAGAGAAATTCTCACAAATATTCATAGAGGCACTTTAAACTATACTGAGGATTTTCTCTACGAATCAACTGGAGAATATGATCAAGGAAGTATAGGTACAAGAGTCATTGGCTACAGAGGACCAAAAAGTCTCAAAGGAATAGGAGCAATGCTTGGAGGGATGTTTGGACAAGATCAATATCCTGAAGGATTTCCAAGAACAAAAGTAACAGAGTTTCAATTTATGGATTTTCCTTCAAGAGAAGGACCAACGGGAAGAAGATTACTAAGTATGGTATTTCATTTAGGTTCCTATGGAGCAAGAGGCATATATTGGCATAGAACAAATAGAACCTTAGCATATTTTACTGGTGATACTCCTAAAACTAGAATAAAAGGGGAATCTCTTGAAAGTGCACTTTCTAAAATGCTTGAAATAGATCATATTGCTTCTCCAGTAGTTATACAAGCGATTGCAACACTCCCAACAAGTATTGAAAGATACTTCAAAGAAAAGTCAGAACAGTATAGAACCTACACAGAAACGTTAAGAAAGGAATAACAACCATAAACCTTATAAACCCATACAAACTTCCTACTCCTAGAAAAAGAAATTCTTCTTATGAGGTGTTAATCAAAAATGATGGAAGCAAACCCAAAACACGGGACAACAACGATAGCAATGATCTGTAAAGATGGCGTAGTTATGGCTGCAGATAGACGAGCAACTGCAGGATATTTAATCGCACATAAGAAAACAACCAAGGTTGTTCCTATAAGTGATCACATGGCAATTACCACAGCTGGCCTTGTTTCTGATATTCAATTATTTACAAAAATTATTAAGAGTCAAATTATGCTCTTAAAAATGCGAAAAGGAAAAGAACCTTCAGTCAAAGAAGCAGCAAACCTTCTTGCAAATTTAGCATATTCCAACATTCGAAGACCAAGTATGATTCCAGGGATTGTAGGATTCCTCTTTGGTGGCTATGATAAAACAGGCTACCAGCTCTATGAAATTTCCTTTGATGGAAGCATCATGGAAGTTGATGACTACGCATCTGATGGATCTGGATCTTCCGTAGCAATCGGAGTTTTAGAAACACTCTATAAAAAAGATCTTTCCGTAGATGAAGGAAAAGAAATCGCAGTGCGAGCATTAAGTGCTGCCATGAGCAGAGACTCAGCTACAGGAAATGGAATTGATGTCATTGTCATTAATCCAAGTGGAGTAGAATACGTAATACAGAAAGAAGTAAAGTCTATTGTAAAATAGATTTTTTCTTATATTTAATTTAAGTAAAAATGGCAGATATATTAAATGAAATAGTAGCAAAATTACCAAAAGATGCAGAAATCAGTAATACGAGCTTTGAAGCTGCAAATATTATTGTCTATACAAAAAGCAAAGAATTTTTCTTAGATAACAGAGGGGAAATTAAAAAACTTGTATCCGATTTTAAAAAAAGAATTGAACTTCGCCCAGATCCATCTATTAGCATAGATATGGAGAAAGCAGAAAAAATTATTCGAGAAACACTTCCCGCAGAAGCAAATGTAGACAATATTATTTTTGATGCACCGCGAAGCACAGTCATCATTGAAGCAGAAAAACCAGGCGTCGCTATAGGCCCATCAGGAGAATTCCTTAAAATTATTAAAGAAAAAACACTCTGGGTGCCAACAATTAGGCGAATGCCATCCATTCGTTCAAAGATTACAGAAAATATTCGCGCAGTCCTCTATGAAAATAACGATTCAAGAAAAAAATTCCTCAATGAAGTAGGAAAAAGAATTTACAATGGCTGGATTCGTGGAAGAAAAGATGAATGGGTTCGTGTTACAGTTCTCGGAGCTGGAAGGCAAGTAGGAAGATCCTGTTTCCTTTTACAAACCCCTGAGTCAAGAATTGTTCTCGACTGTGGAATTAACCCAGCAGCACCAGAAGAATATGCTTACCCTCATTTTGACAGTCCTGAATTTCGCATTAATGAAATTGATGCAGTGATTATTTCTCACGCACACTTAGATCATTCTGCAATGGTTCCTTTACTTGTAAAATATGGCTATAGTGGTCCTATTTATTGTACCGAACCAACAAGAGATGTCATGTCTTTATTGGCCTTAGATTTTATCTCTATTGGATACAAAGACGCACGAAAACCACCTTTTGATGTTGCAGATGTGAAGCAAATGGTCAAGCAAACGATCTGTGTAAACTTTGAAGAAGTCACCGACATCACTCCAGATATTCGTATGACCTTTTACAATGCAGGCCACATTCTTGGTTCTGCAATGACACATCTCCACATTGGAAATGGCTTACACAACCTTCTCTACACTGGAGATATGTTATACGACAATTCAAATTTACTCGCAAGGGCAATCACGAAATTTCCACGATTAGAAACAGTCATCATTGAATCAACCTATGGTTCAAAAGATGATATCTTACCTCCAAGAAAAGAAGCAGAAGATCTCTTCATGGACTTGATCAAAAAAACAATTGAGCGTGGTGGAAAGATTCTTCTTCCAGTTTTAGGTGTAGGCCGTTCCCAAGAGATTATGCTCATGGTAGAGCGTGCAGTTCGTGAAGGCACACTTCCAAAAATTCCTATTCATGTCCAAGGTCTTGTCTGGGACGTAACTGCAATTCATACTGCATACCCAGAATTTTTCAATCCAGTAGTACGAAAACAAATTTTCTTTGAAGAGCACAATCCATTCCTCTCTGAAATTTTCAAGCGTGTAGGCTCACAAAAAGAAATGCAGGAAGTCATGCACTCAGAAGGTTCAAGTATTATTATTGCAACATCTGGAATGCTCACAGGAGGAGCTTCTGTAGAATATTTTAAGGTTCTATCAGAAAATCCAAAAAATATTGTCATTTTAACATCCTATCAAGCAGAAGGATCCCTAGGCCGTCGTATACAAAATGGAGAAAAAGAAATTGCTTTTGCATCTGGAGAAAGCAGATCAGAAGTAGTAAAAGTTCGTTGTGAAATTGTAGTAATCAAAGGATTTTCAGGGCATTCCTCCCGCCCACAACTCATGGCATTTCTTAGAAATCTTGATCCAAAGCCAAAACGAGTAATTACACAGCATGGAGAAGCATCAAAATGCTTAGACCTTGCTTCTACTGTGCACAAAGTTATGCATGTAGAAACATCTGTACCAAGAAATCTAGATACAATAAGGCTAGTGTAATAATTTTTCTTTTCGTAGATCATATCTTCGTCTACAAATATTTTCAAGATCATAACCTAAAGCAACAATTTCTTTTGTAGTTTTTCCTTGAAGAAGGAATTGCCGTATTTCTGCAGTCTTCCCAACTCCCATCTTTTTTACACCTTCTCTTTTTTCCAATCCTAACCGTTTTACATGATACCTTAGACTCTCACTATTATCAAAATATTTTTCTTTAAGAGTAGAATCAGAAACATAATTTTTCCAATCAGTAATAAAAGCAGCTTCCTCTTCTAGAGTCAGGAGATATTTTTTATTTTCCCAAGCAAGTGTAGGTTTTTTATAAGAAACACCATAAAGAGCAACAGTAAGTACACGGGAAATAAGAGCACTTGAACGATTAATTTTCATTCTTCCTTCAGCTAAGCCAGATAAACGAATAATCCTATTATATCCCTCTCCAGCCCTTCGTAAAGCAATGATTCTTTCTAAAGTATCAGCAGAATAATTTTTTCCCCAGCCATATACTTTTTGGCATCTCCATGCAAGAGCATGATCCAAACCCTTCTCTTTAATCAATCGATCAAAATAATATTGTTGAAGAATATCAAGAAGCTTTTTATTTTCAGCATGTAAAGCACATGTATATTCCTTTCCTGCAGAGCGTAAATCTTTTGAAGAAAGACCAGAACATTTTTGTACAATTTGGCGTATTCTTTCAATACTAAGATTGTTCTTATGAGCAACATCAACAAATTTTTGACCCTGAAGAATTTCTTCAAGGATTTCTGCATTCCTATCAGTATATGTATGTGCAAGACTCATTTTTCCTCTTTAAACATAACTTCCTTTTTCCTTCTGCGAACAGTATCACGAGAAAAACCTAACTTAACCATTTCTTTAGATTTTTTTCCATCATAAATCAATGTATCTAACAGAGAATAATTAACAGAAAAAGTAATACAAGAAGGCCTTCTTTTCAAGCCTAACTTTCTGGCATAATAAGAAGGAGAGCTTACTAAGTGCAAAGTTTCTTTAATCTTATCAGAAGATACTCCTCTATTCCAAAGCCCCGCAAATTGTATTTTTTCATAAGGAGTAAGTTTTTCTCTTCCATGATGAAATACTTGCTCTAAATGAGAAAGAACAACATCACAAAGTGCTCTTTTCAAAACAATGCTTGCTTGAGGAAGATTTCTATTCACATCTCTTTTATCTGTTGCAATGCCTGCAAATTTAACACAACGGTAATAGCCTTCACCAGCTCGTCGCGCAGCAATAAGCTTTTCCAAATCCTCTAAAGAATAGGTCTTTCCAATCTCATACACATCATGACATCTCCAAGCAAGAGCATGATCTAAACCTCTCTCTTCAATCAATCGATCAAAATAATGCTGTTGAAGAACATCAAGAAGGTTTTTATACTCCATATTCAGAGTTCTTTTATATTTCTTTTCTGTAGCTCGTAAATCTTTCGAAGTAAAACCGCTATATTCTTGTACAATCTGCCGTATTCTTTCAGAAGTTAAATTATTTATACGAGCAATATGCGAAAAAGCTTCACCATGAAGAGCATCTTCAAGAATTTTTCTATTTCTATCCACATATTTATCAGTAAGATTCATTTTTCTTTCTCAAGTTCCAGTTTTTCTTTTCTTCGTGTAATTGTTACACGAGAAAAACCCAACGTAATTATCTCTTTATTTGTTTTTCCTTCAGAGAGTAATCTATCTAAAATGGAATAATTTACTAGAGATTTTCTTCTTGAAACACCTAATTCTTTTCTCCTTCGAAAAATGCTTTTCTTAGAAAAACCAGCTTCTACTATTTCTCTATTACTTTTTTCCTCAAAAAGTAATGCATCTAAAATGGAATAATTAATAGCATTTTGAGAAGATTTTCTTACTAAACCTAACTCTTTCTTCCTTCTTCGAATAATATGCTCAGGAAAACCTAGACTCTCCATTTCTGAATAGGTCTTTCCTCCAGAAATAAGATGATCTAAAGAAGAATAATCAACAAAAATTTTCCGAAGTATTGGAATTTCTCGTTTTTTCAAGCCAAGCTTTCGAACATAATAAGAAGTAGGACTTACTAAGTGTAAAGTTTCTTTTATTTCATGAGAAGATTCACCTCTATTCCACATTTCTTTAAGCTTTTCTTTCTCTTCAAAACTAAGGCTTCTTCCCTCAGCAAAGTTTTTATGATGAATATCTAAAACAACATCACAAAGTGCCTTTTTTAAAATCGCAGCCATGTGAGGAGTACGGCTCCGTATTTCTTTCCTAGTCTCTCCTATGCCCGCAAGTTTGACACAACGGTAATAGCCTTCACCAGCTCGTCGCGCAGCAATAAGCTTTTCCAAAGCCTCTAAAGAATAACTTGTACCCCAGCCATACACTTCTTTGCACCTCCATGCAAGGGCATGATCTAAACCCTTCTCTTCAATGTGCCTATCAAAATAATATTGTTGAAGAACACCAACAAGCTCCTTATGTTCCTTATGCAAAGATTTGTTATATTCAGATCTTCTTTTTTTATAATTCTCAAAACCAAATCCTTGAAGAATCTGAGTTATTCTTTGCGAAG
Organism: Nanobdellota archaeon; assembly: GCA_013331795.1. GTDB lineage: Archaea > Nanobdellota > Nanobdellia > SCGC-AAA011-G17 > GW2011-AR17 > JAGVZZ01 > JAGVZZ01 sp10136u. Next base: position 23,001 of record DUFP01000037.1, read on the forward strand.
TCAAATTTCTCCCATCTTTCTGTCCTATTTCCTCAAGAGTAAAACGAAACGTTTTTGCCTCTTCAAGAATAGATGCATCACGTAAAGAAATTTTTTCTGCTTTAATCTCAAAGGTGGAAGTTCTTTTTTTTCTTTCAGGTAATATATCTGCATGAGCATGATAAAGTCTACGAATAGCCACATTAGAACAAGAAAGAGTGTCCGCAATTTCTTTATGACTTATTGTTGGATCTTGAAGATATGTAAGTGCTTCTTGTTCAGAATCAGCAGAAAGACAATATTTCCTCACAAAAGGCATTTGAAAAGAAATATCCTGTGATTGGAGATATGTAACCCAATGAGAAATAACAGATCTTGATAACAAATATTTTTTTTCTAAACCACCTAAAGAAAGATCATTCTTAACAATATCCTGAAGCAAGTGAAGTTCTCTTTGTAAATGAGGTGGAGAAAACTCTAAAAGAGAAGGATCGTCTTTTAAATGAAGATAATGGCCATAAACTTGTTTTTTATAATTTAAAGAACGCTTGGGCATATTTCCTCAATAAAAGGGTTTATTTATAAATATTTCCACTTTAAAGTAACTACAAAACAAAACCTTTATAAATAACTAATTACTCCTCTAAAGTAGTTCATTAAGGCAATCCCTCCCTGTGTTTATTGGTGGCAGCCACAAGCTGCCCCCTCTAAACCTTTAATAGTTCTACGATATTTTTGAAAAAGAGAATTTCATTTTTAGGGATTACTTTGAACCAAAATCAAACAATGATTTTTGAGAATGAATATACTCTAATACCATACTTTTCTTTAATATAGTCCTTATATCAAAATGAAAACGAGTGGAAACAAATTCTTGAATATATTTCATCATCTCTTCCTCAGAAGAAAATTCCCTTCTATGCCCTAAAGCCATTCGTGTGCTTTGACGTACAATCCAAACTCCGAGAGGCGTTGTATATTCATCTGTAATAAATCGTAACACCAACACTGTTCCTTGTTTCCTCATACTTTGTAATTTTTCTAAAACCCCAATACGACAAGCATAATAGCCACCTACACAATGTTCAGCATAATTCTTTCTTCCATCATAAAATTCATGATCAGTCGTAAACTTTATTTCTTGTTCAGGATTCAAAAGCGTAGAAGGCATATACATCTCAAAAAGTTCATAACTCCACACACGAGGAAAAAAAAGAATCAAAAAATAATTCCCTAAATATCCATCAAAATACATCTGATAATCAACCTCTTTGTAATCTTTTATTTCTTCAATAAGATTTTTGCCAAGCGTATCATCAGTTGTAGTAATACTCCATCGTGTTGGTACTAACTTCCTCTGCATTTTTACACCTAAACCACCCACAGAAAGAATTCTCGTTAAAGCAGTCTCATCAATACCTTTCTTATATAAAATATGCAAAGCATCCGCAGCCTTCAAATCACTATCAGAAAAAGCCTTCTCCACATGTTGATTAATTTTTGGATTGCTTACGAGCACAGCCTTTTTCAATTCTGCATGTGCACCTAAAACAGTCTCTACATTAGAAGTTTTTATTTGATACACAGGTTTCTTTTGTAAGAAGAACTCAACATCCACAGGCTTCGAAGCCATAGCAACTTCCTGACTTATTTCTACATACTTTCCTGGGTTTCGTACAGAAACTTGTGTGCGTGAATTAATGAGTACAGAACGAAAATCAAGCACATCTTGTATCTGAAATCCTCTTTTGCTCCATTCTTTTGGTGCATCATACAACTCTCCATCCATTTCAATCTTCTCAGGTGGAGCAAGGATACCAACATTGAGGTGAGGATAGCCATACCTTCCAACAAAAACACTCGGAGCAGTTCCTTGGAAGTTATCTTTATCTAAACGCACAGTTTTCAACTGAGGAAGCTTGGTATAAATAGGACAAAAACTATGTCCACAGTTTAAAGGCTGTGTATACCATTTTCCATGACAAGAAAAGCAATCCTTTTTCATACAGCAGAAATAGAACTTTTAGTATTTAAGTTTCACGTATATCTAATAGTATCTTTTCTTTTTTTGTAACTTGTGAGAATAAGAAAACAAAATAAAATATATCTTTTTCACTATTTTTGGATCTACATTTGTTTGCTTAACTAATCTCTGCAGAGTTTTCTGTTCTCGTTCTTTCTGGACCATATGAATTCCTTTTAATTCTTTTATTTTACCAATTTTAAGGACTGTATTTTTTCTCTGTTCAAGAAGATAAACTATTTTAGAATCTACCTTAGCTAATTCTTTTCGTAATTTCTCAAGCTCCATATTTAAAGATATATTTGCGAATATTTAAATACCTGCTCTTTTGCTTTTCAGCTATGGAAAAAATTGAAATTATGGCTCCAGCAGGATCTTATGAATCTTTAATGGCTGCTATAAACTCAGGAGCAAACTCGGTATACTTTGGTGTCGAGCAACTAAATATGCGGGCTCGTTCCACAAATAATTTTTTCATAAAGGATTTAGAAAGAATTTCAGAAATTTGCAAAAAAAATAACATAAAAACATATCTAACAATAAACACAATTCTATACGATCATGATATTAATTTAATGAAAAATATTTGTGATAAAGCAAAATCTGCAGGGATTACAGCAATCATTGCAAGTGACCATGCGGCAATCTCTTATTGTAATAAGATACAAATGCCTGTTCACATTTCAACACAGGTAAATGTGAGCAATTATGAAAGTATCGAATATTTTTCTAAGTTTGCTGATGTAATTGTTCTAGCTAGAGAACTTACATTAAAACAAATAAAGGATATTTGTAGAAGAATAAAAGAAAATAATTTAAGAGGCCCTTCTGGCAACCTTATTGAAATAGAAATCTTCGCTCACGGAGCATTATGTGTTGCTATCTCAGGAAAATGCCATATGAGCCTAGTCACAGAAAATGCTTCTGCTAATAGGGGTGCATGCATTCAAAATTGTAGAAGAGAATACAAAGTAATTGATGTTGAAGATGACCATGAATTTGTAATGGATAACAAATATGTAATGTCCCCGAAAGATCTTTGTACCATTGGCTTTTTAGACCAAATACTTGGCTCTGGAGTTTCCGTATTAAAAATTGAAGGTCGTGGTCGTGCACCTGAATATGTTCATACAGTCGTTCAATGTTATAGAGAAGCTGTAGATGCATATTTACAAGGAACATATAGTCAAGAAAAAGTGAAACTATGGATAGAAGAGGTAGAAAAAGTATACAATCGTGGTTTTTGGCATGGTGGCTATTATCTTGGTAAAGAAATAGATATGTGGAGTGCTACTTCTGGTTCTATAGCAAAACAAGAAAAGCAATATATTGGTACAGTACTAAATTATTTTGCTAAAACAAAAATTGCCCATATCAAATTAGAAGCTGCAGACCTTGAATTAAATAAAAATATCTTAATAATTGGACCAACAACTGGAGTCATCGAAGAAAAAGTATCAGTTATACAACACGAAGAAAATAAAATTAATGTAGCTAAACAAGGTCTTGAAATAACAATCCCTCTTGAAAGAGTAGTTAGGAAAAATGATAAAGTTTATGTTATTTGTGAGAAATCATGTCAACAATAATTCATTTTCGAGATAAGTGTATAGGTTGTAATTCTTGCATTGAGATAGCTCCAGAATTCTGGGAGATGTCTAAAGAAGATGGTAAATCAAAATTAAAAGATTCAATAGACAAAAAAGGTATTTATCAAAAGAAAATACATAAAATAGACCTGGACAAGAATAAAGAAGCCACAGAATCCTGTCCAGTAAACTGTATACAAGTTATAGACTAACGTGGCTGTATCATTTTTTCGGAAATAAAAAACTGAGCTAAATCATGAACATATCTTACGCTTCTATTTATCTGAGAACCAATTTGGCGATAACTTGCACCAGAATCAAGACCAGCATATATGAATACCTTTTCATATTCATTATGGGAAAAACAAGTTTTAAGAAGAAAATCAACACTCTTACCTTCAATAAGCAAAAGCTCCAATCCTCTTCTTCGCTCTAAAGGGATTACTTGAAGATAATTTCTAAATAAAGCTTCATTAATAGTAAAAGATGAAATATATTTAGTCATAATATTTAGAAAAAAGCAGAGGATTTAAGTATATCGAAACCTTTAAAAAGCTCTAAAAATCCACTATCCCATCCTTAATTAAGGAAATGTAGGCTTTGCAACCTGAATCCTAAAGGAAAACGGAGAAAAAAACAATGGGAATGTATCAAGCAATACGTGAGCTTTGGAAGCAACCAAAAGAAAACCTAGGCCCACTCTATAAGCAAAGACTTATCACATGGCGAAAAGAAGATGTTATTACTTCTATTAAAAGACCAACAAGATTAGACAGAGCAAGATCTCTGGGCTACAAAGCAAAAAGAGGAATTACTATTATTCGTGTCCGCGTTTCTCGTGGTGGAAGAAAGAGAGAAGCACGAAAGCATGGTCGTAGATCTCGAACCATGAGGCGAAAGAAGATTGTAGGAATGTCCTATCAATGGATCGCAGAACAAAAAGCACAAAGATCATATAAAAATCTTGAAGTACTAAACTCATATTGGGTCGGAAAAGATGGCTTACATTATTGGTACGAAGTGATCATGATAGATCCTTATATGCCCGAAATAAAAGCAGATAAAAACCTTAAATGGATCTGTTATAGAAAACATACAAACCGAGTATTTAGAGGAAAAACCTCTGCTGGACAGAAATCTCGTGGAATGCTTCATACAGGAAAAGGAAGAGAAAAAATACGCCCAGGAAGAAGAGCAAATAAAAGGCTATCAAAATAAACCTTTTTTTTCTTATTTTTTTACCTTCTAATTTTTAAACAGAAAGAAAAAAACAAAAATAATGACTTTGTCTCGATTTAGAAGATTAATAGAAAATACCCAAGCAATAGAAAATTATTTTAAAGAAATAAATTTAGAAAAAAGAGAAGAAGAGGAATATAAAGAGTGGACTGGAACACAAACAGAAAGAATAGAGTTTGGTGATGTAGAATTTGAAATCATAAGAGCATATTATACGGATGAACATGGACTTCTCTACTGCCTTTATATAGAACCCAGTAAAGAGGCAGGACACTATGAACTACGAGCACTCTGTCCGGATTTCTTAAGAACAGAAGATCTTACTGGAATTGAAGACCTTTTTATCTATGAAGGAGAAGAACAAACAACAATAAGAGCACTTTTTACAAGGTACAAAGAAATTAAAAGAAAAGCAATTGAAGAACAAAAGCCATTTACAGACTATCTTATTTTCTCTTCACCCTATGTACAGTAATAATATCATCAGATACATTTTTCTTTTTTCTTGAATACAAACGTATTCTCCCCAAAACAAAGAAGAGAAAAAAAAGAAAGACCAAAAAAATAAAAAGGAACAAAAAGAATACAGAACTAAAAACAAGAAGAACAACAAGCAATAAGGGGAAAAATAAAGCAAATAAAATGCGTAAAGGCAAAGATAAAATCTTCTTTCCATTGACACGAAAACGACTTATTTTAATAAAAATAAGAAATACAAAAATTAAAAATACATATAAAAAAATTTTCCAATCCATACCAAGTATAAAGAAGAGATATTATTTAAATCTTGACAAAAGATATTTAAATAGCCATTCTCTAAATAAACTATGAAAAAAGAGCTGAGTATCCTTCTAGTGATAATACTCTTTCTACCAGCAATATCTGCACTTTCTATGTCTCTCACATTTCCAAGCTCTGGAAACAGCACAAATATGACATCTATTATCTTTTCTTGCACTGCAACAGAAGCAACCTACAGCATTTCTTCTATTGCACTCTATATGAATACATCCAGTTCTCCATGGGCTGTGGTCGCAACGCAAAGTAATGCAAGTATAACAGCAAATTTTCTCGTTTCAAGCCTAACTTCAGGAGCATATATTTGGAATTGCTTGGCAACGAACACAAATGCAGAAACAGCAGCAGCATCGAGTAATAATACACTCACAATCTCCACCCTAGCATTTTCTGGAATAATAGCAAACTATGCAACGAATGAAGACGCAACAAGCGAAAATCTCTTTGACTTAGATAGTTATTTTACAGGTGCAAATTCTTATACCTTTTCAGGAAACACAAGCGCAAATATCAGCATTGACACAAATAATCAGTTCAGTATTACCCCCACTGAAAACTTTACGGGCACACAAAATATAACAATTACAGGAAAATATGCTTCTTCTACAGTCACGAGCAATCAATTTACAATAAACATCACCAATGTAAATGATGCACCACAAAAAATAGCAAACATATCCGATTTAACACTAGCAAAGAATACTAATACAACACTTAATATGAACAGTTATTTTTCTGATATAGACCATAATAATAATCTCACCTACGCAACATCTGCAGCACATATAAATCTTCTCCAAAATAGTTCAATCATTACTCTTAGCCCAGACACTGACTGGGGAGGAACAGAAAATATAACAATCACAGCTAGTGATGGCTCTGCTTCTGTCACCAGTAATTCTTTTAGTATAACAGTCGGCGCAACAACAAACACAGCACCAGCAATAAATTCCCATTCTCCTGACACAGATCCAAGCATAGAACCTGGAGACACGCAAGACTTTTCCATTTCCGTTTCTGATGCAGAAAGCAATACATTAACATATGCATGGTTTGTAAATGATCTTCAACAAACAGACACAGATGACAGCTTTTCTTATACAGCAATAGAAGAGGGAATTTTTACAATCAAAGCAACAGTCTCTGATGCAACAGAAGAAACAACACAAACATGGACACTCACAGTAGGAAACTCAGTATTGAGTCAAGTAGAAGTTGATTCTATTCTTACAGAAAGCACAAGCTCTGCAGTATGTGGAAATAAAATTATAGAATCAGGAGAAACCTGCTCTTCATGTGCTTTAGATATTTCCTGCGGTTCTGGAGAAGTCTGTAAACAAGGCCTCTGTGAAAAGAAAAAATCTGCAGCAAAGGCAATTCTTTTGTTAGCAATAGCAAGCATAGCAATACTTCTCCTTGCATTCCTTATATATTATTTCACAACCCTTAAAAAGAGTGGGAGAAAGCAAGATTCTACACCATTCCAATATAGTCCTACAACTGCTTCACCTCCTACAGACTATACTGATTTTTATAAGGGTAAAAAATGATCACAGAAACAGAACTTCAAGAAATTCGCAATTTCCTCAACAAAGCAGAAAATCCTCTTTTTCTTTTTGATGATGATCAAGATGGTCTTGCTTCCTTTTTAGTTCTCTGGAAATACACAAAAAAAGGAAAAGGAATGCCTATCAAAGGACAACTCAATGAAGCAATAAGCGAAAAAATCAACAGAGAAAAAGCAGATCTTGTTCTTATCCTTGATAAAGCAGTTATTGAAGAAGATTTTGTTATGGGGATAAAAACGCCAATCATCCATATTGACCACCATCAACCATTAACAATTGAATCTTCCCATTACCATTACTACAATCCAAGAAAAGAAAATGATAAGGATAATAGACCAACCTCTTATTGGGCATATCAAATAACAAAAAAAGATCTCTGGATAGCAATGATAGGTATTATTGGCGATTGGTACATCCCTCCAGAACTTATTGAAGAATTTCAAAAACAATATCCAGGATTAATCCCTGAAGCAAAACACCCGGGGCAGATTATTTTTGACACTGATTTTGGAATTCTTATCCGAAACTTTATTTTTGCTCTAAAAGGAAATGGACAGAACTCAAAACAATGTATAAAAGTGCTCACAAGAATTGAAAGCCCATGGGAAATTATGAAGCAAGAAACACCACAAGGGAAATTTATTTGGAAGCACTATGCACAAATGGAAAAAAAATATCAAAATACTTTAGAAGAAGCGAAGAAAGTCAAAACAAGAAGCAAAATCTTTCTGTATACATACCCTTCAAGTCAAGATTCTTTCACCAGTTTAATTTCAAATGAAATTATTTACCGAAAGCCAGACAAAGTAGTTATCATTGGAAGAATAAAAGATGATAAAGTAGTCATGAGTTTGCGGTCTACAAAAATAAAACTCCCTGAAATTATTAAAAAATCATTAGAAGGTCTGACAGGCTACGGTGGTGGCCATGACCTTGCTTGTGGTGCAAATGTCCTCAATGAAGAGTTTGGAATCTTCATGACACGATTCAAAAAATATATCTCTGAAGAAAACAAAAAATGAAAGCACCCTATCTACTAGACTGTTATAAAAAAGAATTTGATGCACAAGTCACAAAAGTAAAAGAAGGAGTTTTTATTACTTTAGACCAAACATATTTCTATCCAATAGGTGGAGGACAGCCATATGATACAGGAATCATCACAAGTAATGGAAAGGCCTATAAAGTAATTTTTGTCAAAAAAGAAGAAGGAGAAATCATCCATGAAATATCTGATCTTGGTATTAAAGAAGGAGATCACATTCATGGCACTATTGATTGGGATAGAAGATATATTCTCATGCGATATCATACAGCAGCACACATCCTTTCAGAAGTCATTTCAAAAGCAACAGGAGCTCTCATTACAGGAAACCAACTAGAGACAGACAAAGCACGTATAGATTTTTCTCTTGAAAATTATGACAAAGAAAAAATTTTAGAATATATTGCACAAGCAAACCAAATAATCAAAGAAGCACATCCTATTCATTGGTCTTTGCTCCAAAGAAAAGAAGCAGAATCTATTTTAGGAGAAAAAATGACTTCTTTAGCAAAAGGCTTTTCTGAAGACATCCAAGAAGTTCGCATTGTAGATATTGAAGGATTTGGAAAAGAAGCATGCGGTGGAACACATCTAAAAAATACTTCAGAAGTAGGAGAAATTCTTTTTGTAAAAGCAGAAAATAAGGGCAAGAATAATCGAAGAATTGTCATTACTCTGGAAAAAACAGTCGTTTAAATATTTAAAATTTATTTTATTAAAAAGTCTATAACACCCTCTAACCTAATAATACATATAAAACAAAAAGTTTTCCTTATAAAAATAACAACAAAACAACCAAACCTAAAAGACATCCCAAGCTCACATAAGGCATTGCAGGATAATATTTCTTCTTCTCACCTTTTGCAAAAAGAGCAAAAAGAAGAAGAGCAACACAAAGAGGAATAATATATGTTCTCCAATCGAATAAGCCTAAATCAAAAGTATTCATTGAAACAGCAGCGAAAAGCAAAGGAAAACCAATATCCCCTCCACCGAGAATAGCAACATTCTTTTCATAAGGAATTAACAAACCAGCAAACACCTTTGCTTCTCCTTGCGACTGTGCAAGCTTTACCATATGTGCTGTCTTTCGTACAGCAATGTAATCATATACAGAAATCAAAATCAATAAAAGAGATACAGAAAACAAAGTAAGGATAGGAACAAAAATTGCAGCAAGAGCACCATAAATAAAAAGCTCTGTAAGGTTATGTACAATGGGATTTGGCTTGAAAACCCTCCATACAGAAAAGACAACGGCAAAAACCAAGGCAACTTTTACAGAAAAGAAAACACCAAAACTAATCACTAGGGTAAAAAACACACTTACAAGGAACCAAAGTTTCCATAAAAGAAATAATTTGAAATGCAGCAATACAAAAACAACAGCAGTTGCAATAAGCAAAACCAAAAAGAGAGAGATATAAGATGTCTCTGGATTAAGTTCAGGTCTTTCAATGCCAAGAGGCAATGCTTCTTCACTGACATTGTAATACGTATGTACCAAGAGTCCAATAACTTGTGCAAGAAGAAAAAGAACCAGAAGAAGACTAACAACCCACCATCGATGTTTCATAAATAATTCTAAAGCAAAGAACTTTAATAAAGCTTTGCAAAGATATTTAAAGAAATAATACTCCTTATGTCTCAATGGGAAAAGAGGATTTTATTAGAATAGATAATGTCACAAAAAGATTTGGAAAGCAAATAGTTCTTAATAACCTCAGCCTTTCCATCCCATTTACAGGAATTTTTGGCATCATGGGTCTTTCAGGCTGTGGAAAAACAACACTCCTCAATGTCATCATTGGTTTCTGGCGCCCTGACTCTGGAGCAGTGTATTACAATGGAATTAATATCCGCGAGCATCAACGAGTCATGAACCAGCTCTTTGGCTTTGCAACACAAGCAGGCTCTGTCTATCCAAAACTAACAGTAGAAGAAAATTTAGAATACTTTGGAAGACTCTACAACATGCAGCAACAAGATATAAAAAAAAGAATAGAAGAGCTCCTCAAATTAGTAGAGCTTGAAGATTCTCGCCATGTGCTTGCAGAAGAATTATCTACAGGAATGTACAGGCGTTTAGACATTGCCTGTTCTATGATTCACAATCCAAAAATTCTTATTTTAGACGAGCCAACAGGAAACCTTGATCCAGTATTAAGAAAAAAACTCATGGCTCTCATTAAAAGAATCGATGATAATGGAACAAAAGTCATCATAACCTCACATTTACTTGGAGAAATAGAAAAAATCTGTGATACCCTCGCAATTATTCATCATGGAAAAATCCTAGAGATGGGAAGCCCAGATGAACTCAAAGATAAATATACAAAAGATCAAGTCATAAAAATAGAAACAAAGAAAAAAACCTATGAAAACCTTATTCCCTATCTGAAAAGAGCAGGAGCAAAAAATATTTTCCAAAAAGAAAGGTATATGTATATTTACACCAGAGATCCTGAAAAAATTCTTATTACTATTTTATCCTATGTAAAATCAAAAGGAGATGAACTCCTTAACGTTGAAGTAAGCAAACCTTCTATTGAAGAAGTCTTTGAGGCGGCAACAAGAAAATGATGGGTTTTATCAGAAGAGTCATAGAAAAAAAAGAGAAAATAACACCCTTAAAGCTGCCAACACAGCAAACAAGCCCTGATCTCTTTGTAGAAAGAGCTCCTATAAATCCATTCATAAAACTCTTTTATGCAGTAACAAAAAACATAAAACTGCTTATTCGTTCAAAAGTTTCTGCACTCATTTTTATTTTTGGTCCGCTTCTTATTATTACTCTGGTTGCTCTAGCCTTCAACACCTCTACATTATTTGATTTAAACATTGCAGCCTATTCCGAATCCTACTCCACACTCTCTGATTCCATAATAATAAATCTTTCTGACAGCCAATATAACATTCTCAAAATGGACTCGGAACTAGAATGTATTGATGCAGTAAAATCCAGCGACTTTCAAGTATGTGTTATTTTCCCGGCAAATATGGTCTTAGACAATAGTGCAAATAATATGGTAAAGATTTATGTAGACAATTCTCGTTTAAATGTTGCAAACCTCATTGCAAGCCAAATTAGCACAAAAGTCTCTATAGAAGCATCTCAACTCAGTTCAGAAATTATCACACAAATATTAACAGTACTAGATAGTACAAATACAAAAACAATACAAACACAAGCAAACATTGAATCAATCATTACAAACAATGGTGAAGCACAAACTGGAGCAACAACGCTTGCATCAGATCTCGCTGCAATAGACTTTACCCATGCAAGTCTTGATACCACAACCTTAGATACAACAATAAACTCCCTCAAAAGTTCCTATAATATTTCAACCGCAGATATCACCAATCTCAACAGTCTTATCGATAGCCTAGAAACAAGTTATACAAGTCTTGGAGCAAAGCTAGATGCAAGCAAAGCATCAGTAAGCACAGCAACAACAAGCGCTTCTGGTCTCAATGCAAAACTCAACACAGAAAAAACAAATCTCGAAGCAGCATCTACAAATCTTCAGGAAATTTCCGACAAAATAAAATCAATTAAAATTACCAATGTTGCAAGTATTGTCTCTCCTGTAAAAACAAGCATTGAGCCTATTAGCTCTCTAAACTCCTATCTCCTCTATATCCTTCCCACAATTCTGGTATTATTGATTATGCTTGTAGCTCTTCTCATGAGCTCTGCAAGCATCATCACAGAAAAAGAATCACGTGCATACTTTAGAAATTTTATAACTCCAACGAATGAATTCCTATTCATGGCAGGTGAATTTATGAGTAATTTTATTATTCTTGCATTTCAGATTACTATTCTTTTAGCTGTGATTTACTATTTTTTCAGCAGCACACTAAGTATACAAACATTCTTTCTTGCAGGTTTTGCCCTTCTTGTGCTAGGCTCATTTTTCATCCTCCTAGGAATGCTCTTTGGCTATCTTTTCAATACAAAGCAAACAGTTACCCTTGCAGCAATTTCTGCAGCGATGATTATGCTCTTTTTCTCTAATACTATCCTCCCTCTAGAAACTCTCTCCCTCTACACCAGAAATATAGTACAATTTAACCCCTTTATTATCGGGGAGACCATGCTCAAAAAGATCCTCCTCTTCAATTCAAGTATAGGAAGCATTGCAGAACCTATATATACCCTTATTATTTACAGTGGAGTGCTCCTCGTGGCAGCAATTATAGCAAGAGTCATATCAAAGAGATACCTCAATACAGGTTAGTTTTACTACTCTACCTTAGTAAAAAACAGAAAGATTTATAAATGATATCTATTTTCTAGTATCTAGGTGAAAGGAGTAAAAATGATAGTAAATGAGGAATTTTTAAAAAAATTAAGATCACATTTCGAATTAAATATTTATGAAGTTAAAGTTTGGACAGCATTGCTCTCTCGTGGAGTTGCTGCAGCAGGAGAATTAGCAGATATTTCTGGTGTTCCAAGATCTAGATCCTACGATGTTCTAGAAAACTTAGAAAAGAAAGGGTTCATTATAATGAAACTCGGAAAACCAATTAAATATATTGCAGTAAAACCAGAAGAAATTCTCAAAAGAATTAGAAAAAAAGTCCAAGAAGATGCAGATCGTCAATTATCCATGCTAGAAAAAGTAAATGATACAGATATTTATAGAGAAATTGAACTGCTCTACAAGCAAGGAATTGACAAAGTAGAACCCTCTGAACTCTCTGGAGTACTCAAAGGAAGAAAAAACATCTACGATCACATTAAAACACTAATTGCAAATGCAGAAAAATCTGTATGCATTATGACTACAGAAAAAGGTCTTGTACGAAAAGTAGACCTTCTCAAATCTGTGATCAAAAAAGCAAAAGCAAGCGGTGTAAAGATTAAAGTGGTTGCACCTGTCAAAGAACTTTCTTTCATTCCAAAAGAAGTTCGTGATGCAGTAGAGCTAAGAGCTTCTGATGAAAATACCAAAGCAAGATTTATTTTGGTAGATGGAAAAGAGCTACTTTTTATGCTTGCAGATGACCAAGATGTACATGAAGCATACGACATGGGAATCTGGGTAAAAACTCCCTACTTTACACAGGCATTAAGTCAAATGTTTGAGCTTGGTTGGAAAGGCCTAAAAAGAATGTAACTTTTCTTTTGTAAGGCTTGTCCGGAATGGCTCCT
>DUFP01000038.1 GCA_013331795.1 Nanobdellota archaeon
ACAAAGACAACCTTCTTTCCCAGAACAATCACTATCACGGCAATCAACATTTCCATCACAGTCATCATCAACATCATCACTACAATCAGTTTCACTTAGGGCATCGCTATCTTCACAAAAACAATATCCAAAAGAATGTACATCATCCCCACAACGGCTCAGATCACAATAATCATCATCAACCCAAGTATTGGAAGAGCAATATTTATGATTTTCATAATCACAAGCTCCTTCTGTACAAGAAGAAACACTACAAGTAGAATCAACAAGATAACAATCTAAATTACTATCTGTACAATACCCACTATCCAACCAAGAACTTCCATCACACCATTTTCGAAGGACTGGATTACATTCGTTTATACTCGTACAAGTATCTCCATAACAAATGCCATCACTACAGGAAGCACAAGAATAACTTGCACTCTTCAAAGAATTTCCATCACAATAATATTCTGTGAGCTCAGTATTTGAGCGACAAATATCCTGAGAGAAAACACCATCCACTTCAACAGAGCCAAACGCATCAGCATCATTCCCATCATCAAGATAATTTGTACATGTTGCACTGGCAAAACTAAAAGTTAATACAAAAACAAAAAGAAACATCACTATTTTCATAAAGATATGAAGAGAAGGCTATTTTATAAATATTCACTTTGCAGCATTTTCTTTTTTTTCTAAGGAAACAAAAGGAGCAGTAACATAAATAAATTCTAAAGCATAATATCCTTGCCCAAGACTAAAAAGAGAATACGCATCTGGTTTCCTGCGATCTTTTCCAAAACGTTTTTCTGCAAGTACCTGGATCTTCCCTTCTAAATTTGGAGAATCTTCTATTCGCTCTTGCACATCTGCAAAAGTAGTATGATCTAGAGCAATCCCTTGACTTTTCTCTGCAGTAACATATATATGCCTATGGGTATCAAAATATAATTGTATCATAAAAATCTAAGAATTTAAGGTTCTTCCTCTATTTTCAACTTCTTAATCTTATCTTTAAGATTAAGTTTTTTCAAAAGTTCTTTATATCTATTTCTGATCGTTACTTCCGTAACACCAGCTATGTCTGCAACCTCTCTTTGCGTTCGCTTCTCATTATTGATCAATGCTGCAACATATAAAGATGCAGCTGCAATTCCTGTTGGTCCTCTTCCAGAAGTCAACTCTGAATTCTGAGCCATCTCTAAAATCTCTACAGCCTTGCTTTGCGTATCTGCACTTAATCGTAATGCAGAAGCAAATCGTGGAATGTAATCTATAGGATTGGAAGGCAAAATACGAATACCTAATTCTCTGGTAACAAACCTATAGGTTCTTCCAATTTCTTTTTTATCAATACCAGAAGCTTCAGCAAGCTCATCTAGTGTTCGTGGCACTTCATGTCGTCTGCATGCAGCATACAATGCTCCTGCAACAACAGATTCCATAGATCTTCCTCGAACAAGACCTCTTTGTACTGCAAGTGTATATACTCGTGCACTTTCTTCTTCAACTGATTTAGGAAGTTTCAAATAAGAAGCAACTCGCTTTAACTCAGCTAATGCTAATTTCAAGTTTCTTTCAATAGCTGTAGAAATTCTATATTGCCATTTTCTCAATCGGAAATACTTATTTTTTCCCTTTCCAGAAAGTCTGTAAATATCCTGTTTTTGTCCAACATCAGTACCTAAACCTCTGTCGTATTTAGTATAGGTCATAGGTGCTCCTGTACGCCTTCGTTTATCAGAATCTTCAGAATCAAATTCTCGCCACTCTTGGCCAAAATCAATCATTTTATCTTCGATAACAAGACCGCAACTTCGGCAAATAATTTCTCCTTTATCCTTGTTATGCGTGAGCTGAACACCGCCACACTCAGGACACTTTTTGATTGCAGTTGCCATGGGAATAAAAACCTTTAAATAGGAGATGGAGAACTAGTATATAAGCTTTTCCCTACTTAGATGAATTTATCGAGGAGAATTACTTTATAAAAATACCCTGAAGAACACCTACTTGACCTGGACGGGAGGTAATTTTAACCTTTCCTTTTACAGTCTCAACAACTGCTCCTTTGGTCATAATATTTCTTCGCACAAAATGTCGATTTGCAGTATTTTCAAGAATGGTCTTAATTTTCTCAGAAGAATATTTTTTTGTTTTCGGATCAAACACATGAACAACATTTGCAGAGAGTACTTTTTGTTTAGTAGTTCCCCCAACACCCCGAGTAGTTTTTGTTTTTTTCTCAGCTAATTTGGTAAGAATTCCTGGACTTCGTAATTCAAAAACTCTTTTCTTTCTATATTTCTGATATCGCCCACCAGTTATTTTCCGTTTGGAACGATGTGATGTTAAAGCCATAAAACTCTGAAAAATCCAGCCATTTAAATAGCTTTCCCTTTGAAAATAATATCACAAATAGAAAAGTATGAGCAAGTGAAAAAGAATAGACGAGAGCCAACCAGTAGAAAGTCTTAAATAGTATGTAACTTTTTGTCTTAGCAATTTTATTTTATTTGGAGGCAAAGAATATGGAAACAGATCGTCCATTGGACGCATTGAATGAAGCACGAGGACATCGTGTCGTAGTCGAATTAAAAAACAAAGTTCAATTAATTGGAAAGTTAAAAGCATTTGACATTCACATTAATACAGTTCTTGATGACGCAGAAGAATGGGAAAATGGAGCTATGAAAAGAAAACTTGGAAAAGCTTTCATTCGTGGAGATACTATCATCCTAATATCACCTGCATAAGACAATGACAAAAGGCCAAGCAAGTATGGGATTGAAGTCCAAGAAGGACATCCATATCCCCTGTCGAAGGTGTGGACGCGCGTCGTACCACAAAATTGATGGTGTCTGTTCTAGCTGTGGCTATGGAAATTCAAAAAAACTCAGATCCTATACATGGATGAAACCAGGAAAAATACGATAAAATTGTACCATGACAGACTATTATTGCCCACAAACAGAACTTATTGTGTATAGAGATAGTGATATCATTTCTCCAGAGATAATTAGATCTATGAACATAAGAGATCTTCTTGATCATAAAGTAAGGATGTTTGGAAAAGAAGTAAGGCTTGAGACACTTGCCTGTGGAAATATTCGTTTTCAATTCCAAGGAGCAGACAGGAATCTAAAATATAATCCAGGACTTCCTGCAGCTCAATTACTGGATGGCTTAAAACATCTTGCAGGGTATTATGATAAGCAAACAGAGCAATTCAGTTTCTAAAACAAAACTCTTTTAAACAAACTAAAATTCATCTTTATTGTTGCCTAAATATTACGCGCGGGTGCCGGAGCGGTCAAACGGGCTAGGCTTAGGACCTAGTAGCTTAGTGCTTACGCAGGTTCAAATCCTGTCCCGCGCATCATACTTCTATTTAGAGTCGCCACCTTGGTCTTCCCTAGCCTTAAGTAGTGTTCGTAGAAATCTCAAACGACATTAATGTTTGGAAAAAGTCTTGATAAAAACAAACACTTTCTTATCCCACTCATCAAGGGTATGTTGATATCCTTCTTTTTTAATCAGAGCCTCAATGACAAAGAATATTTTTTGTTGTGTTTGCAAATCTCCATTTCTAAGGATTCTCTTGACATCATTCTTTAGTTCTCTTCCAGAAAGAGGGATTTTATCTAGTGGATGGTGTTTGAGTTCCCATTCCCAATATTTATAATAAGGCCTAATTCTCCCTTCATGTAATGCAAACAGAATATTCATCAAATGTTGAATGGACAAAGCTACTTCTAGATGAGCCCCCATATCTTCTCCATCTCTAAAACACTTAACAGATCGGAAAACTGCATTAATGTAAGCACTAATTTCTCTAGAAACAAATTCTTTAATTTGGGGGCTAGGAATTTTACCCTTCTCATCAACAATTGCTTGTATTTCTCCATTGGTTTTATCGATAATAACTTTTACATGTGTAAAATCATATCTATCCCACTCTTCTCCAGAACCCCATTCAGCATATGCTTTTAGCTGACCTAATGAAAATACACCAATATCAAAGTATTTATCTTCAAGATCATCATATTTCCTTTGATAGCTAACAAGAACTTTATTTTTAACTATAATTCTAATATCCCAATCAGAATGAGGAGTAGATCTTTCCTTGCCCCTAGAACCAGTTAGAAAGAATGCAAGAATATTAGCATCATCCTTTGCTTCAGCGAGTAGTCTTTCAAACTTTCTTTCAGAGGAGTCCATTATTTATACCTACCTATTGGGAATATATAAATCTATTTAGTCGTAATCTTAGAATTCCTAAACAGAACGCTTAAATACTATGATTACTATAAATAATAATTATAACAATCGGAGGAAATAACTATGGCAACACTCTCAGTAGCTGTCCCAGACACACTAAAAAAGAAAATGACCCAACTCGAAGAGGTAAATTGGTCTGCTGTCGCAAGACATGCATTTGAACAAAAAGTGAATCAAATAGAATTCCTCAAGTATCTTGCAAAGAAAAGTACTCTTAACGCAAAAGATGCAGAAGAGATAAGCACCAAAATCAGTAAAGGTATGGCGAAGAGAGTTATGGAGAAGGAGTAGATTATTATCCCCATTATAACTTTCTACTATTTATTTGTGGACAATACCAAAGCTTAAACTATTCAACTCTAATTTCAAACCTTTTTTCACAATAGCCCTTGAAGTCTTTTTGATTATAGAAATCAATAGATTGTTAGAATTATTTTATAGAAAGATATTCCAATAAGATTTAACCATTTCATCAGATACATACTGTATTAACAGGTCATAATCCTTAATATTAGCCTCTTTTAGATTTGATTTATCTGCTTTTCTTAATGCTAAAAGATAATTATTTCTTATTTTAGTATGTATAACCATTGGAGGATAATTATTATTCATGAGTATATAATTCAGCAAAATTCTTCCCGTTCTCCCATTTCCATCAAAAAAAGGGTGAATCATCTCGAATTTATGATGAAAAATGGTTGTTAAAACTAATGGGTGTAGTTTATCTTTATTTTTTTCATACCATTTCAATAAAATATCCATATCTGCCTTAATATATGGAAATGGTGTTGCCTTAAAATTGGATTTTATTACTCTTACTTCTTGTGTTCTATAACCAATTCTTTTATCAATATTTGCAACTAATCTTTTATGAATTTCAATGATTAACTCGTGAGTAACTTTTTGTTTAGACTCTTGAAGCCAATTGAATACTTCCTCAGTATTTTTTAAGTCATATATATCTCTTAAAGGCTTGTCTTTAGGGCTTATTCCATTTTGTAACAAATTTCTAGTTTCATTTAATTTGATGGTATTCCCTTCAATGTTTGTTGTATTAAATGCAAATTCTATGATAAAATTTTTGAAAATCTCTTCCTTTGTCAATCCATTATAATGTTTGAACTTTTTGCTGTAATGCAGTTTACAGGCTTCAACCTCTAAGAGTTTGTCTCCTAAATAATCATCAGATTTAATCTTTGATTGTTTAATTTTTTCTAAGTATATGTTTGATTCTAAGAAATTATGGATGGTTTTGTAGGTTTTTCTGATTTGATCATTATATTGTGGTAATTTTGTGAGATTTTTCTGAACTTCTTCTATACTTTCTCCTAGATATGCTAAATCCTTAGCTATTACTTTTGTTCCTTTTCTCTCTGAGGCTCTCAAGTAATAATAGCCTTTATTTCCAATAACTTTTCTATAGATGTAAACCATGTGATTTAATAGTACCCTTGGGTATATAAATCTTACCCTCTACATATAGATTTTAAATTGTAGTGGGTAATTCTCTTCGAAGTATAGAAATCATTATAAACCCTCTCACTCGTAGTATAAATAGTTAGGTAATACTAAGAAAGTCGGCGCTTCTCAATCGAATGATGTTACATATCCCACGCATCCATTCTAATAAAGCTTACCCAGACAAAAAAGCAAAGTATTAAATAATTAAATATTTGTAATGGTAAGATGCACATTGTAAAAAGAAAGAAAGGAAAGCAAGAATATTACTATCTCCAAATTTCTCAGAGGAAAAAAGGAAAAGTCATAAACAAAGAAGTTTATTTAGGAAAAACCATACCAAAAGATATAGAGAAAATAAAAGAGAGCCTAGAACAAGAACAAATAAAAGAACTCTCTCAGAAATTAGAACAAATAAAAGAGAATTTTCAAAGCGAATGGAAAAAATTCCCAAAATTAATACAAGAAAAAGAATTAGCACAACTAGCTATAACATTTACATATAATACGAATGCAATTGAAGGCTCCACAATTACTTTAGAAGAAACAAGAGAAATTATTGAAGAACAAATTGCTCCAAATAAATCACTAAAAGAAATCAAAGAAACAGAAGCACATGCAAAAATATTCCTAGAAATGTTGCAAAAAAAGGAAACAATAACAAATACACTAATTCTATATTGGCACAAAGAAATATTTGGACAAACAAAAGAAGATATCGCAGGAAAATATAGAGATTATTTAGTAAGAGTAGGCAACTACAGAGCACCAGATTGGCAAGAAGTACAAGATCTAATGAATAAGCTTTTAGGAAGAATTAAAGAGGAACAAAATCCAGTAGAGCACGCTGCACGCATACATTATCAATTTGAAAAAATACATCCTTTCGGAGATGGCAATGGCAGAATAGGGAGGCTACTCATTAACTATATTCTTTGGCACAATGGCTATCCCATGCTCATTATAGAATATAAAAAAAGAAAATCCTACTATAAGGCTCTAACTAAAGATGAAGAAGCTTTTGTGAAATATTTTCTTAGAAGATACCTTGCAATACATAAAAAAAGGACTATTTCTTAACTCTCTTCACCACATCTTTCACAGAGAGCATTTCTTCTTTCCCAGAGTTCATATCTTTTAATTTCACCTTCTTCTTTTTCAATTCATCCTCACCAATGAGAAGCACATACGGGATTTTATACGCATTTGCAAAATCCAAACCTTTAGACACACTCTTCGCT
>DUFP01000008.1 GCA_013331795.1 Nanobdellota archaeon
TTACTTGGTTATTTACTTTTGAATGGGGCGCTAGAGAAAAATTTATAAGTCAGTGAGGCTAAGAGATTAATAATGATAAGAAAAAAGAGTGTTGTGATTTTTACAGTTGTCTTTTTATTATTAAGTTCTTTTTCCTTTGCAGCTACTACTTCTTGTGATAGTGATGAAGATTGTGGTGCATATACTTGTGCGATTACAGAATGGTATAGTATTTGTAATTCCAATTGTGTTAATGATAATGTCTGTGTGGATGGATATGCATGTAGCCCTGAGGGAGCTTGTGAGTTACAGGGGGTTGTTGATGCTAAAGAAGAGGATGCTACCAGTTGTTCTAGTGATTCAGATTGTAGTGATGGATTTGGTTGTGGTGATACTGGTTTTTGTTTAGATTCTTGTGATGATTATACTGATTGTAAATATAATTCCATTTGTGAAAGTTCTAGCTGTGTAGAAATTGCTTCTTGTAGCGATACAGAATCAACTGTTACTGATTTAATTAGTTCTGTTGATATTACTGTTTCTGGAACAGTTACTGGTTATAATACTAATGGTGAAGAGGTTGTGGTTTCAGATGCTTGTTATGGAAATACTTTGTATGATTCTTATTGTAATGGGGTTGTTGCAACAACTCTTATTGATTGTACAGATTCTGGTCTTGTATGTTCTGCTGGAGCTTGTATGGATATTGCAAGCATTACTTGCACAGCAAATAGTGATTGTCCATCCTCTTATGTTTGTGATACTGGAAGTTGTGTTATGTATTGTGTTGAAGGAGTTGTTGCGTGTAGTGATGGTGTTGATAATGATGGTGATGAAAAGGTTGATTATGATGGAGGAGATGTAGAGTGTCGTAGTCCTTTAGATACTGATGAAAGTGCTGATCCTCAATGTGCTGATGGAATTGATAATGATGGTGATAATAATATAGATTATCCTGCAGATACAACTTGTAAAAGCCCGGAGCAAAGTTCTGAAGAATTGTTTGCTACGAGCTCAGCACCAGAAATAGAAGAAAATTTCTTTGCAAAACTTTGGAATTTCTTGGCTTTTTGGAATTAAATTTTTTTGAAAAACTATTTAAATCAAAAAGGCTTTCTTTCGTCGTATGTATAAAAGAGGGCAGCTTACATTACTGATAATCCTAGGGTTCTTGCTGGTGAGTTCTGCGGGTTTGGTCTATTATTATAGAGATCAGATTTTTCTTTCTCAGTGGGAAAGAGAGCGTACAGATTCTTTGAGTGTCCCAGAAGAAGCAGAAGAATTACATCAAGAGATTAGTAGTTGTGTAGATGATCTTGCAGCAGATGCAGTTTCACTTTTAGGGCAACAAGGAGGTTATATACGAATACCTGAGGATCCTATTGGTGAAGGGTCTCATAATATTTTCTCTAATTCTTTAGAAATTTTTCCTGCAAGTGATTTTCAAACAGCATATTGGTTCTATGAAACTGCAAATGGAATAGAACGTTCGCAGGTACCAAATGTAGAAAGCATGGAAGGTGAGCTTGCAGGATATATGAATAACAATCTTGCCCAGTGTGCAAATAATTTTGGATTATTTAGCTCTTATAATGCTACGGTGGGTATTGTTTCTACACAGGTTGAAATTCTTGAAGATGAAGTCTTATTCACTGTGTACTATCCTATACATATTGCAGTAGATGATTTTCTTTTTGATTTTGATGCCTTTTATGTTTCTGAAGAAGTTCCTTTAGGAAGTTTGTATGATGCAGCAACAGAAATTATGGACAAAGAAAATGAAGATTTTGTTTTAGAAGATTTGAGTTATGATGCTCTTGTTCTTTATGATGAAGTTCCTCTTTCCTGGACTGAATTTGATTGTGAAAGAAAAACATGGGATGTTGATGAAGTAGAAATGAATCTTAAAAATATTCTTGCAGAAAATATTCTTGCAGTAAAAGTACGGGGAACGGACTATGAGATTCATACAGAAAGTGATACAGATTATTTTGAGTGGAATATGTTAGAAAGTGCTCCAGAGAGTACAAGTGTGAATATGATGTACTCTTCACGTTGGCCTTTTTCCATGCAAGTATACCCTAGTGAAGGAAGTACTCTTGTTGAAGATACCCTTAGTGGAAGTCCTGTCACAGGTATTCTTTCTGGATTATTTTGTTTGACTAATTATAATTTTATTTATGATATTAAATACCCTGTTCTCATTAGTTTGTATGATGAGAGTTCTGATTATCGTTTCCAATTTGCAAGTATGGTTATTTTAGATAATAATCAGCCAAGAGAGAATACACAGGGGTTGTTAGATCTTACACCAGTACAGGATACTATTTGTGAGGATGCTCAAACTGTTTTAGAAGTGGATGTTGTTGAAGTTGCAGATGATGGAAGGCTTCTTCCTTTGGAAAATACAGAACTGAGTTTTCAATGTATTACTAGTATATGTCCTCTTGGAAATACTGAAAGGGAAAATAGTTTTACTGTTCCTCCTTGTGTCAATGCTGTTGTTAGTGTGGAGAAGGAAGGCTACCAGAAAGGAAGTGAAATTGTGAGTACTGTTCAGAGCAGTTCTGTAACTGTTGTGCTGGAAAAGTATTATAATCTTAGTTATGATATTCACATTGTTGATGCAGAAGGAAATACAAGAAGCCCTAAGAGTGATGAAGTCCTCTTTGTTACACTTACTGAGGAAAATACTGGGTATAGCAGAACAGTAAGCTATCCTTATCAAAGTGAGAATATTCTTTTACTTCCTGGAACATATCAAATTCAAGGAAAATTAGTTAGTGAAATACCTTTTGATGTTTCTTTAGATCCAAGTAGCTACACAAAATGTACAAGTGTTCCACAAGTGAGTCTTGGTGGCTTATTTGGATTTGAGGATGATACTGATTGTACTGATGTTGAGATTAGTGAAGTGGAATTACAAAATGCTCTTGCAGGTGGGGTGGATAATACATGGGAACTTGATCGTTATGACCTTCAGGGTGCTTCCCACGTTACTTTTTATGTGAGCTCTCCAGGATTGCCAGAAAATATTGATGAGTTGAAAGAGGTTTATGCATATGTGGATAGTGGATTAGGATACAAGGAGCCTGAATTAACATGAGAAAAAAAATACTTTCTCTTTTTATTGTATTCCTTTTTGTTAGTTTTCCTTTTGTTAGTGGTGCAGAAATTGTTAAAGAGGAGGATTTTGATGAAAAAGATACTGGAGGGAGCATTGCAGTTAATGTACGTTCGTATGAGCCTACAATTTTAACTTCTAATTTATTAGAAGATGGATCTGTTCCTGTGTATATTTTTTTAGCTGGGAGTACCTTGGGGACTCTTTTTCAGAGTTCTACAAATATTGAGCCTGTTTATGGTGGTATTGAAATTGAAAAAATGCGAATTAAAGCATTGAATATTGAG
This sequence comes from Nanobdellota archaeon, assembly GCA_013331795.1. Taxonomy (GTDB): domain Archaea; phylum Nanobdellota; class Nanobdellia; order SCGC-AAA011-G17; family GW2011-AR17; genus JAGVZZ01; species JAGVZZ01 sp10136u. The sequence continues at coordinate 3,391 of DUFP01000008.1, forward strand.
ACAGAAGAATTGCTTGATGGAGACCCTAAATGGTATAAACCCAATAAATTTGATGCTGATACTTTAGGATATCTTACTGTTACACTCAAACAATTTGATTCAGATGCTTTTGAAATATGCACTACAGATAATGAATGTGATGAAGGCTATACTTGTGAAACTGGTGCTTGTATTCCTAAAGAAGTTAATCTTTCTTTTAGTGCGGAGATTTGGTTTACTCAAGCTGAACGATTGTATAGCCTCTCAAAAAGTGCACTTATTCTTCCTATTGATAGTGAAGAAGATGCATGGGTAGAAAAATTAGATAGTTATGGTTCTATGTATTCTTTTTATGGCGGAAGGGGGCTTGTTCGTGTAAAAGATATTAGTGAAAATGGTGTTGATCTGACTGTCTATAGTAATAAAGATATGTACTGGCCAATCATTGGATCTCCTCGAGCAATTGCTGATGTACATTTAGATAAAGGTGAAACTTCTGATTATATTGATTTAGGATTTACTGATGAGCAAGTTTTGGGAAATGCAAAGTTTCGTATTACTCTAAATGGTTTGAAAGATCCTGCACAAGAGCGTGCGATTGTTTCTGTGACGATTAATGGCGCAAAATCACAAGTGGTTGTTACTGAAGGAGCTTCATTGTATCCAGGTTCTACATGGACTGTCAAAGATATGTCTGTTATTGAAGGAAGAGGCGGTGTAGAATATATTTTAAGCTTGAAGGATGCAAAAGGAAATGTAAAAAAAATTATTACGAGTCAAGGCGGTTTAAGTGAAGGGGAATCCGCAATTTTAAATACACCATTTTATGAGTCACCTAGCACAGAAGAAGATGCTTTTTTTTATACTGCGAATACTAAACAAATTCGTGCAACAACTTTTGATGCCCTTGAAGATGTTTTTCGGCAATGGGTTAAATTAGATGTCAGTGATGTTGCTGGAGATCTTACACAAACAAAGATGGTGACTTTACAAAATGGAGTTACCTTGAAAGAAGTTTTGCTAAATATTCTTCCTCCTGGTTATCATTATGCTGTAGCAGAAAATAATGTTATAGAAATCAAAAAATTTGCTTCAGAAGATCCTTGTTTGAATGCAGAGATTTATGGTGAAGAAGCTTTTGAAGAAAAATTAGGAAGTTTAAGTAATGAAGATAGACTTGATAATACTTTGAAATTAGCTTTATTGTGCACGGGTGTTTCTCATTTTGAAGAAATTATCCGCTCTTATGATACTGAAGTCTATTCACCAACAGGGGCACTTGTAGTGGATGAAGCTTATTTGAAACTTGCACAGTCCTATGAAGAAATTGCTGATATGGATAGTTTGAGTACAGAACAAAAACAAGGTGCAAAAGAAAAAATTCTAGAAAGCTATCAAAAAATGGTGGATAAAAAAAGTCCTCTTGCAGATGCAGTAGTGCGAGGAGAAATAGAACGATTAAATAATGAATTATTAGGAGATGTTACTACAGGAAGTGCTGCTCTTGAAGATAATGGGCAATTTATTTCTGTTCAATTACTTTCTCTCCAGGAATTAGGGCAGGAACAACAGTCCTCTGCTGTTTTGAGCAGAGATGGCATACAGAATACTTATCATATTGGTGAAGCTTTGTTTTCAACATTACAGGAAGGGAAAAATACTTATAATTGGTATGTTTATAGTATTAGTGAAGATAGTGTTCAAATACGAAGAGTATATTCTTCTGGTTCAAGTAAAATCCTTTCTAAAAGTATTGAACTTGATGGTGCTGCAGAAATTATTGAAAAGAGTTCTTTTCAAGTGAAGCGTGTTGATACAAAAAAAGAAGCATACTTAACTATTACTCCAGGTACTGGCGAAGCTTTACGTTCTATTTCTAATTTTTCTGTGCATATTCCTATTGAGAGTAGGGCTTTTGATTTGAACCCAACAAAAATTGATGATCAAATCTCAAAAGCAAAAGAGTTGCAGGAAAAACTTGATGAGATTATAGAAACTTTAGAAAAGATTGTCAAAACTTGGAATTATGTTTGTTTAGGAGTTTTTGCGTATGTTTCTCTGAAGAGTAGTTTTTTGAGTGCAAGCGCACAAGCACGACATGATGCAATACATGGAGTTACTAATGAAGGTGGATGGAATGCGTATTGTGAAGAAGAGAGTTCAGGTGCATATTCTGAAAGGCAATATAAGACTTATGATGAATGTATGCTTGCAAATGCAGGAGCAATAGACGCTGATATTGATGCAGCACAACATGCATTAGAAAGTGTTGATGAGAGCGATAATATTAGTTCTAGTCCAGAAATACAGGAACTTACAAGTCAATATACCAACTATGAAGAATGTGAAAAGCTCTTAGGAAGTCAAGTCTTTTTAGATGATGCAAGTAAAAAAGATTATGTTTATTTGAAGAAATTATCAGAGTCTGATATTAGTGATTTACAAAAAGAAGATGTGCAAAAGAAACTTGATTCTTATGTAGGCACTCAAAATGAAAAAATCCAAGATGCTAAAATAGCCGCTTGTAATAGTGTTTCTCAGGGGGTCAAAAATGGAAATAGCCTCTCAGAGGCTGAACAGAAACAAATGGCTATTGGTGTGTATGAGAGGGTCTATAATGAAAACTTAGGCTCCGGTTTACAAACAGATACTTCTGTTAAGAATCTTCCTGCGCTCAGTAAAGATAAACTCAATGTTGAAATTGTTGCTGTGGGGAGAGTTTTCAAAGGAGATACAAATAAACAGTTTACTGTATACCAAACTGAATCAAATGTGGGAAAGAAAGTAAGTGTTCGTGCATTTAGTTATAATGATTATAGAAAATTACTTGAAGATATTATTAAAGATAAAGGCGGAAAAATAGAATATAGCGATGAAGGGAATACTAAAGATGTTACTGGTTGTTCTGATCAAAATCTTTGTGCAGCGTATAAAAATGATTTGAGAACTTTAGATAAGATTGATGATAGTACAGCACAAATTAGTTCTGTTAGTGGAGCAAAATATTATTGGGATGGGACAACGATTTATGTAGGACAAGCAGCATATAGTAGTGATACACTCAATGAAAAATATGCAGTTGGAGCAAAAATAGAAATTTATAGTTCTGGAGAATACAAAGGCTTGCCTTATTGTTTACCTCATAAAAATGGGAACTTCATTAAATTTACAGAGTATACCACCATTAATGAAATTAAAACTATGCAATATTGGAATGTAGGAAATGATGGGCAACTTTGCACGAATGATGATATTCTTGTTGCACATGAAAGTGAACTTCATTATGATACTGCAAGCCCTAGTTATACCGATCTTGTTAGTTTTGCAAATAAATGGGTAAAACAAAATTATTATGAAGGAGATGTTTTCCCTATTGATGGGCATGATTTTACTGTGAGCTATGGAAAATCAAAAACTGTTCTTGATGGTGCTACTGCAAGTTGTTTTGATGTCATGGATCCTGGTGATTGTAAACTTCTTTTCAATACTTGTGACCCTGTTATGTGCCCACCTTCACGATTTAATTTAGGCGGGAGATATCAAGTTGATAATGTTGTAGAAAGTGGGATTATTGGATCTGTTGTTCTTCCACAGGGTTCTGGAGATACTGTCCCTCTTTGTTTTACAGGTATCCTTGCAAGTTTACATTTCTGGAAATCTATGCTTGATGGATATGTAGAATGTTTAGAAACTGCAAAATATGAAGGGAAAAGTGTTGGTGTTTGTGATAAAGTGAGAAGTGTGTATATGTGTGAGCTTATTGTTCGAGAAGTTGCTGCTATTACTGATAATAATAAAGATGGTCTTCTCGATTTCCTTGCGAATAAAGCTTATGGTCAAGAGGATTTAGGAGGTGGAGAATATTTCCAGTTCAAAGAAAATATACAAAATGTACAAAACTCTGTGAGTTATTTTACTACAGAATATGCAACAACTGCGTTTGCAGCATTCAAAGGGCGATCTTTAGAAGAAATTGGGACGACTATTTGCCAGCAGGCAATTTATGCACAAACACCTTGGATTGGAGATTTCCTAGACCAAGTAACAACACCAGAAGATCCAAATCAGTTTTATGCAACGTTAACTGTGCGGCCTTATGCACCTTCTTTAGGCACCAATGCATACCAAACCTATTACCATTTGTATGCAGGTGTTAATCCNNGATATACAAACTGAGAAAGAATGTTATCCAAGCAGTTCTGTTGCTTCGCCTACAGCAAGTTCCTTGGCAACATTTGGGAGTACAGAAAGTCTTGTTCTTCCTTATAGTTATGGAGAGTTGAGTACTGGTGTACAAAGAGTGTGTGCTTTACAAGATCCTGGAATTGGGCAGGGTGGGCAGGGAGATTGGATTGCTGTAGGGAGCTGCGGAAAAGATACTGATGGAAGAGAATTAGGAAAATGCTGGTTGAATCAAGATAGTTATAGTATTAAAGATGCAGAGAAAAATGAAAAAGTACAAGAACATCTTGAAACAAAGAATTTTCAGATACTCAAGCAAGGCATTGAAAATCTTATGGATGCAGAAACGAGTGAAAAAGAATATATAACACTTCTTGCTACAAAGAAATCTGATCTTAGTTGTGTTGGCTATGCATCTCTTGCTGGAAAAATGAAGGATCTTTATGATAGAACTTTAAATTATCAATATGCTGCAATAGCTCAATATGAATTGGGGTATATTTATTATCTTATTGGGAGTGGTGCAGGAAATTGTGCTATTACTGGAAGAACTGAAATTGATTATGATGCAGAGCTTGATGGGCATGATTTGAGTTCTTATGGTGAAAATGATGCCATACCTGCTGGAAAATTGATTGATGAAGGAGAGGGTATGTTTGAGATTACTTTTCTTCATCTTCAAGGGAATGAAATGCCTGTTGGTGTTATGGAAGTTGGTTCTGAAAAATTAGATGTAGATTGTGATCTTGTTGCAGAAGGAGAATATACTTGTTCTACACAAATAATATTTACTCAGAATGATGATGTCGTTGATGTGACTTTTACTGTTGAAAGACTGGGTGGTAGTGAGTTTAACAGAAGATTCCGATTTCGTGCAGCTGAAGAGGAAGAAGGAGATGGAGCTTTTGAAGATGCTTCAAAAGTTTGCCATGAAAATTGTGGAGGATTAGGTGGATTTGGCTGTAAGGAAAAAATATGCCATAGCATTAGTAAAGCCTGTTATTTTGATACAAGTATTATTGATGAATGTTTTGCTTGTGAGGATATACAGAAAGATGATGATTATGAAAATGATCAAGAACGATGTGCAGCTTTGAAGGATGATAGAGATAGATGTGAGAGCAGTGCTTGTTATGGAAAATTTTTAGACAGTGGAAAGTGTATATGGAAAAATGATGCCTGTTCTTTTGATGGTGTATTAAAAGTTAAGCCTAGTGATGAAAAATTAGGGGAGTTTTCTCTTCCTCAAGATGAACTTGTTCGTTTTATGAGAAATATTGCTGAAGACAAAACAACTTTTGGGAGTAGAAGTTGTGCTTGTGGTGATGATTGTGAGGATTATTCTGAATGGATATATGACTATTCTGAAGCAAATGATTTAGACCCTTTCCTTGTGCTCTCCATTATTCTTCAAGAAAGTTCTTGTACACAAAAAGCGCGATCAAGCAGTGATTGTGTTGGGCTCATGCAAATATGTGGAACTACAAGTGAAGAGGTTTGTGGAGTAGATGCTTCTGAGCTTAATGATGATGATGAAGCAGAATCTAATATTCAATGTGGGGCTCAGATATTGAAGAAGAAATATGAGACTTATAATGATGGAAAGACCTATGAAAGTACTGGTGTTGAGTATGCTGGTTGGCTTGCTGCGATACGGGGCTATGTTGGTTGGGGGGCTGGTCATGAAGATTATGTAGAAGAAGTTGAAAGTATTTACGATGCTCTTCGAGATTTATATGACAAAGAACAAGGTGCTCCTGCTGGTGCAGCACTTCTTGTGGATAAGAATCCTTATTTACAGATTGAAAGTGTGGATGAATCATTGCTTATTGAGGATGCAGCTGTTGCTTTAGAAGAAGTTGCAGGAAAACTATATGAAGAGACTGGATATGCTCTCAAAGTAAGCTCTGCAAGCAGGACTGTTGAAGAGCAAGCACGGTTGTTTTATACCAATTGTTTAACGAAGAGAGGATATTCTTGTGATCCTGTTACTTGTGATATTACTGGGGGTAAGTTTAAAACTTATATTGATGGGTTTGACATAGAAGATGATAAAGAAAAAATTATACAAAATCTTGCAGATCATGGTGAAGTAGATAATTGTGCTCATACTTCCCTCGTTGCAGCAGATATTTGGTGTGATGATGATGGCAGTAACTTTCAACATGATCCTCTTTGTCAAGCATATCTTACAGAGCTTATGATAGGAAATGGTTTTTGTCGTATTCCTAATGAAGCATGGCATTTTGAGTGGAAGGAATTAAAAGTTTCAAGTTCCTGTTCTAGTTCTAGCACTGTCAGTGAAGCTTATACTTTAGATAGGGGACAAAATTATTATGATCCTACAGAGGGGGGTACTTGTGGTTTATGGGATTATTCCAATCATGAATGTATTTCTTCTTGTGAGAATGAGGAGAATCATATCTGTGAAAGTTTAGGAGATTAATTATGAAAAAATATTCTTTTATACAATCTTCTTTTGTTTCTCTTCTCCTTTTTTTTCTTCTTTTCTCCCTTGGTTTTTTTGTAAAAGATTACATAGGAGATTTTTTTTCTTCTGTTGATAGATATCAAGCGGAGATTCAATCACTTGAATCAGGATTAGCAAATCAATCTACAGAAGCTCTTCTTGCTTTGGATCCCCTTGTAGGAGATTTTCAAAGTTCTGTTGTAAAGGCTTTTCTTTTATTTATTATATTGAGTCCTTTCTTAGTGTATTTACTTCTCTCTTTATGTGAATCTTTTTTGATTGGGGAAAAATGGAGAGGATGGGACTATTATGGGTATTCTTTCTTGATTGGACTTCCTTTACTTTTATTTTTTTATCTTACTATGAATAGCCTTTTTGAAAGTTTTGCAAATAGTTTTATGAGTTGGAAAGCTTTGATACTCTTTATTGTTTATCTTCTTATTTATTCTCTTTTGAGTTATGCATGGTATGTTTGTGTTTCTTTATTAGCATATAACTCTTTGAAGAAATGGAGGGTTATTTATAAAAAATTATTCCCCTTGTATTTCTTGTTTCTTCCATTTTTTGTGATGTATCTTTTTCTTTTTGGTTATTTAGTCTATTTTCTTGTTTCTATTATGGTAGGATCTTTTTTTGGAAATGATTTTTTGGTCTTTTTCGGAATCTTTCTTTTTTTTCTTTTCTTATTAGCTGGTTTTCGTTTACTTTTTGTGTATTTTCTGTACAAATATCTTTATTAAGGATAGTTTAGTTTTTCTTTCTATGAGTACAGTCGCGGTTGTTAAGACAAAACCAGAAAATGTTTTAGAAGATTATAGAAAGGTTATGGAGCTTGCGGATTATAAAAAGTTTCTTCCCCAAAAAAATGAAACTATCCTTAAACTAAACCTTTCTTGGAGTTTGTATTATCCTGCATGTTCTACACAACCTTGGCAGTTAGATGGCATTCTTAAAACAATGACAGAAGAGGGCTATAAAGGAATACATCCCATGGAGAATGAAACTGTTGTGACAGATGTATGGAAAGGTGCAAAAGGAAACAAATGGTTGCCTGTTTTGAAAAAGTATGGGTTGAAATATGAGCCTCTCACTGAAGTGAAATGGATTCCTTATAAGCCTAAAGCAGAAATGCTTGCACTAGATGAAATTTTCCCTGAGGGAAATTGGATACCAGAAACTTTTATTGGGAAAAATGTTGTGCATCCTCCTACGATAAAATGTGTTCACCCTGATACTCAAATATTTCTTGCTGATGGTTCTTTAGTTAAAATTAAAGATTTGGTTGAAGAGATTCATAATAAAGGGAGTGTAGAAATTACTGATGATAAAGATTTTGTGGCAACTTCAGAATATAATCTATTTACATTAAACTCAATAGGGAAACTGACTTTAGGGAAGGCTATTCGGTTCTGGAAAACTCCAGCTCCTACTATTCTTTATACTGTTAAAACACGAACTGGTAGAGAAATCGTTGTATCTGGCAAACACCCTTTTTTAACTCCTAAAGGATGGAAACAGGCTCAAGATTTGGAATCTAGTGAATTTATAGCAGTCTCTAGGAATATTTTGGTTCAAGGTGTGTCTCAACTATTGCCCCAGCTTATGATCCCTTCTTTAAATCCTGATAGAAAAAATCTTAAGGAAGTGCCTTTTGCAAAATCTCGTCTTTTTAGTGGGAACGTTCAAAAAGAGATTATTGAGAAATATGTTGCTGGCTCTAAAATTAATAACTTAGCTCAGGAGTACTCTTGTGAAAGAGGTAGTATTCGCAGATTATTAAAGAAAAATGGTGTTTCACTTTTTGGGCAGAAAAGAAGAAATTTTAGGGTTCCAATGTATACTACTAAGCAATTTTGGAGATGGGTAGGTTATATGCTTGCTGAAGGTAACATTCATTTGGAGAATAGTCGATCATATAAGTTTAGTTTTGCAAATGAAAATAAAAAGATTCAAGAAGATTTTATTCAGATAACAGAAAGTTTGTTTAATATAACTCCTAAATCCTATATGGGTAATGATGGTCAGCTAATATTTACTTCTTTAGATCTTAAACTCTTTCTTGAGCAAATAGGATTCCCATTTCCATTTAGAGCTGAGTTTAAAACCGTTCCTCGAATATTATACAAATGTCCAAATGAGGAAATTATTGAATTTTTTAATGGTTTTATTGATGGTGATGGACATATAGATAAATGGGGTGTTTTATCTATTAAAATTAAAAATAAACATTTAGCTTCTGATCTTCAACTTCTTTTACTGAGATTGGGTGTAATTTCATCTATTAAGGAAACGAAAAATAAAATCGTGAAGCAAAATGGTTGTTTTGATTATAAGACTTATTCTTTGCTTCTTGTCTGTGGTGATGATATGAGAATTTTTGGTGGGAAGTTATCACTTCTTATAGATTCTAAAAAGGTTCGTTTAAAAAATTTCTTGGCAAAAGGTGAAAGGAATTCTCCTTCAAATTGGGATAATGTCCCTTTGGATGGAGAAATGTTTAAACATGTTAGAGAGGGTTTGGGATTGAGTAAGAAAAAGACAGGTAAAGCTTCAACTGTAGGTGATATAGAATCTGGAAAAGTTACTCCTTCTCGGTTTTCAGTAGCTTATTTTATAACCCTTTTTGAAAAAGAAGATAAACAGAAATTGTACTCTTCTGAGATTGATTTTATTAAATTTTTAGCTTCTAAAGATTTTGCTTGGGATAAGATTGAAATGATATATTCAAAATCATCTGAAGTAAGTTATCTTTATGATCTTTCAGTTTTGGAAACAAATAGTTTTATTGGGAATGGTATAATCCTTCATAATACTCATGGACATACCATGATGACTGGTTCAATCAAGAATGCTTTTGGTGGGTTGATTACGAAAAAAAGACATCATTGTCATGCACGGATCGATCAAGTACTTGTAGATCTTCTTTCTATACAAAAAGAGATTCATCCAGGAATCTTTGCAGTAATGGATGGGACTGTTGCAGGTGATGGTGCTGGACCAAGGACGATGATTCCTAAAGTAAAAAACTATATTCTTGCTTCTGGAGATCAAGTTGCAATCGATGCCATCTCTGCGAAAATGATGGGATATGATCCAATGAAAATAAAATTTATCAANNGATTATCTTTGGTATAATCTGATTGGGCGTGAGAGAATTCGAAAATTTAAAAAAACTTCTTGGGGAAAATTGTGGAAGCAGTATAGGTATTAAGCTATAGCTGCACTTGTATAGATATCAGAAGCAGTTTTAAATTTCCATTTTATTGTTCCATCAAGTTTATTGAGTGCATAAAGATAATCATCTTTTGATCCAACATACACTGTATCTTTTCCCAATGTAGGACTTGCTATGATTCCTGCTTTTGTTGTATACTTCCAGATTTGTTTTCCTGTTTCTGCATTTATTGTGTATATATTTGCATCATTGGATGTAAGATAAAGTATGTTGTTTTCTATAATTGGTTTATTACTAATTGTATTTCCTGTAACAAAAGTCCATTTCTTTTTTCCCGTTTCTGCATTTATTGCATAGAGATTATGATCATTTGAGGCAATGTATACTGTCTCTCCTTCTAGAACTGGTTCTGCATAAATTGATGACTCTGTATCAAACTCCCATAGAAGTTCTCCCGTTTCTGCATTTAGTGTATAGAAAGTACTATCTAATGAAGCAAGATATATTTTGTTTTCATTTATGAGCGGAGTAGAATATATATTCCCACCTGTTTTAAATTCCCATATTTTTGCTCCAGTAACAGCATTGAGAGCGTACAGTTTATCATCATTTGAACCAACATAGACAATATTATTTGCGTATGCTGCTGAAGAACGAATGTCTTCTAAGGCTGTAAATCTCCAGAGAAGCTCTCCAGAGTTTAGATTGAAAGCATAGAGTTGATTATCATCAGAACCTACAAAAAGTTTATCCCCTCCAATCGTTGGAGTTGGATTATTTTCATCTGGTGTTTTAAAGTCCCATATGATGTCTCCTGTTTCTGCATTAAATGCAAATACGAGTTCATCTCTTGAAGATGTGTATAAGATTCCTTCACTTATTATTGGGCTATAATAAAGATCTCCAGTACGATGCTTCCATGCTACTTTTCCTGTTTCTGTATGAAATGCATACAGATAGTCTTTTGCGGAGCCAGTATATACAAGGTTATTATTAACTAGAGGAGTACTATATTGTGTGTCTCCAATATTGTAGCTCCAGAGTTGTTCTCCAGAACTTGCGTTGATTCCATAAAAGTTATCATCTAATGATGCTACAAAAACTTTTGTTTCTGCTTCTGTAGTTTCTTCTCTTATTACTTTTGTTTCTTTACAATACCCTTCCACACATGTATATGCTCCTAGTTCTGTACAGTTCTTTATTTCTATTTGTGATTCTGTACCTTCACAGTATATTTCATTGAGATTTCCATCGCTGTCACAAGAGTCCTTTATTGTTTCTTCTGTAGTTTGTACTATTCCCTGTGTTTTGTAGTTTTTGTCATCCGTGTCTGTGCAGCTCTCTTGAGTGACTTCTATTGTTGTACATGCTGAAAGAAATAGGAGAAAAATAATACTTATTGTATAGGCACCTTTTTTATTCATTCTTTCTTTTGTGTTGGATTGTTTTTATTAATCTTGTGGTTTGTTTGCTTTCGTTTTTTCTCTCTGAAAAAGCTCTTACCCAAAGCTTTATATAAGATTAAAACACTTTGTTTTTTGGTAAAATGGCACGAGTTGATTGTATTCATTGATAGTATCTTAGATTTTTCTAGTTCTCTTGCTTTTGAAAACATTTTTAAATCATTACTTAGTTTTGATTTTTATAATGAGGGTAGTCGTATAACGGTTAGTATAGAGGACTGTGGATCCTTTGATGGGGGTTCAATTCCCCCCTACCCTCCCATTTATTTGAATGAGGTGAACACATGGTAGATACTGCAAAAGGCACTCGAGATATTGTTCCTGAAGAAGCTATTCTTTTTCAAGAAATTCAAGATATCTTTAAAAAAAACTTTGAACTTTTTGGATTTAATCCTCTTCAAACTCCTACATTAGAACTCTTTGAAACACTCTCTTCTCAGTATACCGGAGGTGCTGAAATTCTCAAAGAAACTTTTCAGCTGAGTGATCAAGGACAGAGAAAATTAGGTTTGCGTTATGATTTGACTGTTCCTTTCTCTCGCTTTGTTGCAATGAATCCTCAATTGAAGATGCCTTTCAAGCGCTATCAAATTGGGTCTGTATTTCGAGATGGGCCTGTAGGGTCTAATCGTTTACGAGAGTTTACGCAGTGTGATTGTGATGTTGTTGGAACAAAGAGCATTGTTGCTGATGCAGAATGTGTGCAGTTGTTTCTTCAAGCATTTGCGGCTTTAGGTTTAGACGTGGAAGTGCGTGTCAATAATCGAAAGATTCTTGATGCAATGATGAATACTTTACAAATCTCACTTGACAAAAGAAGTTCTGTGATTCTTGCTATTGATAAATTAGATAAGAAGTCACGAAAAGATGTTGAAGAAGAAATTTATACTCTTGGTGTGAAGAAAGATGTAGTTGCGAAATTGTTTGAGCTTTTGAATTTACAAGGAAGCAATACCAAAATTCTTGATGGGATTGCTGCGTTTGTTGGAAAAGATGCTGAGGGTGTTGTAGAAATGAGGGAGTTGCTTTCTTATTGTTCACAGAAGAATGTTCTGTTTGTTCCTTCTCTTGCACGAGGACTTGCATATTATACAGGAAGTATTTTTGAAGTGTATGCCCCTGGTACAAGCGTTACAAGTGCAATTGGTTCTGGTGGGCGATATGATAAAATGATAGGAAGTTTATTGGGAAGTACACAAGAGTATCCTGCAGTAGGTTGCTCTTTTGGTCTTGATCGTATCATGGCTGTAGTTGCAGAGAAGAGAAAGCAACGTGTGAAAAGTGTTGTGAAAGTATTTGTGATCCCTATAGGGCTTTCTTTGGACAAAGTGTGGCCTGTGGTTATGGAATTACGAGAGAAAGGTGTTGCTACAGATATGTATTTTGCAGCGAAGAGTGTGTCTAAAGGTTTGGATTTTGCAAATGCGTATAAAATCCCGTATGTGCTTCTCATAGGTGAAGATGAATTGAAGAAGAAAAAAGTGAAATTAAAAGATATGGACTCTGGGAAAGAAGAAATGCTTTCTGTGAAAGATGTGGTGAAGAAAGTTCTTTAATTTTTTAGAAGTATGATGCGCGGGACATGCAACATAGCTCCATTGAGAAGCGCCGACTTTCTTGGTATTACCTAATCTTATATAGGCTGAATGAAAGAGATTTATAATGATTTCTCTATTGAAAAACAAATTATTGCTTATCTTTATGATATAAAGCTAGAATGTAAATCTTTTCTCCTTCCATCATATAGGATAATCGAAATGGCGAAACATATGACTCTCTTGTTCCCTTTCTTCCATATCGCATAGGTTTTCCAATCTCTGGATTCTTTAGGATCTTTTCAATTTGTTTTATAATCTTTCTTTTTATTTCTTCATCCTTTATTTTCTGAAAGCCCTTCTTGAAAGAATCTTCATAGGTAATTTCTACCATTTTTTCATTTCATTGATGAAATCATCAAATTTCATAGTAATCCCTTTACCAGAATTGATTCTTTGGAATGCTTCCTCAGTTTTCTTTGCAAAGACAAGGTCTTCTTTAAGATTTTCATTCAAATCTTCTGTTCTTTTCAGGATAAGCTGTTTTCCTTCTTTGATGATTATAATCTTCTCTCCTTCAGGGAGATCTTTTCTCATCTCAGCAGGTATGACTACTTGCCCTTTAGAGCTCATTGTGGTTATTGCGATTTCCATAGGTAAGATATACCTTACTCCATTAATAAAGGTTGTGGTTTTATAATTGAAGTGATAGTTGAACAGTTTAAACTTTAATGTTGTCCACATTTTAAGTATAGCTAATCTATTTGTAGACAATAATATCTCGTCTTAAGGATAATCTGGATACTACAGTTCCATAAACTTCTTTGCCATTCCCTTGCTTATTTTAGTGCCAATTTCTTCTGTATCTTTTGCGTTAAGAGTACTTTTCTTTGCAAGAGACTTCAGGAACTCTATTTGGTTGACCTTTTGTTTGAATGCATGCCTTGCGACAGCAGACCAATTTACCTCTTCAAGTTGGGTCATTTTCTTTTTTAGTGTGTCTGGGACAGCTACTGAGAGTGTTGCCATAGTTGTTTCCTCCTATTGTTATAATTGTTATTTATAGCAATAATAATATTTAAGGCTTTTTGTTTCTTAAAGAAAGAAAATTACATCTTGTCACGTAAGTAGGGAGAATAATATTTTGCATATTTCTTTTGAAATGTAGTATCTTTCCAGGTATTAGAATCAATTACCTTTCTGCATTCTGAAGACCCACAATTACAATCAAATAGCTCAAAGTATGTTTCCATAAAGATAAAGATAGGCAACATAGATGGAGAGTGTAGCCCCGTCAAAAAAACCAGCACTCATTGTAGCAGCAGCTTGTATTCCTTTCACTTTCCTATTTGCGATCATAAAATCCTCTTCGCTTTCTTTGTGAGCAGAGATAATGCTAATAACTATAATGATAGCAAGGTATATGAAAAAAAAATAACAGTTAAAGTCATAGATTCCATATTGATGATTATGTAGAGTTACTCACATTGATAAGGGTTTCTTTTGATAAATCTACCTAGGATAAATTTAAAAAACAAAAAGCTTTATATATCAATAGATATACTAAGTTTCTATGGCACAAACTGTACAAATCAAAAGAAAAGAAGAAAATCCCTTTGCACGTTCACCTACTTTAGACACAGTTATGATGGTAGAAAAAACCATTGAAGAACATAGCGGAGAGTATACAAAAACCCAGCTTTGGAAGTCTCTTCCTAAAAAAGTTATGTGGCAAACATTTCTGGTTATTATAGAGTACCTTACAAGTATTAATAAAATAGCATTTGATAGGGAGGAACACATTGCATACATCTGGAACCCAACACTTGCAATGAAACTTCGTGCACGAAAGGAGATCAAAGTTTGATTAAACCTTCTGCTGTTGTTTTTATATCAGATGAGTTGGAGAATAACTTTAATGAATTGAGAGAAGATGATCCTATTAAGAAAGGAATTGTACGTGCAATAAAAGATCTTAAAGTAAATGCATTCTCAGGAATTCAAGTTCCTAAGAGACTTTTTCCTAAGGAATATATCACCAAATATGGAATAAACAACCTCTGGAAATATGATCTCCCTAATGGGTGGAGATTATTTTATACCGTAACAGCGGAAAATGAGGTAGAACTTATTTCTGCAATTCTTGAATGGTTTAATCACAAAGAATACGAGAGAAAAATGAAATATTAGAGGTTTACGCTTACACCCTTGGAGTATGATGCGCGGGACATGCAACATAGCTCCATTGAGAAGCGCCGACTTTCTTAGTATTACCTAACTATTTATACTACGAGTGAGAGGGTTTATAATGATTTCTATACTTCGAAGAGAATTACCCACTACAATTTAAAATCTATATGTAGAGGGTAAGATTTATATA
>DUFP01000006.1 GCA_013331795.1 Nanobdellota archaeon
CAAATACTAGGCATTTATATAGCACTTCTCGCTCCTTTTCTTTATGTTTCCCTATAGAAAAACAAAATATAGCTTAGATATTGTCTTTCCCAATAAAATGTATGGTGGAGTGTACAGCCTTGGGCCTCTTATCATTTATAACATTGTCAATCAGAGAAAAGATTGGTATTGTGAGAGGATTTTTCTAGATTATGGAAAAATACACGCAGCTTTAGTAGGGTTTTCTTTGCAATATGAACTGGATCTAGCAAAGGCTATTGCAATGAAGCCAAAACAGGGGATAACTTTCGCTGGTGGACCTGTTGCTGAGCTGCATACAGAAGAGGCTGCAAAACATTTTGATTTTCTTATTCTTGGAGATATTGAAGCAGTACTTCCACAAGTCTTAGATGCATGGGAAAAAGGAGAAAAAGAATTTCTGAGTAACATAGAGTCCATCACTGGGGTCTATAAGAATGGAATGAAAAAAGTTACACGAGCAGTTCTCCAAAACATTGATGATGCTCCCTATCCTCTGGTACAACCTTTTCCTGAAAGCATTTCTGAAGACTATGTTTTTGGAAAATGTTTTATTCTTGAAACAGAGCGAGGCTGTCCATTTCTCTGTCATTTCTGTGCAATACCTCAATTTTATGAGGGTAAAATGAAATTTCATAGTCTTAAATATCTAAAAAAAGTTATTGATGAAGGCTTAGCTCTCAATCATGTGCAAAAAATTATCATCTATTCTCCTTCTTTTGTGCATCCACAAAGAAAAGAATTGCTGCAGTATCTTTTGGAGAAAAAAATACGCGTGAGTTTCCCTTCTATTAAAGCAGAGCATATGGATTTAGAGACTTTAGAGCGAATGAAAGCATGCGGGCAGAAATCCTTAACTATTGCTCCAGAATGTGGAGAGCGCCTACGCTTTACTCTTAATAAAAAAGTAAAGGATGAACAATACTTCTCTTTTGTAGAAAGATGCAACCAAGCGAAGATTGAGAAACTTAAATTGTATATGATGATTGGCCTGCCGGAAATGAAAAAGGAAGATGTTTTAGATATGGCTGTTTTTATTTTGGAGATGAAAAAAATATTCTCTGGAAGACTTTATCTTTCTATTAATTATTTTGTTCCCAAACCAAAAACAGTTTTTGCAAAAGAAGTTATGGACAAGAAAAAAATTAAAAAGCAGGAAAAAATACTTTTACAACATTTAAAAAATATAAAAATAAAAATGCCTAAACTTTCTACATCACATAAAGAATGGATGCTCTTACGCTAGGAAGGTCAAATAAAAAATGTAGCAAAAGATGAATATCAATGCTACCATTAATATTGAAGACAAAAAACCTAGACCTGCAAAAAACCCTTCTTTTACCGGATCTTTGAATTGTATTTGTTCCATTTTTTTTAAAGAATATTTTTTCCTTTATAAGAATTTATGCGGCATATCTCATAACTTCAGTTACTAAATCAGAATTCCCTGTGAAATCTCGAAGAATCTTTTCCCTTGGGGTAAGAGTGTTTTGCTGATCTTTTCTGTATAAAGATGCATCTAATTTGTCTGAGACTACAACAAGCTCTGCAAGGTCATTTATTTGTGATGTTACAGATCTTCTTTCTTCATGTACCCATGCCTTTCTCTCTTGCCGAGGATATGACTCTGTTTGAAATTCATGATGAGCAAGAGCAATATACATCATATCTCTATTTTTTATACCACTTTCTAAAAGGATATCCCTTGTAAAGGCTACATGACTTCTCATGAGCCCCCAATCTTCTCCTACAGGTCTCACTATTGCATCTAGAATTCTCGAGGGAACTCTTAATTTGCCCATATCATGCAAGATCATTCCCATTTTTCCTAGATAACATTTTTCTGGATTAAAACCAAGTCTTTCTGCAAGATCTTCTACAACAAGTGTTGCACGGAGAATGTGCTGATAGGTCGGGAGATGATGTATTTTCATCTGAAACAGAAGAGAATGAAGAACAGGTTCTGTTTGTATAAATCCTAAAAGTTCTCTATGTTTCTCGCTAAAGCGGTAATGCTCCATACGTCTACTCTACCTCTTTTTTATACGTGATTTTCTATATATAAAGATTTCTTTTTCTTTTTGTTGTTAGAAAATACTCATGATCAATGCTGCTGTTACGGGAACAAGAAGATTGTCATCAATGTAATCCAATTTTAATGTTTCTAAGACCATAGAAAGAAGGCTTCCAGAGAGCGCAGCAAAGACATTTACAAATAAAAGCGCTCCAAAGAAAGAAAAAGCTATTCCTGCTATTGTTCCTTCTACAGATTTCAGATATTTGTAAGTTTTTCGTGAAAGAAGTTTCCCAAATATATGTGAGAGAGCGTCTCCTAAGGTTAAAATAATAATAGAGGCTAAGGCTATCTTCAAAGGAAAGAAATAGACTACAATAATAGAACCTATGGTAAAAAAGATTGGGCCTTTCCCTGGAAATGTTTTTCTGTTTTCTGGGCGTTCAAATTTTTCCATCACCCAAGAAGCAAGAGGAATAGTATAGCTTTTGCACAATCGTGAAAAAATAAGACCTAAGATAAGAATTCCAATTAAATGATAGATATTGAAGAAATGAAAATATAACATCGTTACCAGAAAAATACCAAAAGCCATATGAAGAAATTGTCTTCGTAATTCTAAAGCTGAAATCATTTCTCTAAAAAGCGAAAAAGTGGGTTTAAATAGCTTGTGTAGCTAGTAGCTGGTATTATTTTGTTGTTTGTTGTAGCCTGTTGCAAGAGAAGAATTATTTCCATAGGCCACTCCTGTGCCCACTGCATAGCTTGTTGCTTTTTGATCTGAGCCTACGACGCCATAGGCCTTTATTTCGAATTTTCCGGATTTATTTTCTGCTTTAAACTCTGCACCACAATTACAAGATGCCCAAAGATCTGGTTGTGATCCTGCTGCAGTATAACTTAGATGACCAGGATTGCTATGCTGTGCTCCGTAGCTTGCTGTTTCTCCTTTTTTTGTTTCCACTGTTGTTTCTGTTCTTTGCTGCGACAA
Organism: Nanobdellota archaeon; assembly: GCA_013331795.1. Classification (GTDB taxonomy): domain Archaea; phylum Nanobdellota; class Nanobdellia; order SCGC-AAA011-G17; family GW2011-AR17; genus JAGVZZ01; species JAGVZZ01 sp10136u. The sequence continues at coordinate 3,024 of DUFP01000006.1, forward strand.
ACCAAAACGCTCCCGCACAGGATCCCCTTCTCCAAAAAGAGCTTCTCCAGAAATATGCAGTTGCGCTTCTCCTAAACCTGCTTTTTTATGAAGAACAGCGTGGTTTTTCCATGCCTCAGAATTTTGAATTGTATGAAGTCTTTCTTTTTCTACTTCATCTGTAGTGAGTTCTCTTTCAATTGTTTTTTCCTTATGAAAAATGACCATTTTCTTACCTATTTTATAGTAAAATTCCTTTTTAAGACTTGTGTTGCCAGTTTAAAGTGCCTTATATGGTTATTATTATATGGCAACTGTATTCTACAAAGCATTGCGATAAAAAAGTTTATTAATCTTAGAGCCTCTTCTTGTAGCATGGCAGATTCTGTAGAGATTACGAGTGTTCCCAATGAAATTGAGATTATTAAGGATGGATACAAGGTAAAAGCAAAAGGGGTATATAACCTTGAAGACCTTTATGTAGAGCTTTACCAATGGTTTACTCACATGGAATATGAATGGAAAGAAGTAGAGTATAAAGTTATTGCAGGAAAAGGAGGATTTCAACGGCTAGAAATTCTTTGGCAAGGGGTTAAAAAAGTTGATAATTACACAACGTTTGTCATTAAACTAAATCTTGGAGCAGATATTAGTGATGTTGAAGTTACTTTGGATACAGGTGCGAAAGTAAAAAGGCAAAAAGGTACTTTAGAGTTTCGCAGCGGTGCAAAAATATTGAGAAATAGAGATATTTGGAAGGATAAGTTTATGGGGAATACACTTGCAAAGCTTTATGAAATCCTTATTCGCGACAGATTGAAAGCACAAGGTGGACAACTCTATGGAGAAGCACATAAGCTGTATGATGAACTTAAAGCTTTTATGATGATTTACCGCTAAGATGAAAAAATATATTTTTCTCACTTTCTTTTTTCTTTTGCTTGATCAAGGGAGTAAGTTCTTATTTCAATATAAAAATATAGACATCCTTCCTTTTTTTTCCTTTCGTTATGCAGAAAATACAGGTGTTGCATTTAGCCTTTTTCAAGGCTATAATTTACTTTTTATTTTTGTTTCTTTGTTTGCTTTAGGGATGATTTTTTTCTATTTCAAACACTATCCCTTTGCACTGAGTTTTCTTTGTGCAGGTGTTTTGGGAAATCTTCTTGATAGAATTGTTTTTGGTTTTGTGAGAGATTTTATTTCTGTAAGCATATGGCCTATTTTTAATCTTGCAGATACATGGAATTGTATTGGAGTTGTTTTGTTGCTCTATGCTTTCTGGAAAGAAGAAAACATTAATAAAGCTCATGGCTCTAAGGAAAGATAATGACGAAAAGTCCCATACACTCTCTTTTTGATAGCCCTCAGCCAAAAAGTGAAGAAGAAAAGAAAAAAGAGGCTGAAGAGAAACAAAAGGAGAATAATCCTTTTTTGAAGAAAAAAACTGTGAATATGGATAAAGGAGTTGGAGCCTATCGTATTTCCCTAGATAATATGGGAGATTCTATTGAAAAACATTATTATCACTTTCAAAAATTTTTTACACGGCATAAAGATACAAGCTTTGGCGCGCATGCTGTAAAATTGTTAAAACTTAAAGATGTCTTTGATGCTTCTGTTAGTAGCAGTTTTCATGGGCAGATTGGAAGCAAAGTCAGTGCATTGCAGCAACAAATTTCTGGATATCTTACTCAAATAGGACAACTGAGTAAAAGCCTCTTTCCTATGGTGAGAGAAATACGACTGATGGACGAAAGATTAGAACTTTATAAAAAAAGTTTTTCCAAAGATAAGGATGAAGCAAGACAAAATGAAGTTGCATTGAAATCTACGTGGATTGAGGTTGTAGAACAGGGAATGCAAAATCCTAATTCTGTGTATAGCATGGCAACAAAACTAGGTTTTGTGACTCTCCCAGATCTTTTTTTTGGCATTAATCCACAGGGAGAGACACCAGAAGAGCAGCAGAAAAATCTCACAAAGGCTTTAGCGGCTATGGAAAAAGAGCAGGCTTTCAATACTAAAGTCCGTGATGCATTGAATAAAAAATTAGTTCAATATTATACATGGAAAGAAAAAACATACTATGAAATGAAACATACATATCAGTTTCGTATTAAAAATCTCAAACAACATCATAATGTTGTCCTTCTGTATGTTTCTTGGTTGAAACCATATATGACTGCACTCAAAGCACTGCAAATGAAAGGGGATATCACTTCTCCGGATTTAATCAGTGCTTTTGAAACAAGCAAGCTAGAACTTGAATTGCTTGCAGTTATGAAAGAAGGAAAAAAATATCGATCTTGTGTGCTTGTTCGATTTAAAGTTGTTACAAGACCAGAACTTTCGTATAGCCAAGGAGGGGGGAGACAAGTGCTTCACTCTGGGCAAATGGATATAGAAATTGAACCATATGTAGCAACACAAGAAGATATTGATTTTTATACAAAGTATACTGAAAAAGAGCATTTCAAATATTATTCTGGTACTGATGTTGATATGATTGGTGATATAGATTCTATGCTGAAAAGTCTAGGAACAGATGTAGAAGAATATTTACGAGAAGCAGAAACGGGAGAAAGAAAAGAAAAGAAAACAGAGAAAAAAGAAAAAGAGCCAGGAATTTTTGATCCGTTTAAAGGACTTGCTGAATCTTTCAAAATGTTTTTTCCAGAAAAAGGAGAAAAAGGGCAGAGCAAAAAAGAAATGACCGCTGAAGAAAAGGAAAAGGAAGGACTTGGAGGGTTTGCTGCAACTATGGCTTGGGTTGCTTATGATGTTTTCAAAAAATCAAATGGTATGATGAGTTTGTAGGTAGAAAGTTATTTAAAGTTCTTTACTTATAAAAGCTCCATGGTTGATTTTGGCTCTAGTGATTATTTTCATGCAATGGATGCTCCTAAAAAACAAATTGGAAACATGCATGTTAAAGAATTTGGTATTAGTGCAAAAATAGGAGATGTTCTTCAGGCATTCAAAGCAGATCTTTCTACAGGAGCAAAACATGTAGAGCTTGTTTTTGCTGGTATAGGAAAGGGAAGTTTGCAGGGAAATACAAACCCAGAAATGTTTGACAAAGTTAAAAGAGAGGAAATACGGCAGCTTGCAAAGATTAATGGTGTGACTGTAAGTACGCACGCGGCTGTACAAATGGCTGGATTTTCTGGATTTGATCCTCAACGAGGAAATGCTTTTGATGAAGGATTTAGGCAATCACGTTTACAAGAGATTAAAAGAACTATTGAGTTTGCTGCTGATGCTGCAGGTGGCGGTGCTGTTGTTTTGCACACAGGTGAGTTTCCCAGATCTGTTAAAGATCCAAAGTTTAAAATAGGATCAAAGGAACAAGAGCCTTTGTATTTAGCAGATGAAAAAACTGGAAAAGTTATTGGTGTTCCAAAAACTCCTCTTGATATACCTCAATGGAAAAAAATACATGGTGAATATGTTGATATTGATGATAAGCCTTTGAAAGATCCACATGACTATGCACATCGAGTTCCTCTTACAGATCCAAAAACAGGGGACATTCTTTGGAAAGAAGGGGGGCTTACGTATAATGATTTTGCGAAGGAAATAAAAGAATGGAATGACAAATATCCCCATCAGGAAAAAAGACTCCCTGAAAAAGAATTTCTCTTCCTTCAAAGTTTTCAACAGATTCAGGCAGAGCAACCACGAGTACTTGAGTATGAGCGTGGATCACGAAAAATGGAAGAAGAGTATAAAGAACTTAAAGGAAAAGTGGAATCATGGAAAGCATTAGAAGCAAAAACACCCCCAGAGAAGAAGGACTATCTGCTCCAAGCATTTCGATCAGAATTTGGAAAAGAACTTGCGCATGAAATGGATAAAACAAAAAAAAATCCTAGTCAAATTTTAGAAGAATATACTCACAAAATAAAAGAAGAAGCTGTGCGGCTTCGAGAAGGGTATTTAGGATTTCAAAAAAATGTAAAAAATCTTCAAAATCAATTTGAAACTATCAAACCTATTGAGGAAATAGGATTGAAAAAAACCGCAGAGACTTTTGCAGAAGCTGCAATGTATGCCTATCGATTGGAAAAACAAAAAAAACTTGACAAAGCAGTTTTTATTGCTCCTGAAAATATGTTTGCAGAGTATGGGTATGGAGGACATCCGGATGAGCTTCGTACTATTGTTCAAGAATCACGAAAAGCAATGGTAGAAAAATTAGAAAAAACTTTTGGCATCAAAGGAAAAGAAGCAAAAAAAATTGCTGATGATCATATCAAAGCAACATTTGATGCTGGACATGCAAATACATGGGCAAAATATTTTGAAGAAGATCCCAAACTTTCTCCGGAAGAAAATAAAAAGAAATTTGATACTTGGCTTGTAGGTGAAGTCAAAAAATTACGTGATGATGGTATCTTAGGAAATGTACATCTTTCTGATAATTTTGGCTATCAAGATGAACACTTAAATGTGGGAGGAGGAAATGCTCCTTTGCGAGAACTTGTAGAATTATTTCGAGATAAAAAATATGAAGGAAAAATTGTTGTCGAGTGGGGAGCACAAGGACCTGAAGAGCAACAAGAAGCAGGAGCATTGCTTTCTGCATGGGCAAACCTTGCGGGATCACCTATTTATCGCGTTGAAGGTGTTTCTCCGCGATGGAGTGATATTGAAAATGGAGGATATTTTGGAGCATCAAGTTCTCCTTTCCATGTGAGTGGAGCCTATGGTGCAGGATTAAGTAAAGACTGGCGATTATGGAGTTATTCAGAAGCTCCTATTGAGTAAAAGAAAAAAGAGGTGTCAAATGAAATTTCAAATTAAATATCATGAAGCACGAGAAGTGCAAAAAAACTATCCGAGTGAAGAGTTTGCAGTTGCGAGAACATTTGCAAGCAGAGTGTATAAAGAGTTTGGAGAGTTTGTCAAAGCAATCGTTCTTTTTGGCAGTGCAAACAAAGGAAAGGAAAAACCAAATGATATTGATATTCTCATTGTACTTGATGATGTTCGTATTGAATTTTCTGAAGAAATTGTACAAACATATAGAATTATTACACAAAAGATTATTTCTGATACTGATGTAAAGCGACTTCATGTACAATCCATGAAGTTTAGCAGTTTTTGGGAATATGTGCGAGCAGGTGATCCCGTTGCAACAAATATTCTGCGTTATGGTATTGCACTTGTTGATACTGGATTTTTTGATCCTTTGCAACAATTGCTTGACCAAGGGAGAATACGACCAACACCAGAGTCTATCTCCACCTATTTTGCGATGGCACCAGCAAGTTTAGAAAAGGCTGAGGGGCATCTTCTTGCAGCAAGTGTTGATTTGTATTGGAGCGTTATTAATTCTGCTCACGCTGCATTGATGCATTACGGAGAAGTGCCTCCGAGTCCAGAGCATGTTGTTGAAATTATGCAAAAAACTCTTGTGAAAGAAAAGAAAATATCTCAGGCATCTTTGAAAACGATGATAGAGATGTATGCTCTTTTCAAAGCTGTTACTACAAGAAATAAAAAAACTGTCAGCGGCAAAGAATATGATGCATATAAAATAAAAGCAGGAAAATTTGTAAAAGAAATGGATAAATTTATACGAAAAGAAAAGAAAAAATAAAAGAAAGAAGATTTATTCGTAAGTTCTTTCTGCAGCAGCTTTTTTCAAGCCTCTGTATTGAGCAAGTAAAGGCATCATTTGCATATACTCTTCAATTGCTGCGTGTAATGTTGGCATTTTATCTGCTTTCAAATTTGTAGCACCAACCTCTTCAGCAAGACCAAGCACATAGCTTTTGAATGCTTCGAAATCATCTTTTCCAAGATCTTTTAATCTTGTTGCTTGAATTCCTTGCAAGGATTTTCCCATTGCTTTCTTACATGCATCAGTCACACCTTCGATATCTCCTACATGAACAACTTTTTTGTCTTTGTAAGTATCAACTAATTGTGATCTTGTTACACCAATAGTTTGTGCGATAATTGCATCAAGCTGCGTTCCTAAGTTTGCATTCCCTGGAAGTGCTCCAGTAATACCATATAATTCTTGACGAACATAATTATCAGCAGCAGTATACATTGCTTCACCAAGACCTTTTCCATTGTCTGCAGTGTTTGCTTGTATATGATTTGCCCATGCTATAGTTAAACGATCGTCTAATGCCTGTGTTCTTTCAGGTGTTTCTTTTAACATAATATCCGTTAATGCTTCGTATTTTGCATTAGGGTTTGTTTGTGTTGGTGCTTGTACCATTTTTGTGTTTTACGCTCCTTTTGTTACTTTATAGTAACAATAGTTATATTTAAACCTTTTGAAATGCCTTTATACAGTCTAAAACGCTCGAATTTGAGGGTTTAAAAATATGTGGCGCAGTATCACCATACTGCGCCAGGCATATTAGAAATGCCCTATTGAAGTATTCTTTTACTCCTAATAAGCTTTATGACTCTCCTAAATATATAGATTATATGTACTTCCTTGGGATTAAAGCCTTAAAGGAGATTCTCTATGTATACTCTTAGGTGTTGCCCAATGGAAAATGAAGATGAATTGATTGTTTCTCTTTTGCGAGAAAACTGCCGAATAAGCCTTACAGAAATGAGTAAAATTACAAAAATTCCTATATCGACTATTTATGATAAAATGAAGAATTATAGGAGAGGAATTATTCATAAACATACTGCCCTCATTGACTTCACACAATTAGGGTTTAGTGCGCGAGCAAGAGTATTGATAAAAGTAAAGAAAACAGAAGCACAAAAACTCCGAGAGTATTTGTCAAAATGCCCTGCCCTTAATGAATTATACAAGGTGAATAATGGCTATGATTTTATGGCTGAATTTATCTTTAAAACCATGAAAGAAATGGAAGAGTATGTAGATACATTAGGGCAATTTTGCGGTGTAGAAAAAGAAGAGGTCTTTTACATTATTGATGAATTGAAACGAGAAGAGTTTCTGAGCAAAGCACGAATGCTCCTTCTTGAAAAAAAGAGGTAAGATATAATTCCTTGCTAAGAGCTAAAAAGCTTATCAGGCTTGTCCGGAATGGCTCCTTTAGGAGCCAAAGAATAAACTGCCTTATTCTCTGTAGTATTTCTAAATTGTAAATAAGAATGTGCCATGCAATTTCTCTTTTCTTCATATGTGGCTCTTTGCTTCTTAATGCAATCAGTCTTCTGTGTTTGATTGCATTAAACACCGATTCAACTCTACATCTTCGATTATACTCTGGATCTTTTATCATACATTTCTTCCTGTAAAAGCCTCCAGGTATTCCCTTTTTCATTTTTCTTAGTTTTGCATACAAAATATTGCCTGCCTGATGGGCAATTTTGTGCAGTGGCTCAGAATCATACCTTCTATCTGCAAGAATTTTCACTCCTCTGTGTTTCATTCTCTTGAACATACTCTTGGCACCAAGAGTATCATGTCTTGGTTTTATACGCAAGACAAAATCATGAATCAATCCTGAATCTACATCAATAAGAATGTCTAGCTTTGCATACGGCATTTT
>DUFP01000017.1 GCA_013331795.1 Nanobdellota archaeon
GTGGTTTTTTTTGGGTTTTATAAGACTTTTGGTTTATAGTTGGAGAAATACTTTTATATAGCAGAGGGGGAGTGTTACGTTTTCGTGGTCTGGAGAGTAATTCACAATAAAGCATTTAAAAGAAAATGTATTCCTTTGATTATGACAACACCTTACATAATCGGAGCGTGTCGAGAACATCAGCTAGATGCAGTACGCTCTCTTGCAAGGGTTGGTTTTCATGTGGGCTTTACAGAAAAAGGGCTACAGGGCGTGCTTAAGGATCTTGAAGAGATACAAGCACGAGGACACCTTCTTGTTGCGACAATGGAAGATACACCTGTTGGTTTTGCAGGATATGATTTTTTGCGTGATGATTTAGAAACAAAGGAAGACTACATTCAACGACAATTGGATTATTCCAGGCATAGGGATCAAAAAGAATGGTTGCGTGAAGAGCGTAGAGAAATTCAGGAAATGTATGGGTGTGGAGAGGTCTTGGTTGAGTACTTTGAAAATCCGTTTACAGTAACAGAAGATATCAACACTCGAGATGAAGATATGGTTCTTACGCATCTTGTGATAAATCCTTTATTTCAAAGAAAGGGCATCGGCCAAGCTCTTACAGAAGCAAGAATCAACATTGCCAGAGAAGAACATGCGTCAGTAGTTTATGTGAACTGTTGGGATAGAGGGTCCATTAGCAGACTCTACGAAAAACTCAAATTTCATTCGATTATTCGACTCGGACCAGGGTATTGCGATGGTAGTCCGTTGAGAATGCTTGGATTATCACTATAAAATTAAGAGGAAGAATTTTTAATATATTTCAACAAGCGCAAAGTACTTTTTCATCTCTTTTAATATGTCTCTTTTTTTCAAATGTTCTATTAAGGCTAGTAGTTACTTCTGTCTTTTTATATCACTCCTTATAAGTGATTACTCATAGAAAAGTATATAAATCCAAAGTATGAGTGAAAAAGGCTATGACAAAGCCTCCCGTTGTTCCACCTGAAGATGTTGTATTTGAAGAAGGGGCAAAAGCTGTTGTTCCCGCTCCTCCTGCAGATGTTGTTCAGAGTTCTGGAAAAGATGATCTTGAAACTCTTACACATTTAGGAGAGATTGTTGAACCTTTTTTTAGAAAGAGTACCAATATAATGGGGTTTCCTTCTTACAGCACTTTTGATGCTCTATTTCATCCTTTCTTTGGGCAGTTCGTTCACTTAGAGCAGCCTGTTATACTGACGAGTATTTCTAAGACGCTTTCCAAAATTTCTTTGTGTACGCTCCCAACAGATCTTGCACGAAACAGTATTGAACATTTCTATGGTGCAATTATTGCAGAAACAGGAATTTATAAAGAGCTTGGTCTAGACACAAAATCTTCTATTCCTATAGAAAGTCTTCTTAAATATTTCCCAGAATTTGAAGCACTCCATAAGCTAAATGGCAGTTATATTCAGCTTGTTAATAACCCTTACCTTGTTATTCTTTCCATGCCTTTGGAGTATCGGGCTTTTTTTACCCACGCAACTGATATATTAGTTAATAAGAAAATAACTTGGGATAGTAAAGGAGAACGAACAGCCTTTGGGAAATATTTAGATCTTCGAGATATCTTAGCATGTGCAAACGAAAGAAAAGAACTTCCTAAAGTGAGACAATATTTTGAATTTTACAATAACATTCCTGGAGAGAAGATTACAAAATGACAAAGCCTTCTGTTGTTCCACCTGAAAATGTTGTATTTGAAGAAGGGACAAAAGCTGTTGTTCCTACGCCTTCTGCAGATGTTGTTCAAAGTTCTGGAAGAACATGGTATGCAAACAACTTAGATTTTCTCACTAGTCAAATTGCAGAAAATTTTGTAGAAGTAGATCCCCTTTGTGGACAAAAACTTATTTTCCAAACTGGAATTAGTCCTAAAAATTGGGCTTTACCTATTGGAATTTCATTGTGTTATAATTCTACTACTCTTCCTCAATACCTTAAAATAAATAGATCTTTGCATATTAAAGAATCCCTTTCTCGTTATTTAGAAGAAAAACATGGAAAAGAGATTTTTGAGGCAATAGGAATTGCCCAAGAATTTAATCTGGGAATGCTTCCTCCTAAGGATATTGCAGAAAAATATTTTAGTGAATTTGAGATTTTTAAAAAGATTGATAATACATATATTCCTCATCGAAATAATCCTTATCTACATCTTCTTTTGCTGCCCGTGAAGACAAGAGCATTTTTTGCTGGAGCAATGCGAGAAGCCTTTCCTTCACTCACTATAGATAATAGTACCATAGTAACTCTTCAAAAAATTTTGACAACGGATCATATTATAGCATATGCACAAAAAATTGATGAGACTAGAAAAATAAAAGATTATCTTCAAGTGTATAATCAAATGGCAGGAGGTAATGTATTATGACAAAGCCTTCTGTTGTTCCACCTGAAGATGTTGTATTTGAAGAGGGGAAAGCTAGAGATCCTGTTATTGTTCCTGCCACTCCTGCAAATGTTGTTGAAGATCAGCCTTATGCAGATGCATTTATGACAGGATATCTTACTCAACTTACTGAGATTAGGAAAAATATGGCTGGGCTAGTTATTGTTCTTAAGAGTGAAATTCAGCCAAAAGTTTTACGATTTACAGATACTCTGTCTTTAGAGTTTGCTAGACCTCTCCAAAAAAAAGAGGTTATAGATATTATTCGCTGGGACAATGGCTCACTGGCAAATTTACTTGAGAACACAGATCTTGGAGAATGCATTCCTGAAGAATATTCTATACCTCGTGATGAGGAAGAGATGAAGAATTATTTGAAAGATAGAGGGTTTACTATTCCATTTGAAGGCTATACTCAAAGATATTTCTCTCCTTTTCAAGAAGTCTCTTCAAAAGCGATTGTATTTTCAGAGGGTAGTTTTTCTTCTTTATTAAAATCTGAGAAGACCTATGATACTTGGGCAGACTTTACTAAGAATAAAGAGTCATGCTTGGGAAGACTTGTAAAATATCCTCATTTAAATGGTAATGAAGTCTATCAATATAATTCCCCTTCATTTTCTGAAGATAGACTTGATCAATTTTGTAGAGATTATAAAATAAGAGATATTTCAGATTTTCTCAAGGAGTTACAATATTTTAAAGAAGAGATTACTGCTATTAGAAATAGCACTATACTTTCAATTGATGGGAAGCTACGAACATACCTTGCTAAAAAACTTAAAGAAAATCATCCGGAGCTCTTTATCTAAAATGGTACACACACTAGACACATTATTGCAAGGCACAGAAAGTGAAGAAATAGTACATACTGCAGCAATGCTTGCATTTATTGAAGCTGCACATGAAGTGGTGAATAGAACAACAATGCCTACTCCTTTGTATAGCCTTCATTATGATAGAAGTGCACATACACTTTCTTTTGAAGTACTTGATGGAAAAGCATGCGCCCCTAAGGAAGGAGCAACGTATGTGAATATGCTTGATCTTCTTCTTGCAAGTTTATTCAGAGATAAAATGCCCCTCAACCTTGAAGGAATTACTGGAATCGGAAAAACATATACTGTAGAACAATTTTTGAAAGCAATACTTCCTTCAGATTCTTATAGGGTTCTTCGACTCAATGCGACCATGAGTAATGTGCTCCAGCCTTATACAGAAGGAAAAGTTGAAGGTGGACTCGTCAAAATCAGCCTTAGAAAGGAAGAGCTCAATAGGATTGCAGCACTTTTTATTGATGAAGTGAATAGAGGAGATACAAATCAAGTCCTTATGTTGCAAGATGGAGTGCTCAGACTTCCTACCGGTGAATCTGGTTATCTAGGACTGCCTATCCCAAGAAGAAAAGATGGAAGATGGGAAATGGATTATGAAACAAAGAGACCTGTTTTTGTTGTGTCTGCACAAAATCCATCTATTACCAAGGATGCAAAATATACTGGAGCAAGAAGAACAGATGCAGCACAAAGTAATAGGAATGTTACTATTGATGCACCGAATACTGCGCTAAGCATTGGTGCTTCTGCTTTGCTTCTTGGATCTGAAAATGGACAACATAAAGAATTTTTACAGAACTTTAGAAGAAATATTTCCAGAAATTTAGGTATTGAAGAAAGAGTGCTTGATCAACTTGAAACAGACTGGCTTCCTGTGTATGCATATACAACTGATCCTTCGCGAACACAGAATCCTATTATGCACTCTGCTGTTGAATTTATGGATGCCATGCTTGTTATGGTTTCTCCAGAGCTAAAGAAAACTTTTGATTATGAAAAAGAGATTAGCAAAGCATGGCAAGATCAACTGGGGGCAAAATATAATATTAGTGTTGCTTATGATGGAACACTCACTGAAACTGCAATTTCTTTGCAGATGATCAGGGATATTGTTGAATCATTTCAGGAAGAGATTATCCCTAGGGATATTATTAAAGTAAAAAAACTTGCAGATACTATTTCTCTTACCAGAAGAACAAAGCAGGCTTTGCAAAGTGCAAATCCTACACAAGCATATTTACGTATTGCAAATTATATTACTCTTGAGGATATTTCCTGCGCCTTTGCTATTATGCTGCATGATAAACAAGAAAAACATGAACAAGATCCTGTTCTGCTTATCAGCACTATGCTAAAAGAATATATTGAGGTCAGCAAAATTTTTGCGGGAAAAGTAGGCTATAACCAAGTTTTTAATCCAGAAGATAGTAAATATTCTATTGGAAATCTTGCTTTTCAACATGCGATTCAAGGAATGGGAAATAATGGAATTCCTGCATTTGTCAAAGATATTGGAACAAGCATTAAAGAACTAGGAAGACTAGAAGCAGGAAATGAATATAGAAAACCACTGCTTGCACGGCAAATTGCAGACCTGAGCACTCTTGCAGGATTTGCAGACCAATATACCACAGCATTACACACTGCTCTCCAAGGAGATATCTCACAGAGAACAAGTGCATTTAAAACATTCTTTCAAAACAAAAGAAAAAGTGTGGGCATTCCAGACATTTATATTCATAGGCTTACAAGGACCTTAGGAGTTTAAGGTGGATATTGTCCAAAAAAGCTTGGATAGCGCAGAAGATACATGGAGGGAAATTATTCGCACTGAGTATCCTCTTTTTTTTCATACACCTGTTGTGAAAGCTCCTGCTGATCCAAAGAATAAAAGGCATTGGATGTTTTATACTGATTCCAAGACAACACATATGGATGTTTTTCAACCTGAGCTTATAGAAACTATTTTCCGAACATGTATTGTCCCTTTATACAAAAATGCGTATGGGAATATTGCTGCTGAGAAAGATATTGTTGGAAGATTTCTCCATGATACTTTTACCTATTTGTATTTTCATGAACAATTTCATCCTACTTTTTGCCCAGATAGTACAGAAGATGAAAAACTTGTTGATAAAGCACTTTATGAGGGAATACAAAAAGCAGATCCAAATAATGACCCTAAATCTATTCTCAGCAAAGTAGGAAATGTACGAAACGCTGCATGGGATCAGGTCATTGATCAAGCATTTTTCTTTCTTTCAGGAAATAATGGCTCTCTTGAAGATAGAATCACGCAGGTTTTTAAAGAAAATGAAATTCCTCCTGTGCATTTTTCTTCTCTTCCTGATGCTGTTGTCCCCCTCTTTGATGTTATTGAATTTCATCAATACCATGAAAATTTTGAGTCTTTATACTATCCTCTTTCCCGAGCAGTCTATGGTTTCCTTTTTACGCGAAAAGCTGAGATGAGAAAGATTATTTTTGATTATTTTAAAAAAAGAACAATCAAACAAATGCGAGAACAAGAGTTTGATGATGTTTTGAAAAAAGTATTAAAAGGATTTGTTGCAGAACTTTCTCCAAGAGAATATGCGCATGCACAAATAGACAAGAATGAATTTGAAAAACATGTTGAACATGCGTATGGTCATTATGGAGAAGCTGAAGGAGAAGTCTCTCATCAATACTTAAATGAACATATTTGCTTTCTTCTTTTAGATAAACGAACACGATATGCTGCTCTGAAAGGTTTTATCCAGCCATTTGCAAAATATATTTCTCTTGTAAAAGAAGAAAAGAGACATGGCAGCCATATTAGCGGTTCTAGTAGTGGAGATGCAGCAAGCAGCATTAACCAAGAAGGAGGAAACACTGAACAAGCATTACAAAATCTTGCAAATATTCTTGGACCGGCAGAAGGAAATGCATTGCTTGCAGCGATATCAAACAGTGGAGGAGCAGCGCAGAAAGATAAAAGACTTAGCAACCTCGCACGAGATGAATATTATAAAAGAAATGCAAAAGAAATAGCTATTCGCTCTCCAGATTATCGTGCAGTGCACGTTGTTCTTGGAAAAAGAAAAGTGCCTTATTTTGTTTCTTCACAAATGATTCCTATTGAAGAAGTTCCAAACCTTCCCTTGGAAAGTATTTTACGATTTCAACAAGATACAGGAATTACACAACTTTTTGAAGTTTCTGATTTTGAATTTCGTTTTGATATTTATGATTGGCATGAAGTTGATGATACTGATTATACTTTTGAAAATATGGGGGTTGAAATTCCAGACAATATTATCTTTCATAACGATTCTTCAGGAAGCATGGGAAATCCTAATTATGTTGGAACAAAATCACCTTATGATGTTTTGATGCATCTCGACTTTGGGCTTTTGAAAACTCTGCGAAGAGCTGCAGTTGCTATGAAGAAAGATCCTTTGATTATTGCTGCAAATTTTAGTAATGGAACTATTGTGAGTGAAGCGACAAAACTTTCTGTGTTTTATGACAGTCCAAATAACAGCACAAAAAATGTTCTTACAGGCTTTCAAAATGGAGGGACTGATTACACTGCATCTGCTTTTGCAGATATACGAAAAAAGTGCGGACCGGGAAAAACAGTGCATCTTTGGGCGACTGATGGAGCTTTAAATCTAGGATGCCAAGAGGCAACATTTCGGGCAATAGAGGAAACAGTGCGTATGCCGCAGACAAGCTTTCTTTATTTTGAAATTGGAACGAAAACAGCTTTTGGGGAGAGAATTAAAATTTTAGAAAAACAGTATCCTATGGTCAAAACGTATCTTGGCGTTTCTCTGGAGTCTTTGCAGAAAAGTGCACTTGAAATACTCATCCAATATGAAGGACATAGCGTTCGGGATTTGATTTAATCCTTTTTAGATCCCAAATTTTTCGCTTAGATTATAGCAGAAAAAAATAAATGTATACTTATCCATTTACATATAGTCCCGAATATTTTTTGTTCTCCACTCATAAACTAACCACAAGACTAAAAGAATTGCATCAAGACTTATGAATACAGAAACTATTTGCGCATCTGGTATCCAAGGGAAGCCTATTTCTACAGGAGAAAAAGGATAGAATAATGGTTTTGATTCTGAAAATATTCCATCCAAAAGGAGATGTGTTGTATAGCCCATAGCTATGATAATAAGTAGATGAAACGTTGTCTTGTATTTTCTCAAGAAAAGAGCAAGCACTCATATTACTAGAGGAATCAATAAGGTATGTGTATACAAACCATGAATATCTGTGGGTTGAATGTCAAGAAATGGTTTCAGTATCCAATAGAGTGCATAATCGCTATCTGGAAGTAAACCTGCAAGACCACCAATAAGCACTAACCACAAAGGGAAATCTTTTCTTTTAATCACTTTTTTACGATAGAAATCCACACAAAATAAAGAAGTAAGAATATGCGTAACTGCAAATGGCATTCTTTTTTATCAGGCATTCATATTTAAAAAGTTTTGGTTAGAATTACTTCATTAGATAGGATAATGCAAGACTATCAAGTAACGGGATGACCTTGCAAAAAGAAAAGTTTTGTCCATTAATGTTTTTATTTGCGGAAGTACAAGTCCTCTTTTAGGGACAATTCATATACAGTCAACTCTTCAAAGAATAACTTTTGTGTTTCTAGTTCTTTCCAGCTATAGTCTGTAAATAATTCTTCTGCTTCTCCTGTAAGAGAACTTATGACAATGAGAATTTTTCCATTTGTATTGAGATGCGCCTTTGCTCTTAGCAAGAATTCAAGCAAAATTTCATTTCCTTCTACACCACCTGTTGTTGAGAGCTTGGAATCTTCTGGTTCTTCTAAATCTTCGGGTAAATAGGGGGGATTAAAAATAATCCAATCAAATTTTTCTGTAATATTAGAAAAAAGATCACTTTGTAGAGCATTGACTCCTTTCTTTTTTACATATTCCACACATTCTGGATTGATATCTGCTGCTAGTACATCTTTAGTTTTTTCTAAGGCTGCAAGCGCTTGTACTCCTGAACCAGTACCCATATCAAGGACTTTCCCTTTGACGAGCTTCTTCACCCATTTTTTTAACAGAACAGAGTCCTCTCGTGGTTCGTAGATCATACGAAAAAGAGTTATCAAAAAGTTTATAAAGCATTGGTTCAAAAAAAAATATATGCTAAAGAATATAGATAGACTCTTGGATCACATATTAGAAGATTATAACAAGTGGGGTATTTGTTTGCAGAAAAGACCAAAACTACATGTAGTTGAAGAAAGAACTCAATCAAATTTCAACTATGGCTCATATGTTCATGCTGCAGTTATTCTTAATCCTAACCAAAAAATAAAAAGAGATTATGATATGATGTATAGAATTGCAAAAGTAGTATACGAAGGAACAGGAGTCTCTAAGGAAAAAATTCAAGAAGAAATACATCAAAAAATAAAGGAAGCCCTAAAGAAGAGCGAAAAATATATGGATCAACAAGGAGATATTATTCTCTATCCTGATTTTTTTAGTGAGAGTGGGAAAATAACTGCAGATATTACTTTAGCCCATGAAATCTGGCACATTGTTGAGGATGGAAGAAATCTTATTACTAATTCTATTTGGAGTCGAGAAGGTAGTGCAACTTACGCTTCTTACCGGTTACTTGAAGTAGTACATGCAAATACAGATCAGCCATTTCGAGGCAGGCCTTTTAGTCATTTTGCTCATCCCATACATGGGCTTTATGATGCTTGTGCACTTATAACTTCCAAATATGTAGAACAAGAACAAAATCCATTCCAAGCATTACTTCTTCCAAGTATACGAGCGAAGATAGAAGCGGAGTGTGAACAGGAACTATTTAAACGTATTAGAGAATTCTATGTTACAAAACCACTTGAAGAAGATAGTAAAGATCTCCTTTAGATCATTTTTCTGTGTATTTCTTAAAATTATTCAGAATTGCCTGCCAACCTTCTCGTTGCTGTTCTTCTGTATGTATGTTCTCTGTTTCAAAAGATTCTGTTACTTTTGTTCCTTGAGGAACTTGCGTGAAAGTTATTTTAACATGCCTGCCATCTTCCATATCATACTCAATGCGTTCATATTCTTTCACTTCTGTATATATTCCAGTCCAATCAAAGCCTTTTAGAACATATTCTTTCACGACTTTAGTTGCCCAAATTCTAAAAAGTGTTGCTTGTTTAGAGTTCACTCTATATCCTACAGAAATAATTGCATCAAGATTGTAATACTTCGTTTTATACTTTTTACCATCAGAAGCAGTATGTTCCAAAATAGAACTAACTGAATTTTCTTCTAACTCCTTACTTTCAAAAATATGTATCAGATGTTTTGTAATTGCAGGCCTTTGAACTCCAAATAAATCTGCCATTTTATCTTGAGTAAGCCAAACATTCTCATTATGCAGGAATGCTTCAACTTTCACATTTCCTTCAGAAGTAGTATAAATAAGAAAGTCAGTAACTTTTTCTTTAGGCATCAATTCCTTTGTCATTTTAAATAAGCTCCATACATTTTGAGATATCCTCTTCTCGTGGTTCGTATATCATTTTTCAAGCTCTTGTAAGTATTCCTTCACCCTTGCAATAATTCCTGCTAAATAAAACTTTTCAATTTTTTCTGTAAATAATACAGATAATTGTTCATTTTCCTGAATGCGATAGTTATTTCGTACTTTTTCTACAAAATAGATATCCCTTAATCTTTTTACTTGTCTTCTTATATTGGAAGCAGCAATGCCATTTAATGGAAGTTTTTCTTCTTTACGCTTTGCAATCACGGCCTCTTGGATTTCTTCACAAGACATTTCTGTTTTTGTTTCTATGAGTATTTGAAAAATATCTACAATACTATCTCTTGAATCTCCTGGTTGTAATAAACCTGTAGAAAGACAAATCTTTCTCATAAGGTCTCTTCTTGACATGGTATAGGGCTTTTCGTATTTTCTTAGCGTGAGTTCGGCTAAGGGTGTATCTTTAGATATTTTTGTCATTTTTTGCCTCCTTCTAATCTTTTTACTGCTGTATCTTTTGTAAGGAGGGTCATTTGTTCTATTGCTATTTGGTTTAGCTTTTTTAGACGTTCTTTTTTGTCTAGTTTCTCTTTTATGAATAAAGCATTGAGATTCTCTAAATTTGATAAACACACTAATTGAGATACATCTGCATAATCCCTCATATTCCCTTCCAGCTTAGGATTCTTATTTTTCCACTCCTTTGCTGTCGAACCAAAAAGGGCTAAATTAAGAATATCTGCTTCTGATGCGTAGATGAGCATTTCTTCACTAGGTGTAATCTTTTCTGGGATCAAATTATTTTTTATAGCATCTGTATGAATCCTATAATTTATTTTTGTTAAATTTCTTTTTATATCCCAATCTAATGATTTTCTTTCGCTTTCTTCATTTTTTAAGCGTTGAAATTCTTTGATTAAATAAAGTTTGAATTCTGCAGAAATCCATGATGCAAATTCGAAAGCTATGTCTTTATGTGCATATGTGCCACCATCATATCTTCCACTTTTTGAAATAATTCCTATTGCATTTGTTTTTTCGATCCATTTTTGTGGGGCTAATACAAATGCATTTGAACCAGCTTCATTTTTAAAGGAGTCGAATTCGATCCCTTTAAACAAAGGATTATTTATTTTTTCCCATAATCCTAAAAATTCTATTGTGCTTTTTGCACGCATCCAATTTCTGACAACATCTTTAGGCTCTTCAGCATTCTTATATCTCGCAATATCAGTTAGAGAAATGTAATCTTCATTATCTTTATTATAAAGACTTATTTCTTTATTTAAAACGTCCATTTTAGAGATCTTTGTCATTGTTTGCCTTCTTTTTTATTTCTAAACGTATCAAATCTGACACGGTTACTTTCATTATTCAACCAGTTTAAACCCCTCGAATTCGATGGGATTTACTTTGTTAATTTTCTTTTATCATTGCTTAGAATATATTGGCAGAGCCTATTTAAAGCTGGCGCGGGGGCAGTGCCAACGTGTCCGTGTGTCCAGCTGCCTGAATTCTTGACTTATAGGCTGTAATAAAGGGTAGGGATTTGTCCAAGGCTTGTCCAAGCGAAACTTTTATATACTATAGTTACTATAGATGCTATAGAATGGCAACAACTATACAAATCGATGAAGAGACAAAGGAATTAATTAGTACATTTGGATCTAAAAAAGACAGCTATGATGATATCGTTAGGAGATTATATCAAATGGCCGTTAAAGAACAACTACGAGAATTTCTTCTGTCTTCAGAAAATACTATTTCTCTTGAAGAAGCAAGAAAACGTCATGCTGAACGATGGCAAAAATAGAGATTGTAAAAAGTCTCTTTGAAGAAATTGAAAAAAGATTTAAAAAAGAGGCCTCAGAAGTTTTTGATCTTATAGAAGATACTGCAAATCATCCCTATAAAGGAAAAGAATTAGCACATGTTGGAGGAATTGTCATAAAGGAATTAAAATATAAAGGCTTTCGATTTTATTTTATTACAGATGGATTTACATTAAAATATGCAAATGAAGAAGCACTTATAGATTTGCTTCTCAGTTTTGTACGTATGTCTGATAAAAAATCACAACAAGTCACTATAGAAAAAATAAAACATATTCTTCGAACTATTGGATCAGAGGGATTCCAGTAAAAAGATAAAAAAATTAATAATACATAGGTCCAGGGCTTGGACTAAAGAAAAAAAGAAAGACACAGACAGTAATTATTCCCAAAATAAAGAGAGCTAGTACTGTTGTGACAAAAGTCATAAAGCCAATTTTTGCACCTTCTGTTATTCCAAAGTAAAGTCCTGGGCCAAGCAATAAAACAATGCTCATTAGGAGGGTTAAGAGCATTACTAATAATTGCATGGTGGATCCGTACCAACCATAATACCAGTTGTTCAAAATGTATGAACAGCCTAGCCATGTTCCTAAAAGAACAATTGCTGAAGCAAGGCCAACAAGTAATGGAATTGTCAACTTCTTATTTTTTCTTGTTGCTCGCCTTACAGCTATAATGCTTGCTCCAATCAAAAGAAGAGATCCTAAGACTCCAAGAAGCACTTTGCCCCAATGCAGAGCCCACCAAGATTTTGCATATTCTCCATCTACTGTAAATGTTTCGTAGGGATCTAAAGAAGATGCTGTTTCTGTATAGCCAGTGTCCACATATGAGATATAGGATGCAACTTTTGCTAAGTCTGCAGATTCTGCAGTGATGCCTCTTGCTTCATAGTCAATTCCAGAATTAATTCCAGAAAGATATAAGTCTTCAGCAAGATCCACACTTACACGAAGAGAGTTTGTATCGTATTTATTTTCTAGTGTTTCAAAATTGAATTCATACACAGCTAGGTTTTTCTCTACATATTCTGCTGTTTTGTAATAGAGAATGAGATACAAAGTTTCTTGATCTTGCTGCGGGATTTGCATTGCGACACTGGTCATGCCATCAGACTCCCCTAAAGTATAGGCAACTTGTGCATATTTTGGCGGATAGACTGGATAGGAAATATAATCGGTACAAGTTTTTGTAGAAACTTCTGTTCCCTCTTGCGAAGAAGTGGCAGTTTCTTCCCAAGAAGAACATTCTTGCTCATACTCATAATACTCTTGGACAATATTTATGAGATCAATATCTTCTCCAGGTATCTTCATAGAAAATTCTGTCAGATTCTCTGTATTTTGTAGTTCGATTCGAGCGAAGACTGCTGCTTCACCCTCTGCGTCAAAGCTTACATAATAATATTGATTCTGTCCGTAAAAGCCAAAACTTTCTGGTGCCATAATTGCGGATGCTAGAGAAGGTAGAAGCATAAGTACGAACAGAAATGCTATCATCTTTTTCATTTTCGTTTCCTCCGTAGATCTATAATGAATAGGATTAGGATGAATGCGATAGTAAGTGCTATTGTATAGAGCCAAGCTTGTTCTGGGAGTGTGAATGGGTTTACCGTTACTTCTTGTGTTGTGTCAGTTACAAGAGATTCCAATGCCAAAGATTTTTCTGAGACCATGCTTTCTGCGCTCATTGCTGTTTTTTGCGTATAGGAATAGATTCGCAAGGCTAAGGAAAGTGCTGCACCGATTAATGCGAGAGGGAGTATTTTTTTGAGCGATTCTTTCCAGTCATAGCCTTTGGGAACAATGAGGATCATTTTTTTTGTTAAGGAGTAGAGAAATACCTTCTTTCCTTTTTCACTCCATGCGTGATCTGCACGGATAATGAAGCCTTCTTGTTCTAATAATTTTAGTGCATGGGTGATTGTATTAATAGGGATGTCTAATTTTTTAGATAATTCGCTTGGAGAAATATTTTCTTTGTCTGTAAGAAAATCTAAGATCTTTCTTGCAGTTTCGTTACTCATAACTGTTGCAATATCTTTTGATTTCTTTTCATGTAAGTTTACTAAGATGAATTTTTCTTCCATAAAAAAAGAAAAGTGAAGGAGATATTTAAAGGCTTGGAAGACTACAATCTGGATAGAAGTTATTGCTAAAATAATGAAAAAATCATTTATAATTCCTTTGGATATAGTCTTTTACTTTATCTGATAGATTTACATCTTCAATAAGGTTTTCAATAGAAATATTTTTGCGCGGAGCGCCTCCAGCGCGTACTGGCTCGCTCACGCTCGCACGACGTACCCCGGGAACCCGCCTACCGTTAAAGAAGCTGAAGTAGCTATAGAGGTAACCACTGAACAGCACCAAAGGGCGCGCTACAGGAACATTGCCTAAATCATTAGAATGCCAAACATAAATTTTATTTCCATGCACTTTTTGATGTACTTCAAGATAAGCTTCTGCTTGCTCTCCTCCACCAAGAAAAGCTTGTACATGAGGGTTTTCTAGAGCTTCATCAATACTTTGTTCTCCAAACTTCCATTTTTGTGCTTGTGCATGATCCATAACGGTAACTAATCGTATTCCATCTTTTGTCTCGCCATTTCTTTTTTCCAAAGCATCAAAAGATTCTTGTGTTAAAGGTAAAGCATGGGCTATTAATTTCTCTTCAGAAATCGCATCAGAAATATATTGTCTTTGTGACCAATCACTAGGAACATGTGCATAGATTTCTAGAGCAGAACCGGCA
>DUFP01000022.1 GCA_013331795.1 Nanobdellota archaeon
GAAGAAATGTATGATAAAAGATCCCGAGTATAATCGAAGATGTAGAGTTGAATCGGTGTTTAATGCAATCAAACACAGAAGACTGATTGCATTAAGAAGCAAAGAACCACATATGAAGAAAAGAGAAATTGCATGGCACATTCTTATTTACAATTTAGAAATACTACAGAGAATAAGGCAGCTTATTCTTTGGCTCCTAAAGGAGCCATTCCGGACAAGCCTAAAATAAAGAAAGCTATATAAGACTCATTTTTTTCCTTTAATCTATGGGAATGGAAGAAGTAGAGCGTATTAAAACATTATTTAAAGAGTGTGGGATAGAACCTACATATCTAGAACATGAACCAGTTCTGACAAGTGAAGATGCTGCAAAAACCCGTGGTTTTGAACTTAAACAAGGCATTAAAGCAATCGTTCTGACAAATGGAAATAATGAATGGCTTATTGTTGATGTCCCAGCAGATAAGAAAGTAAACATAAAAGCAGTCGCAGAAAAAAAGTCTTGGTCAAAAGGAAAAACACGTATGGCAACACCTGAAGAAGTGTTGGAGAAAACAGGCTGTCAGATAGGTGCAGTCCCTCCTTTTGGGCATAAAGAGTCTATTCCTATCTTTGTAGATGAAGCTATTTTTGAAAATCAAGAAAGTGCATTCAACATTGGTTTACGTACACACTCAGTAAAAATAAAAACAGAACTAATGAGAAAGGTATTTCAAGAAAAGAATGCAACGTTTGGAATCTTTTCTAGTTAGTTCATGATAGAAATATTTAAGAACGCAATAAAATATTTTCTAAAGAATGAATGCCTATATTTATCAAGTAAATGTAAAGCCTCAAAGAGAAGGTGAAAGGGGTCTCCCAAAACATGCAGTAGAATCTGCAAGAGTTACACCTCATGGCATTATAGGCGATTTTAATCGATATAGACAAGAAAAGCTTCATGGTAGTCTCAGTCGAGCACTTCTAATTATGCCCTTAGAGATGATAGAAACATTCAACCAGGAAGGATGGCCTGTACAAGCTGGAGATATTGGAGAAAATATTACCACTAAAGGAGTTGCATACTCTGATTTTGTTATAGGTGCAAGATATCAACTTGGTGAGATAGAAGTAGAAATCTCAGAAAGAGCAACACCTTGTGGAAATTTAAAACTTCTTCCGTATATAGGCACGTCAAAATGGCAAGAGTTTAGAAGAGTAATGACAGAAAGAAGAGGGTACTATGCAAAAGTTCTAAAAGAAGGGCAAATACAAAAAAATGATTTAGTAAGTAGGATCTTTTAATAGACTTTCAATAATTTTCTCAGTCCTAAACTAAAGAGAATAGAGGCTAAGATATAAATCCAAATCCAGCTTAAACCAAAGAGTACATCAGGACTTCCTATGCCTAGATAGTATTGTCGAATCCACTCAAAAATAATCAGGATGGGGATAAAAGTAATAAGAGTAGGCTTCAAACTTTGGAAAAGATATTTCATATTTTTTTCCATTGCTTTCTTTTGCACTTCCATCATCTTTTCAGGATTATCTTTAAGCATTTTCATTTCTTTTTGTAGCTCTTTCATGTCATCTTTTAACTCTTTCATCAACTTTTGATCAGTCAAAAATTTATACAAAAGTGTCATAACTAAAGTAATGAGAAGACTCAGAAAAAGAAGATTCCAGGGATTAGGAATACTCATCAGTGGCCCAAGAGTTGGATTCAATACAGGATTTAAAAAATCAATAAAACTCATAGAAAGAAAAGAAATATTTGAACTATTTAAGACTTACGACTTCGTCATTATTTTTGCAAGTGCTGGATGCATATCCATCATGTGCTGATTTGCAATCTCTTCATAGAGTTTATAGATAATCATAACAGCAAGAAGAATTCCTGTTCCCTGTGTAAGCGCCCCCATAAGGTCTGCACTTGCAGCAAGGATTCCTACAGCTGCTCCACCCATAACAGTTAATGGGAAAATATACCTATCAAGAATTGCTTCGAGAACTCTTTGATCTCTTCGGAAACCTGGAATTTGCAACCCAGAGTTAAGCATATTTCGTGCTTGTGCACTTGCATCCATTCCAGAAGTTTGCACCCAAAAGATTCCAAAGATAATTGCTCCTCCCACCATGAAAAGCAAATAGACTAATGCTTGTGCAAGATGACTAAAAGTAAGACTTCCTGTAATAATTGCTTGTACAAGATTTTGTGGAGTAATCCAAAGAACAAATCCAGAAACGGGACTTGAACCAGAATAGGTTCCTAACAAAGGATGTCCCCATTTTTCTAAAAGTCGTGCCCAGAGTTGTACATTTGCAAGCAATGCTGCAATAAGAATAACGGGAATGTTAGAAGTATAAAGGAAATTGAGCGGCCATCGAATACCATGTCCTCGAATTCTTCCAAAGGATAAAGGAATTTCTACCTTCATTGCCTGTACATAGACAACAACAAAGAAAATAAGAATGGTTGCTAGGATAGAAGAGAGTGCAAGTATTGCGCCTGTAGGATTTTGATTTGCAAGAGAGGAAATAAAGACCCAAACTTTTCCTACAGCATCTTGGCTTGTACCAAATGCAAATGTTCCTGCTGTAGTTAATGGGCTAAATGCTCGAATCATAATTTCGGATGCAACTCCTGCTGCAATAAAGAGAGATATACCCGAGCCAAATCCCCATTTACTAATGATCTCATCCATAAACATAATAAGTATTCCACCAACAATAAGTTGCCCAATAAGAATAAATTCCATTGTTCGAAATTGTGAAGGATCAAGAAGTGCAGATGGTGCTAATCCCCCCATGAAAACATAAATTCCTGCTTCAAAGATAATAAAGAAGATAGAGAGTAATTTTTGCACGCCTTGGAATCGTTTTTTTCCTTCTACACTACTTAAATCAAATTTAACTAAACCAGACCCATTCAAAAGTTGAAGAACAATAGAGGAAGTAACAAGTGGTCCAATACCAAGAGAAATAATAGAACCAAAACTTGCTCCAAGAATAATAGAAAGGAATTCAAACTGTGCGAGAGAGTTTTCTCCTAAGCCATATAAAGGAATTAAACCTAAGAGAAAAAATGCGACAAGAGTAATCATTGTCCACTGTAACTTTTCTTTAAATCCTAATTTCTTTTGCAGAGGGCTTTGAACCTCAGGCAAATTCATTAAAACAGTGTTCAGGAAGGACATGTGTGCATACAACTCTATTCTTTACTATTTTCTACTACTATAGATCCACCAGCATTTTTAACCTTTTCTATACATTGTTTAGATGCTCGTTTTACAGTAATTTTTATAGCTGTATGAAGCTCTCCTGTTGACAGAAGTTTTCCATAGCCATATTTTTTCAAATTAATTTCTCCTTTAAGAGAATGTTTTGCAATAAGAACATTAAGATCACGAATATTAATTGCAGTATATGGTTTTGATGCTGGAACAATAAATCCTCTCTTTCCAAAGTAATCATTTCCATAAAGATTAATGATCGTTGGCTTCTTGGTGTCTGCTCTTTTTCCAGTACCTGCCATTCCTTTTCCTCCACGAGATCCTTTTCCTCTGTGCTTTTTCTTACTACCCCAACCATGGGATTTATAGCCTCGGAATCCTTTATTTTTCTTTTTTGGAGTACTTCGTTTCATGTTTAGATCATCCTTTTGATAAGTTCATTAATTTTATCTTTTCTATATCCTAAAGATCCACCCATACTAAATGGTTTTTTAATTCCACATCTTTCAAATCCTTTATTCGGAGGACTAAGTCTAAAATAAGGTTTCAATCCAGGAATATCTTTGAGTTTTTTCTTCTGCCCAAAAAACTCTTCAATAAAAGTTTTTGCATCCATTTTGAGATGTTCTTTTAAGTATGTATCAGTAAGAGCTTTATTTCCAGCAACTCGTGCTCTCTTAGTAAAAAGAAGAGTAAATGTTTCTTTATCAATTTCTCCCCAAGTAATATAATCTTTTGCACGATGGATCATTCCAAGATATACAGGATTATTAGGAACAATGACACAACCATTTTGTTTGTAAAGACGCATCATATCAAGAGTATCATTTACTTTACCATTAACTCCTGTTCTTCCTCGAATCCGTATGATTGCAATATTATTCATTCCTTCCTCCAACAATACCTAATTTTTGGATATGTCTTTCTTTAGTTTTTACTTTACTAAGTTGTTTGAGTGCATCAAAGCATGCATACATGACATTGAGTTTTGTTCGTGTTTGTCCTCGTGCTTTTCCATAAACATCTTTAATTCCAGCAAAGCGAAGAATTTTCTGTGCTTCTCTTTCAGTACAAAGCTTTGTTCCCTTTGGAGCAGGCATAAGTTTGAAGAGTGCTGAACTGCATTTTCCATCAACAGTAAAAGGAATGGAATGTGCTTGTCCGCAACCGCATTCCCACGATCCACACCCTCTTTTAATCTTAATAATGTTTAGTTTTGCCATTCGCGTTGCTTTTTCTCGTGCAGGAACAGTTTCTTTTGCTTTTCCAAAACCAATTCCTACATATCCGTTTCCATCTCCGCAAACAGCAAGAGTAGCAAAAGAAGGTTTATTTCCTTCCTTAGTCTTTTTCTGTGTTTGTCTCCAGATACTTCTCTTTCCACCACCAAACTTTCCTTTGGATTGTCCAACTTCAAGGAGATCAACTTGTAATCCTGGAAGTAACATATCAACAATTTGTGGTTCTAAAAGAGGAAGTCCTCTATCTAGGATATAATCAATAGTACTAATATCTCCATTCTTAACTTTTTTACCCAGTTCTGTTTTAGGCTTCCAACTATCTCTATCAAAACCCTTATCTTTAGAGATGCCACTTTCTGAACTATCTTCTTTATAATTTCGTTTTTTCTTTATCATTTATTTCACCTTTTGGATATTAGCCTTAACAGCACTAAATTGTTTGCTGATTTCTTCTGAAATATGCTTTCCGAGTATTCTATCTTCATGTGGGAAGATTTTTGCGTCATGAGGAATTTTCATTCCGGAATCAATAAGCCCTTTCAAAACACTAAAAGCGATGGTTCCTTGTCGAGTAAGGTATAATCCTTGATCTAAAATAGCGTCTTGGATTTTTTTCCCTTGTGCTTTCATACCAAAAAGATATCCAACAAGATATCCTGCTGGGGTATTTCTTCCATATCCTTTCCAGCCATATTCTTTGAGATCTTTACTTGTTACAGTAAAAAGTGTTTTATCTCCATCTGGATGATACTCTACAGCTTGTACAGTAATGTTCTTCAAAGATTTTCGAACAACAATTCGCAAAGCATTTGATTTAAGGAGTTCTAATCTTTTTCTATAATTAGTTTTTCCTTGGAGTTTTCTCCTGAATGGTAAAAATCTTTTTGTTTTCATTTTTTGGTATTTTTTTCCTGAAAGAGCTTGTGCTCAGTTAAATAGAGTTTAATATGCCTCTTATTTCTGAAATATCCTCCTTTTATTTTAGAGTAAAGATTTCTATACGTAGGAATGCTTACCAAACCTTTAAGTTTGAGTTCTTTAAGGAAAGTTCTCTGTCCACGAACAAGGTTCATCCATGCTGTTTTTTTAGTAAGTCGTGAGCTTTTCTTTCCTTTTCTTGTTCCCTGCCCTTTTTGTCTTCCCTTTCTTCTTTGGGTAAGTCTCTTTCGTGCGCGAACACGAGAGTGCCCTAGTTCAGGCCTTCTTTGAATAATTCTTTTTCTGATAAGTGTGCGAACATCTCCTTTAGTGATAGCTTCTTTAATCTCAGTCATGTGCTCAGTATCAAACCATACTTTGCTTTTTCCAACACCAAGCATTTCTGCGCTAATTCTTTTTTGATTGCCGAGTCTCATTGTTTTTTCTCCAAGATCTTAATTTTGTCGCTTTTTTCTCCCTTTTTTGTTTCTTCTTGTGCTTCTGTAGCAGCAGGAGTTTCTTTCTTTTCACTTTCCTTGGTTTTTTTCAAAGATTCTTCTTTCACTTTTTTAATTTGGTCTTCTTTTTGTTTTTTAGTATTTTTTCTGGTAGTAAAGTCTGCTTCTACTTTTTGCATGAAAGCGGAAACATCCTTGATTTGTGAAACAGGATATTTTTTTTCTGCACAAATTTTCAGCAGAGACATTTTATTTCGTAAACCTATTCTTCCAAAAACAATAATTTGTGTTTTGGGATCAAATCCCTGTAAATCTTTGGAATTCTGAACATGAACTTCTTTCAATCCTTGTCGAGTAAGACCTCGAACAGCTTTTGGAGATGCAAAACCTGGAGAAGGCGATCTTCGTCTTCCTTTCAAATGCATTCTCATTTTAGAGTGCATTCCTTTAGCCTTTCTCCATGTTTTCTTCAAACTTTTATTTCGAGTAGCATCTTGTCTTAAGAAACGAGGTTTCTTGAGTTTCGTTGCTCTTCTTTGTTGGAGTAATCGTGCTTCTACCATGTTTATCCTCTACTCTTTTTTGTAATCCAAAGTCCATCTTGGAATATTCTTCTATCTTTATTTGTAATTCTAGTACACTGCTCAAAGTTTGCTGCAGTTTGTCCAGCAATTTCTTTGTCAGGGGAATGAATAGTAATGACATCACCATCAATTTTTACTTCTGTATTTTCCAAAATATCTGCCTTTCTTGGAACTTTTTCTCCGAGGAAATTCTTTACAACAAGTTTTTTTCCTTCAATAGTAACAGACATTGGGAAGTGACTGGAACAAACTTTTAATTGGTACTCATAAGGCTCCTCAACACCTTTAATCATATTGGCAATGTGGGATTTGAAAGTATTGATAATTTTCTTTTCTCGTTTAGTAAATCTTTTAGGCTCAATAATAATCTTATTATCTTTCTTACTAAGTTTTACAGTAGGATAGGAGAGTTTTTTCTTGACTTCTAATGTATTCTTCTTTACAGTAACAATTTCATCTACATGAACTTCAATTCCTGCAGGGATAGTAATTTCTTTCCGAAGTCTTCTTTCTTCTATCATCTTAGTAAACAAATGCTAATAATCTGCCTCCGAGGTTTTGTTCTTTTGCTTGATCCTGAGTCATAATTCCCTTTGAAGTAGAGAGGATAATAATTCCAAAATCCTTGGAAGGAAGGAATCTTTTCTCAAACTTATCATATTCTTTTACTGTTGCTGCAAATCGTGGTTTAATTGCACCACATTTATTGACACCACCAATAAGGTTAATTTCAATAAAGCCACCTTTGCCATCATCAATAATCGTATAAGCACCAATGTAATGATTATCTTTCATAATTTCAAGCACTGCCTTTGTGATTTTTGAAACAGGTTTCACTATAACATTTGCCTTTCCTACTTTCTCTGCATTGAGTATATTGCTCAACGCTGCTGCCAAAGTGTCATTCATTGCCATTTTAGTAATATTTCCTGAATCCTAATTTTCTTGCATTTTCTCTAAAACATTGCCTACAAACATCAAGTCCATATTTTTGTATATGCGCACCCAGTCTTCCACAGATTTTGCAGGGTTTTGCATTAATTCCAAATTTTCTTGGTTTTGGAGCATTATGTTTAAGGAATTTTTTTAGTTTGACAGGCTTATTTTTAAGCTGTTTAAAAACCTTCTTGTAATTGCCTGCAGTCATTCTTCTGCCTCCTCTCTTTCAATAACAGTTATTTTCAAAGTATTTCTTGCAAATGCAATTGCATCTTGTTTTGAAATTGCATGTCTTTTAGGAATCTTTCTTTTTTCTAGGGATCTCCTTTTGATTCTAAATCCCTTTCTTTGAAGGCTTACTGCAACTTCAAATCCACGAATTCCCACTTCTGGAATGTAATTCAATGTTGGAACATCAAGATATTCTTTAATTCCAAAGGAAAAATTGCCATGTATATCAAAAGATCTTGCTTGAAGTCTGTTATCTTTTGCTTGGAGCAAAGTTTTCAAAACTTCTTTAGCTTTTTCTCCTCGAAGAGTAACTTTGGCACCAATAACTAAGTTTGGTCGTAGTCCCCAAGTTGGAATTCTTTTTTGAGTAAGTGTTTCAGATGGTTTTAAACCAGATATTTTTTGAAGAAGGATTTTTCCTTTCTCTAATTCTGGACCAGGCTTACCAGTACCAACATTCAAAGTAACTTTTTCAATTCCAATTTCTTTCATAATATTCATGATTATGCCTCAAGTGTTTTTATTTTTCCAATAGCAAAAGCATATCTTTTTGCAGTTTCAAAACTCCCTTCAGGAGTTTTTACAACAATAGTATTCACCTTTGTATCATCAAGAGTTCCTACAACTCCTCGTTTTGTTCCACCTATAAGATAAATTCTTGCACCTCTTTTCAAAGAGACATGGTCTTTAATGCTTCCATCTTTTAAAGAAACAAAAAGTGTATCTCCTGTTTTATAGCTGGCTACTTTATCTAAAATAATATTAGTCCCATCCGAGTTATTCAATTGAATTTTCTTTCCGGAAATAATTGTTTTATTTTTAATCTGAACAATTCGTACATCTTTTTCATCATCTCCTAAAGGAGAGAGTTTGAATTTTCCTTTAATATCATAAAAAACTCTATAGTCTTGGTTTAGACTAGGAATACTAATGACATCCATAAGCCCAACAGCATAGCCAAGGTCTTTTCGAACTTTTCCATTTACAAAGATTTTTCCTTCGTTGAGAATCTTCTTTGTTTCTCTTCTAATTCGTGCAAATTTTAAAAGATCAGTAATAACAAGGGAAAGTGGAATAGATTCTCTTAAATTGTGTGCGCCTGCATGTGGACGAGTAATAAATTTAATACCTTTTCTTTTTACACCCCA
The DNA here is from genome assembly GCA_013331795.1 of Nanobdellota archaeon. Classification (GTDB taxonomy): domain Archaea; phylum Nanobdellota; class Nanobdellia; order SCGC-AAA011-G17; family GW2011-AR17; genus JAGVZZ01; species JAGVZZ01 sp10136u. The sequence goes on from DUFP01000022.1 coordinate 8,732, forward strand.
GCTTACTGGTGCTGTCAATCGTGATAAATGATTTTTAACCATTATTTTTTCTCCTGAGTTTTCTTATTTTCAATTTTTGCTTTTCTTATTTTGTCTGTTAAATCCAATTCTGTAATCATAAGGTTGGAAGGGTCAAGTGGAATCAAAACTTTGCTTCCATCTTTTTTGCTAAGTTCAATACCTTCAATATAGATTTTTTGGCTTTTAATCAAAATCCTACTAACTTTTCCTGTTTTTTTCTTGTGTTGCCCTCGAAGGATTTTTACTTTGTCTCCTTTTCGAAGAGTAAAGCTTCGAGTAGTGTATTTCTTTCGAAGTTCTGGACTAAGATGTGCTGCCAAAAAAGTATGTTGCACATGCAGAGGAGCATTATATCTATATTTTCTCTGCTTGCTTGGACGTTTACTTGCATTCCAATGTTTTGACCATTTGAGTTTCATTTTTTATACCACAATACTTGATACTTTTGAAATACCAGGCCATCTTTCAGCAGCTTCTTTTGCAATAGCCCCTTTAAAGATTGTTCCTTTTGGATTTCCTTTATCGTCTTTTAATACAATAACTGCATTATCTTCAAATTTAATACGAGTTCCATTCGGCCTCTTAAATTCCTTTTTCTGTCGAACAACAATTGCAGAGACAACTTGTTTTCTCATCTCAGGTTTTCCTTTGATAACAGATGCTTTGACAAGATCACCAACACCTGCAGATGCAAGTCTTCTTCGAACAGTTTTATGCCCTTTGACGCTAATGATCTTAACTATTTTTGCTCCAGAGTTATCACAAGTAGGAACTTCAGCTCCAATAGGAAGAGCTCGTACTTTGAATCCGCTAATTGCTTTCATTTATGCACCTTCACGACAATGAATTTTTTTGTTTTGCTGATAGGTCTTGTTTCAACAATAGTAACTGTATCACCAATTTCTGCTTCAATACATTGAGGATTATGGGCTTTAACACGTGATCTACTCTTAGAGTATCTCTCAAATTTTGAAAGATAGGCAATTCTTAACCATTCTACATTAACAGTCTTATGAGGACTTTTTTTGATAACTTTTCCTTCAAAGACTCTCCCATGTAATTTAGTATCGCCATGGAAAGGGCAATGTGTATCACTACAGCTCTTGCTAGGTGAAACGAATCCCATTCCAACATCTTTCTTCGCTTGTTTTTTCATTTTTTGATCCTATCTTCTGGCCTTCCGACCAAAATATCTCCTTTGATTATTATTTCTTGATTGTTGATTTTTGTTTTGAAACTTGCACCTTTTTTCAGCACGTTCTTCTCACCAATTTTTGTTTGAATAACGAAAGTATTTTTTGTCTCATCGACAATTTCGCCTTCAATGCCAATCAAGCTTTTGTTGTTTGCATCAACCACCACAACGTCAAGGCCAATAAGTTCATGCCTGGCGATGTTTGTTGGTGATCTCATTTTTTGTAAGTATATGCTTCGTTAGTGACTGTGATGGAGCTTGCGGAAAAACCTTCTTCGATAACATATCTTTTTGCTTTCTCAAGATGATCTCCCTGAAGTTCAATATTTTTGTCTTTTGTTGTCCCACCGCAAGCAAGTTTTGATTTAAGCTTTTTTGCCAATTCTTTGATATTAATTGTTTTGTCATCAATGCCTGAAATAACGGTAATGAGTTTTCCAAATCTTCGCTTGACAAGCCTAATCTCAATTTTCTGCTCTTCTTTTGCGATAGTTTCGCAAACACAGAGTTCTTGAGGAAGGCCACATTTAGAGCAAATCTCACGCATGGGTTTTTTTCTTCTCCTCCTTAGTAGCTTCATTCATAATAGTCATAATCCGTGCAACAGTTTTTTTTACATTCTTTACATTTCCTGGATTTTCGGGAACTGTCCCTGCTGCAATTTGAGCATTTATTTTAATAAGATCTTTTTTTAGTTCAAGTAACTTATTTTCCTGTTCTTGCTTATTCATTTTTCGAATATCCTTATTCTTGATCTTCATTTTTAGCCTGTTCATCCTTTGTTTTTTTTATTGTTTTTTTCTTCACGGTTTTCTTTTTTGTTTTAACTTTTTCTTCTTCTTTCTCAATATTTTCTTCTTCTGTTTCACTTGTTTTGACTTCTTCAACGTGAATAGTCATTTTTGCTTGATCAATGAGAGTAAGTTTATCTGGTAAGATAGTATGAGGAGGTAAGATACGCACTTTAATTCCAATGCTTCCTGATTTTAAGTTTGCAGTAGCCAGCCCATATGCAACCTTGGACATAGAAACATCTCCTGATTTTTTCAAATATCCTGCATAAAACTTCCAAGTCTTTGCTCGTGCTCCTGGAAGTCCTCTTCCACCAATAGCAATTTCTGCTCCCATTGCACCAGCATCAATAATTCTTTGTAAAGTTTTATATCCAACTGATTTAAATCTTTTAGGACCAAATCTTTCTAAAGTTGTAACAATTTGTTCTGCCATAGTTTGGGCATCAATATTAGGATTGGAAATTTCTGCAACTTCAATTTGAGGGTTCTCCATTTTAAATTTTGTTTTGAAGACTTTTGTGAGATCTCGAATATTTTCTCCACCCTTTCCAACAATCAGTCCAGGTCGTGCAGTATAAATAATAATTCTTTCTCCTAATGGAGTTCTTTTTATTTCAAATGAACTGTATTTTCCAGGCCCTAATTCTTTGTAAAGATATTCGTTGACTAAATACTCTCGCATTTTCTCACTAACAAATTTTCGCTCAATCATTTGGTTTTTTTCTCCTTTGGTTCACTTTTCTTTTCTACTTTTTTCTTTTTCTCTTTTTCTTTAAGTACTATTTCAATATGAGTTCTTTTTGCATGTCTTCCACGTTGTCGACCTGCCTTCATTTGTGTATTTCCTTTGTTTGCAACAATATGAGAGACATAAAGACTATCAATGTCAAGCCCTTTATTTTGTGCATTCATTTCTGCAGACTTCAATAAGAGCAATACTTCCTTTGCAACTTTTGCAGGAAATCGCCCTGGTCCCATTGGTCCTCTCTTGTGGCCAAGATCCATATGATATCTTTTGAATGGAACAGCAACTTTCAATGCAATAACATCTTCCATTTTTTTCTTCGCATCAGCAAGATTTTTTCCTCGAAGAAAACCTGCAACTTCAACAGCAAACTTTCTAGAGATACCTATATTATTTCCTCTTGCAGATGCAATATGTTGTGTGTCTTCCATTTTTATTTCACAGATGCAGCAGAGCTAGACTTTGTTGCACCAATTCCTGGTGCGGAGTGTGAGACTCTGTTTCTTGTAAGTGTAAATTCTCCTAAATAATGCCCAAGCATATCTGGCAATACCTCAATTTGAGTGTATCCTTTTCCTGTATGTACATGAACCATAAGGCCAACCATTTCTGGGATAATAATCATATCTCGGCAATGTGTTTTAATAGGCTTCTTATATTTTCCTTCTTTTACTTTTTTTATTTTTATGAGTAATCTTTTTTGCATTTCAGTAAATCCTCTTTCAAGGCTTCTTCTTTGTCGTGAGGGAATAAGTTTTGCAAACTCTTTTATATCCATAGCTTTAAGCTCTTCTACTGTTTTTCCTCGATAAGTAAATTCTTTACGTGCCATTTATCGTTTTCTCCCACTTCTTCGTGCTCTAATTAATCCTACATTTCTTCCAGCTGGAGCCCAACGAGGAGGAGTCTTAGGTTTCCCTGCATGTCTTCCTCTTCCAGATCCAAATGGATGATCTACAGCATTCATAGCAACTCCTGAAGTTTGTGGATAGAGTTTGTTTCTTGCTCTCATAGCATGCATTCTCTTTCCTGCCTTCAAGAAAGGTTTTTCAATCCTTCCATCTCCAGCAATGATTCCAATAGTTGCTCGGCATTCTCCAGTGAATGTCTTTTGTTTTCGTGAAGGTAATTTGACAATAATTCCATTTTCAACTTTTCCAACTACTCGTGCAAAAACACCTGCAGTTCGTACAAGTTTTCCTCCATCTCCAGGTCTACATTCTAAATTATAAATTGCAGTTCCTTCAGGGATATTTTTCAAAGGAAGAACATTTCCTGTTTGTACAGGAGCACTTGCACCAGAAGCAACAATATCTCCAACCCTAACATTCAAAGGTGCAGAAATAAGGACAACTTCTTTTGTATCATATTTTATTTCTGCCAAAGGAGCCATATGCCCTGGGCAATCAATAAGATCTTGGATAGTTCCATACACAACAGAGTTTCTTTCAGTATCATCATAAGCTCTATAGCTAATTTTTCCATAGTATCGATGACTTGGAGCTCTATAAGTAGATGTTCCTCTTCCTCGACGTTGTGTAATAAGCCTCTTTCCCATGTTAGAGTAATCCTAGCTGAGTTGCTACATCAATAGCTGGTGTTTCAGCTGAAAGTTTTAAATATGCTTTTTTCTTCCCAGAAGGGAGGATACATGTATTGATTTTGGTTATTTTGATTTTGAATAATTCCTCTGCAGCTTTTTTGATTTCAATTTTGCTTGCTCTTCTATCAACGACAAAAACAAGTTTGTTTTCATTCTGCATAAGCTTTACATTCTTCTCAGTAGTTAAAGGATGTTTCAGTATTGCGAATGTTTCTATACTCATTTCTTAGTCTCCTTTTTTGTTTGAGTATAAAATAATGCTTCTTTTTCCATAATTTCCAATGCTTTGTCAGACCAAAGAGTCAATCGCCCTGCATCTGTTCCTGGTGCAAGCAATTCTGCATTCAAATCTTTCACTGTGCATACATCGATACCTTGAAGGTTTCTTGCTGCAGTAATAAGAGCACATTTTTTGGAAACAACAAGAAGAGGCCCTTTTTTCTTTCTATAGGGTCTTCCTCTATTTTTTCCTTTTCCAGCCCTAATCTTTTTTATAGCAATTCGATCTAATTCTTTTTCAAGTCCTGCTTTTGTAAGGAAATCATGGATATCTTTTGCTTTTTTAAGATCTTCAATTGTATTCTCAACAACAAATGATTCTGTAGTGTGTCCTCGTCTTTTGACAAGTGCTGCATTCATTGTTGCAGCAATAGCGCTTCGAATTGCCTTTCTTCGCTCTTGAACATTTATTTTAAGATCCCAAATTTTTGCTGCTTTAGGCGGGTGGGAAACTCTTCCACCAACTGTGTTTGGTGCAACTGCTCCCACATAATGAAAATTCATTCCCTTTCGAGAAAGTACTTTTCTTGGAGTTCTTGATTGCCCTCGACCATAAGTAGTTTTGTAATGCTTTCTTCTTTTTGTAATAAAAGCAGATTGTCGTAGTCCAGCTCCTTCTTTTGTTCCATATGCTTGAATATTATGAGATTGTTGTGCGAGTACAGCCTTCTTGATAAGATCTGGTCTAAATTCTTCAGAAAATTGCCGGGGTAAAGTAACTTCCTTTCCTTTTTTCCCATCCATTCCTACAATTGATGTTTTCATCGTTGTTTGGACTCCACACTAATATAACTAATTGGTTTTGTATGCAATTTCTTTTTCACACGAATTGCTTCTGAAAGTGCAATAGGTCTTTTTGTCGCTCCTGCAACAGATCCTTTTACAAGAAGATAATCACTCTTCACAAAACCATAGCGGACAAATCCACCTTTAGGATTAATATCTGTAGGATTCGTTCCTATTTTGAGGGTAGTTTTATTATACTCTGTTCGTAAATGATATCCCCATTTTCCACATTGTGCAACACTGTAAAGTACTTTATTTGGATGCCAGGATCCAAGTGTTCCTACTTTTCTTCGTGCTTTTTCTGCTTTATGTTGCAATGGTTTGACACCGAATTTTTTCACAACACCGGAAAATCCTTTTCCTTTTGTAACAGAGTGAATATCAACATATTGTGTTTCTTTGAAAACATCAGAAACTTTAATTTCTTTATCTAGAAGGCTTTGTGCAAATGCAGATTTTTCTTGGAGATCTTTTCCACCGACAGAAAACTCAAGCATATCTGGTTTCTTTTTTCCTAAGCCTGTAAGTTTAGGCTGTGTATAAACACTAACTTTAATAGCATCAAAATGTTCAGGAACTTTATTATCTTTTTTAGACCCTCGAATCTTCCTGCCTAATTCTTTATCCCACTTCTTAGAGAATAGTTCAGAAATAAGTTTTAAATCACCATCTTCATTTTGTGCATAATAACGAACAGAATAAATTTTTAATGGTGGGCATTCAATCACGGTAACCGGAGTAAAAATATCCATATTTTTTCTATGAGAATTAGGATTTGTTTCTTTCTGAATCATATGAGTCATTCCTACTTTGTAGCCTAAGAAACCTAGAACTTTTTTATCTTTAGAATCAACTTTGCTTCGAACACGTGGAGCGTGCTTACTACTTCGAGCATGCGGCCAAAATTGTAAACTTCCTCTCCTAGGATGATGTTTTTTTCCCATACGATTTTTTCGTATCTATTTTTGACTTGTCTTCGCAGACAGCAGGTTTAGAGACGTCGAACCTGCACTCGCCTTTTTGAGAAGCAGAACCTCAGTTCTGTGTTCGACAGTTTTGCTGTGAACAATCTCTTATAGAGTAGTATTAAATGCAACCTTCCGATATGCATCTTAATTCAATGCAGAAAAATGAGGCTCCTTATAAAGGTTTCGTAAACCTATATTCTAGAGACTATAGGATATCTTTTTTCAGAGGATAATCTTTATAAAATAGAGAAACTAAAAAAAGAAAGAAAATGAATGTACGAAAGACGATTTTACCCGCAGCAGCAATGGAAAAGCTTTTGAAAAAAGCTGGTGCTGAGAGAGTTGCAGATGATGCAAAAGAACGTTTAATTGAAGTTCTCGAGGCAAAAGCGGAAGAAATTGGGCAAAAAGCAATTCGCTTGGCAAATCATGCAGGAAGAAAAACAATAAAAGCTTCTGATATTCGAGAAGCAGTAAAGTAACTAAAAGTTTTTCACAAAACATTCTCTCTCTTTAGAAAGAGTATAACCTCCAATAATCTCAATAACTTTATCACTATTGAGAACTTTGCATAATTCATAAGAGCTTTAAGCTCTTGACACTTCAGCTTTGCTGAGGTGGTATTATGAGTGGTTCTTTCAAACAATTTGGTATAAAACTGGCATATGAACAATTAGAAAAAAGGGGTGATAAACTTCAGATCTTTGATGGTCTTATTGATTGGTCTCGCTTTCAAACGTTATTTTTTCGTCGTGGAGGCAAAGGCAGACCTTCTTATAATCCTATTATGATGTTTAAAGTGCTGATTCTTCAGCACTTGTACGGTATTGCTGATGAAGAAGTAGAGTATCAGATTGTCGATCGCATTTCTTTTCAAAGATTTCTTGGGTTTCCTGAGAATATTCCAGATCATACCACCATCTGGAGATTCAGAGAGTATCTCTCTGAAAATAATTTACATGATGTTCTTTGGAATGAATTGAATCGCCAAATTCAAGATAAAGGTATACAATATTCCAAAGGGGTTATTCAGGACGCAAGTTTTATCACTGCAAATCCAGGAAAAACAAATACCAGGATAAAATAGATCGTGGGCGTGGACAATCCACAACGAGAAATGAAGATGGAACATGGACACAGAAAAATGGAAAAAATTACTTTGGGTATAAGTTCCATAATAAAGTAGAGTTAGGCAATGGATTTATTTCAGACTTTGCTGTAACAACAGCAAAGGTTCATGATAATCAAATCGACCTTGCAAAGGAAGATGAAATTGTCTATCGAGATAAGGGATATTTTGGTGCAAAAACTCAGGCAAAAGGAAATGCAACAATGGATAGAGGAGTGAGAGGAAGAAAACTAAACATTAGAGAGAGTCTTAGAAATAAAAGAATAGCAAGGATTCGTTGCGTAGGAGAAAGACCATTTGCAGTGATCAAGAATGTCCTCAATGGAGGACATACTCACTATACAGAGTTGCATAGAGTATTTACACAGCAATTCATGAATTGCTTTGTGTATAATTTGATCCAGCTAAAAAGAATTATCTGAACTAGCGTGAGCTATAAAAAATTATGAGAAAAAAAGAGTTTTGCAAAGAGAAAACGGAACAAAAAAGAGAAAGAGAATAATTTTGAGAGATAAATCTCTCAAAATTTAGAATTAATCACTTTTGCAAAGTTCTCTACAGTTGAAGCAAAATAAGGGTCTTTCGTATCATAAGAGTAAATATCATTATCAACAAGATCCCAAAGCTCTCGAAGATCTCTTGAAGAAATTCTAGTCCTTCCTTCTACAGCCATCTCAAAAGAGTCACTAAAAAGATATTCCCTAAATTCACTAAATCTTCCAAGGCATTTGATTTTAGTTCTAACCATACCTCTTTTGAGTAGAGATCATTTTATAAATATTTTGTTTTAGTTATTACTAAGGGATGACTATTTTAGGCCTGGAAATCCTGTAAAATCAGAGAATTCACCTGTTTCAGAAAGATCCTTATATTCAGGTTCAATTTTTTTATCCTTATACCCTTGAGGAACTTTGACCTCAACATATTCATTGCTGGGTTTTTCATATCTTTTTTTCACATTTTTATAGAAGGAAACAGTGAGAGCCTCAAAGAAAGAAACAATAATAACATAAACTGCTTTACAAATCTTTTTTATCGTTTCAAAAAAAGTCATCTTTCACCTCTACAGCTTATATTCTTTAACAAGCTTCTTCCCATCTAGGTGAATCTCCCTTATTAATTTTCCTCTTCGGATGGCATGCAAACGTGCTGTAACAAAGTCTTTTTCATACTCCTTGGGGATTTCTAAATCAGTAATATCAAAACTATGTGCGATAAGAACTTTTGTAAAACCCTTTGGCACATCAAAAGCAAAATCTTCAACAATACTCATATCTTTTGTTTTAAATTTACAAAAATCTGCTTTAGGTAATTCTTCACTTTCTTTATTTGTTGCCTTTGCGGATTTAGGATTCTTTACTTTTGTCTTCAATTCTCCCTCATCTGTTTTAAAAGATAATAATACTAATGCAGAAGTAAATTTAGTAAGAAGATCTTGAACCTGTTTTTTTGTCAGCTCAGCATCAATAAGAAATGTCTTCACACCAGCAAACTGTTTCATCCCAGAAAAAGGAACACCTGCTTCACTTTCAGTAAGTTTTTGTGTAGTAATAACTCCCCCAGTAACATGCGTTTTTCCTTGAATCGTTTCTGCCAATTGATATGCAAATTCACCTGAGAACTCAAAGCCTGTAGAAATACTTGATAATTTTTTTCCTTTAATAATCTGAACAACAGCTTTTTGTTCATACAATCCTTTTCCATAACGAGTAAATTGTCTTTGCACCCATTCGTCTCTTTTTCCATCTACAATTTTTCGGATAAAATTCATAGAAAAAAATAAAATTTCCTGATATATAAATGTAACTTAGAAAGAGAGCCTTTTCAATTCAATGGAAATAGCATTTTCATTCACTCTGATGTAACTCGGGCAAAGAACATAAGGATAGCTTTTCTCTTGGCAGTATTGAAGAACTTTTGGATCAAACTTCACAACAACATTTAAACCTCTTTTATCTCTATGAAGTATTTCAAAGTCTTTAAGGTCTTGTTTTACTTTTTTTTGTAAAACAAGGAGTTTCTTTATTTTATTTTTTTTTAATGCTTCACCTATCTCTTGATAAAATTGAGGGTGAATTTTTGTAATAGACATAGCCTCTTTTGCCACATCAAAAAACTCTTTATGATTCATAGAAATCCAGCCCCCATATCCACATTCTACTGGTTTCCACTTTCCAAAACTTCCTACAATGATATCAGAATATCCTCCATTACAAAGTTTCCTATCTCCTATTGCTCCAGATGCATCCTCAATAACAAGACAGCCAGCTTTCTTGCAAATAGTGCTGATCTTTCGTAAGGCTTGTTCAGCGAAGTATCCTGCAAAAGAAGAAAAAATAAATGCAGATGCATATTTTGCTTTCTTTTTCAAATCTTTTAAATCAATAACTCCATAGTCTGTTTTTACTTCAACAATATTTAAATCAAAAAATTGAGGATAGCCTTTGTAGGAAAACCATCCTCCTTGATCAGGAATAAGAATATCTTGTTTTGGATTTATTTTTTTCGCAATATGCAAAGCAAGGAAAATCGCAGAATTACCTCTATCAGTAAAATGCACATATTCATGGCGGCAGAGTTTTTTCATTTTTTCATCAAATTTTCTACTCAATGTTTCTACATCTTCCATAAAACAAAAAGAAGAGCTTCACTTTAAAAAGCTATCTTAGAGCATAGGAATCCTTTTGAATCTGAAAAGAGATACAAAAAGGATGGAATATGGCATAATAACAAAACTTCTCATGACAAAAGGGGTAGACAATGTAGAAATACCAGAAAGTATTAGAAAAAAAACTTGTATAGAAGCAGGGACAGTGATGTTTAAAAAAGGCATGTATGAAGAAGCTGCAAAAACTTTTGCGAAAGCAAACTTGAAACAAGAGCTTTTAGCTTCTGGGGATTGGTTATCCCAGCAAGGTCGTTTTTCAGATGCTGCATATTTCTATAAATTTTCTCAGGATACAAAAAGAATGGAAGCCTGTGCACACGCATGCATGAATCAAGGTGCTTCACAACAGGCAAAAATACTTTTTGAAATCTTAGGGAATAAAAACATGCTTCTCTTTCTTCAAGATAATTTTGGCGTCTAGAAAGCTATTTAAAACAGCTAATATTCTTTAAAGGAGATGATTAAAGAAAAAAGACTTATCACTGCGGCTCTTCCTTATACAAATAATGTCCCACATTTAGGAAATATGGTTGGTTCTCATTATCCTGCAGATGTATTTGCAAGGTATTGCCGTTTAGCTGGTTATGATACGGTTTTTATTGGGGGAACAGATGAGCATGGAACAGCAAGTGAGATAGCAGCACAACAAAAAGGGGTGACTCCGCAAGAGCTTTGTGATTTCTTTTACAAAATTCATAAAGAAATTTATGATTGGTTTGAAATAAGTTATGATAATTTTTCAAGGAGCAGTAAAAAAATTCATCACGAAACAAGTAATGAATTTCTAAAAGTTGTCTACAAAAATGGATATATCATTGAAAAAAAGGTAAAACTCCCTTATTGTCTCTCTTGTAAAAGAGAACTTGCAGATAGGTATATTGAGGGAACCTGCCCAAAATGTAGCTATGAAAATGCTCGAGGTGATCAATGTGAAAATTGTGGAACACTTTTGGATCCAGAAAAACTACTTAAAGCAAGATGTAAAGTTTGTAGTTCAACAAAAATAGAGTTTAAAGAAATCCAGCATTTATTTTTAGACTTAGAAAAACTATCTTCAAAGATAGAGAAATGGTTAGAAAAAAATAAACAATTACGTCCGCAAGTCAAAAATTTAGCTTTAGCATGGATTCGCGATGGTCTAAAACCAAGATGTATCACAAGAAATTTGAAATGGGGTATCCAAGTTCCAATAAAAGGATATGAACAATTTGTGTGGTATGTTTGGGCAGAAGCTCCAATAGGATATATCTCAAGTACAAAAGAATGGAATAAAACAAAATGGAAACAATACTGGTTAGATCCCAAAGCAAAAATATATCATTTTGTAGGTAAAGATAATATTCCTTTTCACACAATTTTTTTCCCAGGATTACTACTTGCTCATAAAGAGTTCAATCTCCCATATAATGTTGTAGGTGTGCAATATCTTAATTATGAAAGAGGGAAATTTTCTAAAAGTAGCAATAGAGGAGTTTTCTGTGAAAACCTTCCCAAAGCAGATCTTTCACCAGAATATTGGAGATATTATATGGCATATCTTATACCAGAAACAAAAGATACAGAATTTCTCTGGTCAGATTTCCAAGAAAGAATTAATAATGAACTTGTTGCAAATCTAGGAAATTTTATTAATCGGACTATTACTTTTACAAATAAAAATTTTGAAAGCCAAGTCCCAACACCAAAGCTCAAGATAAAAGACAAAAAATTCTTAAGAGAAATTGAAAAACAAACAAAAAATATTCTATCCATGTATGAAAAAGTAGAACTACGTATGGCTATGGATGAAATAATGAAGCTTTCAACAATGGGAAATAAATATTTTCAAGAAAATGAGCCTTGGAAAAATTCTGAACGTGCACCTACAGTAACGTATCTCTGCTTAAATCTTTCAAAAACATTAGCATTATTAGTGCAGCCCTACCTTCCTACAAGTTCTAAGAAAATTCTAGCAATGTTAAATAATAAAGAAATCAATTTTAAAATGCTTTCAAAGCAAACTCTCAGGCCAAAACAAAGAATAAACACAGCAGAGTTACTTTTTACAAAAATAGAAAATAAGAAGATTGAAGAGTTAAAAGAGAAAACGTCAAAGATTACAGATTATTTTAAAAAAGAGGAGAAAAAAACCATGCCAACAGCAACAGAAACATCAATCCCATTTTCAGAATGGGAAAAACTGAAATTCAAAATAGGAACTATCTTAAAAGTAGAGCCTCATCCAAATGCAGATCGCCTCTATGTTCTTCAAGTTGATCTTGGAACAGAAAAAAGACAAATTGTAGCAGGTATAAAGCAACACTATAAAGCAGAAGAACTTCTCGGAAAACAAATTGTAGTGTTTACCAATCTGCAACCAGCTATGATCCGTGGTATCGAAAGCCATGGCATGCTTCTTGCTGCTGATTCAGAAGGAAAAAGTATTCTTCTTAGCCCAGAGAAACCAGCAAAGCCAGGTTCTCGCATAGGCTAAGCTTTTTAAACCCTTATTTTATTTTTCTTGCCTTCATGGAACTACAAATTGGAACAGTATCAGCAATAACATTAGCAAAAGAATATGCTACTCCTTTGTATGTCTATGACAAGCAAATTATTCTCAAAAGAATTCAGGAGTTAAAAGATGCTTTTCCAAATGCGCATATTTGTTATGCAATAAAAGCAAATCCTAATCACTCTATTCTCAAGCTCATTGCACAGCAAGGCCTTGGTGTAGATTGTTCCAATCGTTTTGAACTTGAACTTGCGGAGAAAGCTGGTTTTGATTTAAAAAAATCTGTATTCACTTCAACAAATCCTTCTAATGAAGATTTGAAAAAAGCACTCAGTACTGGTGTGCTCATGAACATAGATCATATTTCTATTTGGAGAAGAATGCAAAAAATAGCTTTGCCAAAAAAAATATCCTTCCGTATTAATCCAGGTTTCGGCAAAGGAAAATTTCCAGAGATTGATGTTGGAGGAAAGGATTCCAAATTTGGAATGTCTGAGGAGCTTGCAACAGAATGTTATAGACTTGCAAAAGAGTCAGGAATTAAAAATTTTGGTATTCACATGATGACAGGCTCTTGTATTTTGGACGAGGCCTATTTTGAAAAACTCGTACAAACAATAGAGATGATTGCAGAAAATATTGAAAATAAAGTAGGAATAAAATTTGATTGGATAGATATAGGCGGAGGGATTGGTGTTCCCTATGAGCCTTTTGAAAAGCCTTTAAATCTTAAAAATATGGGAGAAAGAATAAAATTTATAAAAAAATCAAATGCAGTTCTAGTATTAGAACCAGGAAGATATATTGTTGCAGAATCAGGAACTTTGTTAACAACAGTTACAACAGTCAAGGATTATTTTATTGGTGTTGATGCAGGAATGACAACCTTAATTAGACCCATGCTTTATGGTGCATATCATCCTATTGTACTCGCAAACGACACATCACTTCCAGAAACAGAAAAACTTACGGTAGTTGGTCCTATTTGTGAAGGTACAGATTGTTTTGCAAAAGATCGCCCATTGCCAAAAATAAAAGAAGGAGATATTCTTGCAATTCAAATCGCAGGTGCATATGGATTTATTATGGGCTCTCAGTATAATGGCCAGCCAAGGCCTGCAGAAGTTTTAGTTTCAAATGGATTTCATACAATCATACGAAGAAGAGAAACGACAGAGGATCTTATAAGAAATGAAACAAATTAAAGTATTCAAAGCTGGTGGCACTTCCACAGGTACAGCTCAAGGCTATGAATTACTAGAAAGAGAAATAAGAAAAGAAATAAATGGTGGATATAAAATAATTTTAGTAGTTTCTGCTCCGGATCAAAATAAAGATCCTAAAGATGAGTTTAGAGTAACACCCCTTTTGAGAAGAAAAGCAGCTGGGGAAGATACTTTAGAAAAAGTAATTCAAATTTATGAGGATATTGCTGTCCCTTTAGGTTTTCATTGTAAGAGGGATTTTTTTGATGAAGCTATTGCAACAGCAAAGAGAGCTGATGATATTGTTTATTTAGGTGAGCATGTACAGGCATGGCAATTTAATCGTTACCTCACAACAAAAGGCTTATTATCTCGTTGGATAGATGCACGTGAAGTACTCCTCACAGATTCTAATTTTGGAAATGGAAAAGTGATTAGAGTAAACACAGAAATTTTATCTGGAGAAGAACAAGTCTATGTAGTAGGTGGTTTTTATGGCAAAGATGAAAGGGAAAATACAGTTATTCTTTCCAAAGGAGGATCTGATCTCACTGCAGATGTACTTGCTGCAGCAGTGGGAGCAGTATCAAATACAAACCTCAAGGAAGTAGAAGGAATTTTTGCAACAGATCCCAATTTTGTTCCTCAAGCAAGAATTATAAAATCATTAACCTACAGAGAACTTCGAGAACTTTCTTATGCAGGAAATACTGTTTTACAGGAAGAAGCAATGTCTGCATCAAAGAAAGCAGGAGTGCCTATTATTGTTCGTTCTTTGTTAACTCCGCACAATCCTGGGACAAAAATAGTTAGAGAAAGGGATACAACAGATCATCCTATTGTAGGCATTGCAGCAAAGAGTAATTTTACTATTTATACTCTCAAAAGAGAAAAAGATCCTCTCTACTTTAAAGAGCTCTTCAGAGTATTTGCAGACAAAAGAATATCTATTGATATGGTTGGGACAGAAAATGGTTTAGTAACTATTGCAGTTGCACAAGAAGAAATGAAAAATCTTTCTCCTATAGAAGATTTAGAAGAAATTATCTCAAGAAAATTTAATGTACGCCAGGTTCATTCAAACCAAGCGCTTATTTCTGTAGTAGGAGAAGGTATACAAGATCCTTATACATTAAGAGAAAGAATATGTTCTATTTTAGGAAGGGATATTTCTGCGAGTTATGGTCCTATTTTAGGCGGAACAAATACAGATACAACAACATTTTATATTGAAAAGTTTGGGATGAATAGTGAAAAAGGTTTTATTATGAAAGTTGCAGATTATTTTGCAGAAACACAAGTTCCTATAACTGGAGTCTCTACAACAATAGATTCTCTTTCTATAGGAACAAATACAATAACAACAAAGAAGGATATACAGGATGTATGTACATATCTTAATGGGCAAATAGCTGTTGACACAATTACAGTTACAAGAAATGGTCTTTTGTTATATGGCCCAAGAAAAGTTCCAAGTAATATTACTGTAGCAATCGATCAAGGTGAAAAAAAAGAGTGCTTAGTAGAGAAGGCAGTAAAACAATTATATCTTGAGTTTTTTTAAAAATTAGTTTTTTTATAGTAAAAATTCTGAGAAGGAATGGGCCCGCTGCGATTTGAACGCAGGACCTCTCGATACCTGACTTTGTTATCAGTCGAGTGCTCCAGCCAGGCTGAGCTACGGGCCCGTATATGAGTTTTGGAATTTTTGAAGCTTTATAAAACTTTTTGAAAAAATGAAAAAGAAAAATAACGGCCTAGGTCGGGCTCGAACCGACGACCGATACCGCAAAACTGCCAAGGCAAATTTTGTCGCGGTGTCTAGTTCAGCAGTATATCGCTGTGATTAACAGCCGCCTGAGCTTAAGAAACAAAAATGCTTCTAATGTGCTCCACCACTGAGCTACTAGGCCTTATTTTCCAAAAAGCAGGAAGCACTTTAAATACGTTTCTGTTCCCAAATTCATCCTTTTTTATATCTCGAAAGCGACAAATAGAGAAACCTAAAATTTATATACCTGAATATAAACCCACGAATACAAAAATGACAAATACAATCTTATTAGGAGAAGCAAGGGTTTTATTAGAACAAGGAAAATCACCTCTTGAAGTAAAAAAGATGCTTTTACATCATCCCAACTCTAGGCAAGATCAAATTGATAAAACTGTAGAAGAAGCATTGCATTTATGTGAACAAGCAGGAACACTTCCTCCTAAAAAACCACAAAAAATTGTAGTGCCAGTAAAGCGAGGAGTAGCACCCTCAGAAGTTACAACTGAAGAACCTAAAAAAATAATACCTGCTACACCCGTAATAGTAAGAGAAGATACCACAGGAAATGGGTATATAACGAGTGCATCTTCTTTAGGAAGAGATGATGGAACAACAACATTTGAAGAAATAGATAAAGGAAAAGAAAAGAAAAAGAGAGATTTCTTTACTCCACTCTTGTATGGCTTTGGAGCCATAGGTTTAGGCGCTATAATCTATACATCATTTTCTTCCTTTTCCAGACCTAACTCAGAACCAGAAAGACCTCTACAAACAATCCAATCTTTACCATCGCCTTTAGAAATAAAACTAAAAGAAGAAGAAAAAATAATACCAGTTGTAAACGAAGAAAAACAAATCCTCAAATATGATGGAACAACAGTAACGATTGATCCTATCCCTGGTTATGGCCTGACAACATATGCTGCACTTCTTGCAGAGCAAGATATCAAAGATATTGCTGCGCTTTCTTGGGACGAACAAAAAGAACTTTTAAAAAAACAAAGGACAAAATTAGCAAAAGCATCAAAAGCAGATCTCCGAGAAATACTTGCAATAACAACACAAATCACAGAAGCAAATCCAAGAGATGTCTATAAAAAAGCACTGACTTTGGAAGGCTTAAAAGATGCAACAAAAAATATTATCTATATGCATGTGCCTTTAAAATTATCTTATACTGCCCAAGAAAAAGTTTCAACAAGAGCATCAGAAAGGACTTTTCCTATTTTAGAAGAAAAAATATTTGTATATAATGAAAGAGAAAGTGAAACTCTTTTAGATGATAAACTTGCAATTAATTTTACGCTGCCTGGTATAGGTGTTTCCCAATATGTAACTGCCTTAGTAGAAGAAGGCTGGACGCAAGAAACAATATATGAACTTGCACAATGGGATGCAAAAAAACAAAAACAAAGAGTAAAAAAAGCACATACAAGACATATACAAAGTATAGGCCAAAATGCAATGGACCCAATCCTAGAAATAACAAAAGACATAATTCAAGATCCTATGAATAGTTCTGAAGTCCATAAAATTGATGTGACAGAAAAAGGCCTAAAAAATCCAAAAAGAAATGTTGTATATCTTACTACTTTTCTATTGCTTGATCCTGCAAAGGAGGATATAATCCAAAATTCTTTAGAAGAAATGCTAAGAAATTCCTACGAACAAACAAATATTCCAGACTTAGGAGCTTTGTTACAAGATTATTTTGACTTGAGAGCTATAGAAAGAGATATTCCTATTGTAGAAAATCCTGAACTCATGTCTGAGCTCACTAAGAATATTGCACGCCAATATAATACTTCACAAGCTGAAGGCATTTCAGAAAATCTGCTCAGCAAGGATTTCTCTCGAGAGAATCGTTTGGAGTTAGCAAGGGATTTGTATAGAGAGGCAGCAGACAGAAGGCAAAGAGATAGGTATATGACTGTAGAAGATATTCTTGATTTTGTAAATGAAGGCCTAGATGAAAGAATCACTGCAAGAGGTATTCGTGAGGCTGCACAAGAAACACGTACAGGTCTTTTACAAAAGCAAAGAAAAGATCGAATGCAAGAGATCTATGGAAAATTCTTAGAAAGAGACCTTCATCAGTCAAAGAAAGACTTCTATGGAACCATCGGAAAAGAGTATGATATTTCCCCAAGCACAGTCTATAAAGATATAAGAAAAGCTGAGGGAGGGGAAAAAACGAGAATTGTGTATGATGCTAAAGAAGATTTTAAAATACTTTCTCCAAGCACAGTCTATTTACAAAATATACGAAAAGCAGAGGAAATGGAAAAACCAAAACTTGTGTATGATTCTCGTGAAGATTTTAAACTAATATATAATCTCCCCAAAGAAAAAGAAAATTAATCTAGAAATTCTTTGTTCTTGATTTTTTGAGGTAAATATTCTTCTGAAATAAAACTAATCCCTCTTGCACTTAAAGCCTGAATTTCTACTTTTGCTTTAAATTCTTTCATCATTTTAAACTGTCTTTGCCATTCTTTATTATCTTTAAACCAATCATATGCCGCTACTTGTTTGATACGTGCATAGTCTTTTTCATCAAGAGTAATAAAATGCTTTTTGAGATCATATTTTTCAATATCATCCATAGTGATACCTACATATTTTACTCCTGGGATAGTTAATCTCTCTGAAGCATGCGCAAGTGCAATAGAACCATATTTGATAACAGAATAAATATATGCTCCATAAATATCTCCATCACAAAGAACATAGATAGGTAAATGATGTTCTTCATATAATCTTTGTAATAATCTTCTGATTCCTCTGGTAGTTTGGCCCTGTGACGCAATAATAATTGCATCATTCTTCAACCAATATTTATCTTCATTGAGACGCTCCCAAACAGCAGCTTTCTCCATGTAAAGAACATATTTTGCATCAACGTTTTTAAATGTAATTTCTTCAACATTAGAAGGAATAGCCCATCCACCGCTTCCAAGCTTACTCCAGTCAATAGTATCGCCTTTGTCTACAATAATAACCTTCCCTGCAATGCTTCCATTTTTATTCGCATTAACATGCATTTGTTCTCGAGAAAGACTGGTCATAACTTCAAGATCTTCAATCGCTTTATCTGACTCCGTTTGATCATCAACAAGATTTACTTTTGTTCCTGGAATAGTTTTTTTTACCATGTAAAAAACATCTCGCAGACTAGAGTGTTTTCCACTCTCAAGCAGTTTGTCTTTGATAACAGAAGCAACCTCTATAGTTTGTAGGAATTTTTTTGAATGTGCAACATTAAAGAAACTTCTTGTTCCAGTTTTATTTCCTAGTTTGAGAGTCTTAGATTTTTGATCATAAACAATATTACTCAGATTTCGTAGAGGAAACACAATCTCTGGGTTCTTTCCTTTTTTAATCTGGTGAACAATTTTTGATCCAAGATCCTTCAATACTTTTTTTTGTTCTTCTTTACTCATTGTCTATTTCCTTTTGCTTTTCACCATAAGCAACATTTTCTCCAATAATTTCTGTTTTTTCTGCTTCTTTGACTTCAACAAGTAGCCCTTTTAATTCTTTCTTCAATATTTTCAGTAATTCTTCCTCAATATCACTCTTTTTTTCTCCAGTAAGTATTGCAAGTGATGCAGCTAATTCTGGGATATATTTTTCAAATAAACCTATTCGCTCTTGCTGTTCTCGTGCCCTAATATTTTTTCGAATATACAATGCAAGTTTTCTTCCTGTATCTTGTAATGCAAGACGCACTTCTTTAATAATATCTGGATAGGAGGCAACAGCTTCTTTGCTTTCTGAAGTAAAAGGCACCCATACAGAAGCAATATGCACAGAGATAACGAGTGGCCCTGCTGGGAGAGTTCCTTTTGATTGGGAAATTCCATAATTTTTCCATGCGGTTTGAATGATAGACCTTGTAAGAGCACATGCTCCAGGCTGATGCTGTAATGGAACTTTGTTTGCATAACGAATAACTCGCGCTAATTCATCTTTAGGTAAATCTCCTCCAAAGGCTATAGCACATTCTATTTGAAATGGGAAACCTCTATAAACAACAGGGGATCGTGTAACTGCGGCATAGAATTCAGCAGTAATTTCTTTCTTCAAACCCTTCAAAAGTTGTTCTTCACCAATAGGAGAAAGACAATCTGTTGGGGGAGCCATGATTTTTGTTTGTTTAATAGCATTGAATATTTTTTCAACTTCCTCTCGTGCGATTGCATGTGGTTTTGTTCGCTCTTCGATTCCTGCTTTTTCACAAATCTCTTTTGCAACACTCGCGCTTACCCGGCAGAAATCCTGTTGGAGAAAGCCTTGCACACTTGATGCCTTGCTTTCTTTCAGCATACGCATAAGCGTTCCAAGCTCTACTCCATATGGATGAGGCTGAATTTCTTTTGTTTCTTTTGGAATTTCCTGGCTTGCTCGTGCAAATTCTATTGCTTCAGCTCCAGGTGCTTTGTAAATAATGCTTGCTTCTGGGTTTGCAATTGCGGTTAACTGGAGAAATTCATCAACACTCAATTTCCCTTGTTGATATTTCCCTTCTAATTCAATTTGTAATTTCGTACCATGATCTTTATTTTCCCACTCTCTTTCTTCATCTTTCATAATTTCTGGTTCATTTGTTTTTGTATTGAGATGAAGTTCATAGTAGTGCGCTTTCGCTTTAGGATCAATTTTAGAAATAATTTTAATAGGTTTTCCAGTCGTTAACTGACCATATAAAGCCGCTGCAGAAATTCCAATACCTTGGGCACCGCGTGATTGCCTCAATCTATGAAATTTACTCCCATACAATAATTTTGCAAAAATATTTGGAATCTGCTGTCGTACAATTCCAGGGCCATTATCCTCTACAGTTACTTTATATTTATCGGTACTTATTTCATCAATAATGACTCTGACTTCAGGAAGTACTTTCATTTCTCCACATGCATCTAAGGCATTATCAACTGCTTCTCGTACTGTAGTAAGCAAAGCTTTTCGTGGATTATCAAAGCCCAGTAAATGCCTATTCTTCGTGAAAAACTCAGAAATAGAGATAGATTGTTGCTTTTCAGCCAGTACTTCTGCAGTGATCCTTTCCTTTTTTCCAGTACTTCCTAGTAATGTCGTCTGTGCCAATTTGTAGTCTGGAGAAAAAAGCCCTTAATAAATGTTTCGTAACTACTTATGTTTGTAATGCCCTCTTTTCTCAACTTTTTCTAATCTTCGAAGAATCATCTCAACATCTTTATTTTCTTTTGTATATCCCTCTAAAAGATAATGAAAGCATTCTTCTGCATGGAGATAATGTTTACTTTCTAAAGCTTTTTTTATAATATGCAAGTCAACAGCTTTGTCCTCGATTTTTGTAGACACAAAACCTAATCCAAAATCAATAAAATAGACTTTATCATGAACAATAATATTTGAAGTAGTCAAATCTCCATGAATAATACTAGCATTATGCAATTTCGCAATTTTTTTCCCTACCCTTGTAAAAATATTTTTTCTATTTACAGAACCAATAACATCTCGTAGTTTTTTTCCTTCAATAAATTCCATTTGGATAGTCATTTCTTTATCTGAATGGGTAATAACTTTAGGAACAGGAATATGTTCTGCAGCTTTCTGTAAAAGTTTGACTTCTTTTCGTGTGTTTGTTTTTCGAATAACAGCATCAAGAGCCTCATGTCTATAATTTTTTTTCACTCTCTCTTTAATAACAGTGCCATCCTCAAAGAAAACTTTTGCTTCTGCTCCCTCTTGAAGAAACTTCATCTTCCAAACCCTTTAGGCATTTTTCCTTTAAGCTTTTTCATCATTTTTTCAGGATCTTCTGTCCCTTTAACCATTTTCATCATTTTTTTTGTTTGCTTATATTGTTTAAGAAGCTCTCTGATTTCAGCAACGGTAGTTCCAGAGCCTTTTGCAATTCTATCAATTCTTTCCCGAGAAATAATTTCTGGATCTTCAAGTTCTTCCTTTGTACAAGATTGCATAATAATCTTCCACTTTTTCAACTTCTCTTCTTGCCCTTCGAGCATTTCTTTAGGAATTTTCGCTCCTCCAAAACCCGGAATCATTTCTACAAGTTTTGATAGAGAACCCATTTTACCCATTGCCTGTACTTGTTCATACAAATCCAGAAAATTAAAATCTCCTTTGAGCATTTTTTTCCCAAGATCTTCTGCTTCTTTTTCACTCATTGCTTCTTGTGCTTTTTCAAGCAATGCTTCAATATCCCCCATGCCTAAGAGACGACCAACAAATCCTTTAGGGTTAAATACTTCAATATCATCAGCTTTCTCTCCAGTTCCAATAAACTTCACAGGTGCTTGAGTCACAGCACATGCACTCAGTGCTCCTCCTCCTTTTGCAGTTCCATCGAGTTTTGTAATGAACACACCTGTTACGCCGCATGCACTATGGAAACTCTCTGCTTGTTTCTGTGCAGCTTGTCCAATATCTCCAGAGATAACAAGAAGTTTCTCATCAGCTTGAATGTATTTATTTAGAGAAGAAAGTTCCTCAACCAAATCCTCAGAAAGCGAATCTCTTCCTGCTGTATCAATAAGGAGAATATCATAGTCCTTGTAATTTTTTTCAAATTCTTTATAGATCTTCAGTGCATTCTTTTCTTTTTCATTGATATAACAAGGAATATTGAGTTTATCAGAAAGTTGTTTGAGTTGTTCTGGTGCAGCTGGTCGATGTACATCTAAACCAATGGTGGCAATTTTAAATCCTCTTTTCTGGTAGTATTTTGCGATTTTACTAATAGAAGTACTTTTTCCACTACCATATAAACCAACCATCATAATTTTAAATGGTTTCTTAGTTTTATCAATAATAATTTCACTTTTTTCTCCACCTAGAAATTTGGTGAGTTCTTCGTATACTATAGTCACCAAATATTCCCTCTGAGAAATACCAGCAGGTACTTTTTCATCAAGTGCCCGTTTCTTAATAGAGTTAGAAAGCGCAAAGACGAGTTTCACATTCACATCTGCTTGCAAAAGTGCTCTTTGGATGTCCTTTACAAGCTCATGTACAAGCTTTTCATCAACAAAAATGCTTTTTGCTATCTTAGCTAATGTATCCTTTAATGAGCTTCCTAATTTGTCTAAAACCATAGAAAAAAGGAGTTTCAGAACATATATAAATCTTGTTAGTTTATAAAAAATCAAAATGATTTCACAAAAGATCCCAAAAATCATAGAAGATGTAGGCTTTGATTTTGATTGGATTGAAGAAAAAGTGTGGAAATTACAATATCTTATAGAAGAAATAAATTTAGAAGAGTTAGCGTGGCATTTTGATATCCCTTTTTGGAATAAACCTCGTAGCTTTTATGATTTAAAACCAAGAGAGGTCATAGAAAATCATTCAAAATACAAAGAAGAATATGAAAGAACAATGCAAGCAGATCTTTCTCATCCTATAGATATTATGAAGAATAAAGGAAGATGGCTTATTCTAGATGGTTTACATAGATTAGTAAAACTAAAAATCCAAGGAAAAGAAAAAATAAGAGTAAGAAAAATTCCAAGAAAGGAAATAAAAAATATTTGTTAAAAAACTATTATTCTGCTTCTTTAATGAGCTGTATTCCTGTAACAAGTCCCCAGATCCAAACGAGGATGACAATAGGGATACCTATCAAAAAGAAAGACAGTGCAATACCTATAATAAGGAGAATAAGTTGAAATAATCCTTCTGATTTTCTTCCTGCAATAATCGTGCCTAATCCTGGTATCAATAATACATTAATCAGNNTTTCTAAAAAAATAAAAAAAAATTAAAGATTTATTTTTTCAGCAAGATCTGTTAAAATAAGAAATTTCTTTTTCTCTCCAGAAAGTGCTGCAATAAATGCCATGACCCACAAAACGAGAAGCCCTATTCCGCCAATAACATAGATAAACCAGCCTACAGCAGGGATTCTTCCAATGAGGCTAAGGATAAGCCATGCAACGAAAATAATAAGTCCATGCTTCGCATAGTACATTGCATATTGATCATCTTTCTTTGTAAGTAAGACAATAATAAATCCTATGACACTAAGAAATACTCCAAGAAATGCCCATGTTTTGCTGTCATCATTACTTGTTTTTTTTATAACCATAAAATCACCTCTTAAATATATAAGAACGAAAGAACTATTTAAATATTTCTTTTAAGAAAGAAGGTTTTTAATAATTTCTTGTTTATTAAAAGGCTTTAAGTCTTCAAGTGACTGACCAACCCCTAGGTAATAAATGGGTTTTTTCGTAACATAAGCAACAGAAAGTGCAGTCCCACCTTTTTCATCAATATCTGCTTTGCTCAAAATAACTCCATCAATATTAACAACACTATCAAAATCTTTAATTTGCTCAATGCAATCATTTCCTGTAATCATTTCTCCAATATAAATTTTAAGGTCCGGTTTCACAACACGAATAATTTTTTTCATTTCATCCATAAGGTTTGTATTGGAATGCTGTCTTCCAGCAGTATCAATAAGGACAACATCAATTCCCTTCTGTTGTGCATACTTAGCTCCATCAAAGGCAACTGCTGCAGGGTCAGAACCATAATCGTGCTTGATAACTTTCACGCCAACTCTATTTCCTTGTTCTTCCAATTGTTGTATAGACGCAGCTCGAAAGGTGTCCGCGGCGACAAGTACTGAGCTCACATTGTTCTTTTTTAAGAGATGGGCTACTTTGGAAATAGTTGTAGTTTTTCCACTTCCATTCACACCAATGAACACAATCACATACGGCTTTTCTTTCTTTTTCTTCACTTTTTCAAGAAGATCAAAGCTTTCAAAATCCAGAACCTCATCAATACTTTCTTTCAAGCTATCAACAATAGTTTTCTCTACTTCTCCTCGTTTGAGAGGAACATCAACAAGTTTTGATTTCAAGTCTTGTTTAATTTTCTCAATAACTTCAAATGCAACATTATTTTCTAAAAGTTCTACTTCAAGATCCCAGAATAATTCTTCAAATTGTGATGCAGAAATTTTCTTTGTAGTTACAGCTTCACTTACTTTTGCAAAGAATCCTTTTTTCTCTTCTTCTTTAACATCCTTTTTTTTAGGTGCAGCTTTCTTTTCTTCTTTAGGAATAGGCGTATTTTCTGCAACTTTTTGTTCTTTTTTCTTCTCTGCAGTTTTTTTTTCTTCTCTAACAATCTTTTTCTCTTCAAGAATTTCTTGTGCTTCTTCTTGAATGCTCTCTGAAAGTTTTTCTTCCTCTTTTGTTTCCACTATCTCGGCTTCTTTATCAAATCTATCTGTAATGCTAGAAATAGCGCTTTTTACCTTATCTTTGAGGAAACCAAACATCTTTTTTCCTTCAATGGTTGACCATATAAATAGTTTTGTGTAAAATAGATACTCCTTATAAGGAACAACAATAGAAAAGTTTATAAGGCTGGAAGAAGCATAAAAATAGTCTTAAATATCTAGGAAAAGGCTGGAATAAAAATGAGAACTCCTCTAACAAGAAGAAATGTATTGTTTGGGCTTGGTGCGTTAACTGTTGGAGTAGCTGCAGCAAAATATCTTTCTAAAGATGCACTGTCTCCGCTTCTTTCTCAAGATCTTCATTCTTTAAAATCTTCTTCTAATGCACGTGTTGTTTGGCATCCTAGTTATGGTATGCCTTGGTATTCGAATGGAGAGAAGTTTATTTTCGAAATGCTTGTACCTATGACTATAGGGGCACATCCTGTAAATATCCTGCGTTATGCAGCACTTTCAGATGAGCTTCTCCAACAAGGAATAATAACTAAACAAGATGTTGAACTTCTTCGTTTAATTGATCCAGCCATTTTAGGTGAGTTTCATACCCCAAAATATCTTCAGAAAGTAAAAAGGCTTGCAGAAAATCCTGCTTTAAGTCTAATAAATAGAGATAATCCAATAAATAAAGGTCTCTATGATTTTTATCTTGCTGCAACGGAAGGTACGTATATTGCTGCTAAAATAGCTTTAGAAAAGGGTAATGCTTTAAATTTAAGTGGCGGTTTTCATCATGCATTCAAAGATCATGAAGCCGGTTTTTGTTTTTTTAATGATGTTGCTGGAGCAATCATTCGTTTGAGAAAACAAAATGTAGTAAACAAAGTCCTCATTGTTGATCTTGATGTGCATCATGGAAATGGAAATGCCAGTTATTTTCAAGAGGATACAAATACTTGTATTTTTGATATGTACCAAGGAGATATTTATCCTTCAGAAAAGATTCCTGTAGAACACCAAATTGTTCTTGAAGCAGGAGAAACAGATAGAGGATATCTAAGCAAATTAGAATCATTAAGTGATGTAGTCTCTTCTTTTAGGCCAGACATGGCTTTTTACTTAGCGGGTGCAGATCCCTTTGAAGGGGACAAACTAGGTGGTCTTGATCTTACGAAAAAAGGCTTGCGATGCAGAGATGATTTTGTTCTAAGGCTTTTTCAGGAAAGAAACATTCCTGTTGCTGTAACACTTGCAGGTGGGTATAGTGATTTAGAAGATCTCGTGGACATTAACCGAGGAACAGTAGAAAGCGTTTTAGCTACCTAAAGAGCTTACTTTTTTTCTTCTTCCTTTCCACTCTTCCTAAAATTGTTTCTATTTGTAGGAATAAAACCGTAAAAACATATCTAACCATAAACACCTTGTTATATGACCATGATCTTCAGTTGATGAAGAAGCTTTGTAAAACTGCAAAAGATTCTGGTATAAATGCTGTTATTGCAAGTGATATTGCAACAATTACATATGCAAGGTCAATAGGCATTGAAGTTCACATCTCTACGCAGGTGAATATTAGCAATATAGAGTCTCTTAAGTTTTATTCTCAATTTGCAGATGTAATAGTTCTTGCAAGAGAATTAACATTGCAACAAATAAAACACATAGCTCTTTTGATAAAAAAAGAAAATATTTGTGGCCCAAGTGGAAACCAAATAAAACTAGAAATATTTGTTCATGGGGCATTATGTGTCGCAATTTCAGGAATTTGCCATATGAGCCTGTCTATCTATAATGCTTCAGCAAATCGAGGTGCTTGTTTACAGAATTGTAGAAGAGAGTATCGTGTTATAGATGAAGAAACTGGTGATGAGTTAAAAATAGATAATAAATATATTATGTCACCAAAAGACTTGTGTACAATTTCTTTTTTAGATCAACTTCTTGATGCAGGAGTATCTGTTCTAAAAATAGAAGGAAGAGGAAAAGCTCCAGAATATGTATATGAAACAGTAAAAGCGTATAGAGAAGCAACAGATGCTTATTGTAAAAATGAATATACTCCAGAAAAAATATATTTATGGGAAAAACAATTAGAAACTGTGTATAATAGGGGTTTTTGGAAAGGCGGATATTATTTGGGGAAAAAATTAGGCGAATGGAGTGGAGCCTATGGTTCACAAGCAACAAAAGAAAAAATCTATGTGGGAAAAGTAAAAAATTATTATGCTAAATCTCAGATTGTTGCAGCAAATCTCGAAGCAAATGACTTGAAAATAAATGATGAGATAATAATTACTGGAAAGACAACAGGTTTAGTAAAAGAAAAAGTTCATGATTTAGCAGAAGATGAAAAAAAAGTTATCCTTGGAAGGAGAGGTTCCTTAGTTACTTTTCCAAGTAAAGAAAAAGTAAGGCAGAATGATAAAATTTATATTTTAAGGGGTAAAAATGTCTAAAATAATCCAATATAGATCAAAATGCATTGGATGTAATTCTTGTGTAGAACATGCACCAAATACTTGGGAAATTTCTGAAGATGGCAAGTCTACGTTGAAAAATGCTGAAAAGAAAGGAGGGATCTATCGAAAAGAAATTGATGAAAGTTCCTTGGAAGAAAATAAAAAAGCTGCAGCAGATTGTCCTATGCATATAATCCAAATTCTTCCTTAAATATCGAGTGCTTCAAGTACAGTAGTTGCATATGCACCCTTTTCTAAATAAAAAGAAATAACTTGTTTCTTTTTTCCAGGATGCAACTCATCATCTTCAAAAGAGAGTGTTTTAAAATTCTCTACTTGAACAACTCTATTTCGTTCCCCTCCCTCAACACCGATCTCTGGAATACTTCTGAGAATAAAATCTTCTTTAGAAATCCCCTTCTCTTTCAAAATAGTATCATACTCTTTTCCCTCAGTTAAATAACCTATAATAGGAATAATTTTCTTCTTGCTCTTTTCGGCAAGTGTATTCCAAAGTTCACTTTGATATGCATGTAAATAAAACTTCAATCGTTCTTTTCCTGATTTTTTTAGCGCTCCAACATAATCATTCTGCACTACCTCAAGTTCCAATTCCTTACAGGCTTCTTTGAATTGTTTTTTGACCAGCATCTTCCCGATGATTGCATTCTTCTCACTCAATCTTTGCTCTCCAAAATAATTAATAATTTCTTTCACAGGAGCAATTTTCTTCTCAAGATCTCGTAAGGTAAGAATGAATGCATTGCCTTTCAAGCTCCCAAGAAAGATTCTTTGCTTTCCAGTACCTAAATATTCAAATTTTACATCCTTCAAGGTAAAATTAATTTTTTTCTGTACAGAAATATATTGAGAAGTAACTGCAATTCTATCCTTTAACCCTGCATATCCTACATCTTTCACATGTAATCGTTGAGAAATTTCTTTGACTACATCCAGTGTATTCCAATTTTTCTTTGTAACAAAATAATAATAGTAAGATCCATCTTCTACTTTAAGCTCAAGCACTTCTTTGACAATAAAATCTTCCGGTAATTCTTTGATTTTCATATTTCTACCGTATACACAAAATAATCATCCCAAGGATTTTCTAGTTTCATCATTTTTTCTTTACTAAGCTTCTCAAAATACTTTCGAAATGGCCGCATAGAATTCCCATGTGCAGAGATCGCAACATTTCCCTTATGCTTATTCATAAATTTCAACAAGTCTTTAATAAAAGCTTCTACTCGCTTCTCTACATCTTTGACACTTTCTCCCCTAGGAGGTTTAATATCATAAGACCTATGCCAAGTATCATATTGCTTTTGTCCATATTCTTTAATAACTGTTTTATGAAATCTTCCTTGTAAAGTACCATAATCTCTCTCTATCATGCGGTCATCAGTAAGAATCTTTTGGCATTCTGGGTGATAGCGAAGAACAAATTGTAAAGTCTCTTTGGAACGAGAAAGGCGAGTTTCAAAGGCATAATCAATTTTTACTTTCTTAAGTTTTTGGGCAATCTTCTGTGCATCCTTCTTCCCTTGTGATGTAAGATGAGAGTTAATATCTCCAGTAAATCTTCCTGATTTATTGTAATATGTTTGTCCATGCCTAAAAAGATAGATTTTATAATGCATAGATTTCTAAATGCCTAAAAACTTTAAAAAACTATCCCTAACACAGAAATTCATTTAAACAAAATCTGTATCTTTCTTTTCATGCCTGAAGTCATTATTACCTATGAAAATTTATATGAGATCCTACGTAGGGAGAAGTATCGAACAGAACTTCAAAAGATTGATGAGACATTTTATCAAGATGTAATAAAATATTTACAGGAAAAGACTGCAATTCTTGAATCACAATCAAGGAAAGAGAGTATTTTTGCTTCAACAGAAGTAGAAAAAACACAAACACAGCTGAAAAATGTCTTAAAGATCCTAAAGGAATTATATGAGAAAAGGGAGAATAAAATTATCCAGTTTGCTCTTTTTTGTTCCAGAAGTAACAATGCCCAAGACACTTCAACAATGCTTCCTGAGGAGTTTGACTTGTATTCCCAATTAAAAGAGACTTTAGATAATTATAGGCTNNGGGGAAAAACAACAAATACCTACAATGATTGCACAAATGCTCATTGATACAGAGCAAGCAAAAAATGAAACTTCCTAAAAAAATCAGGCATTATTGTCCAAGGTGTAAAAAGCATACTGATATGACTGTATCAGAAGCAAAGAAGAGGACAAGAAGTACCTCCCATCCTATGTCTCGTGGGTCTAATAGCCGAATGAGGGGTCGTGGTCTGCGCAGAGGATACGGGAACTATAACAAATATTCAAAACCTGCTATCTCTAAGTTTAAGAGAACAGGGGCAAAAATCTCTAAAAAAACAGATCTTCGATTCAAGTGTAATGTTTGTAATAAAACTCTTGTACAAAGTGCAGGAATAAGAACAAAAAAATTGGAGTTAGTATAAAATGATTCAAGAACCTCGAGGAAAATTTGTAAAAATTCGATGTAAATGTAAGAATGAACAAGTCGTTTTTGGTAAAGCAGCAACAGAAATTCATTGTTTGGTTTGTGGCGAACTGCTTGGGAAACCAAGAGGCGGAAAAACAGACTTTGTTATTCATCCTTTAGAAATTCTAAAGTAAACCTTTTTAAACACCTATTTTCTTTTCTAAAAGATGTTTTACAAGAAAAAAGGCCTTCCAGAAGAAAATAGCATTGTACTTTGTACGGTCAAAAAAATTCTCTTTCATTCTATCTTTGTTGAATTAGATGAGTATGAACATCAAGAAGGGATGATTCACATTTCTGAGATTGCTCCAGGAAGAATTAGAAACATTCGTGATTATGTCATAGAAGGAAAAAAACTCGTTGTCCAAGTTTTGCGGGTAGACAAAGAACGAAGGCAGGTCGATCTCTCCCTGAGAAGAGTCCCATTATCTTTACGAAATAAAAAGAATGAAGAATACAAACAAGAAATTAAATCAGAAAAGCTTCTAGAATATATAGGAAAAGAACTAAAAATAGATCTCAATGGGATGTATCTAAAAATGGGTCACAAGTTAATAGATCACTTTGGTCTTCTAGGTATTGCATTTAATGATATTTCTGCATATGGCATAGAAGCGATAAAAGAATTAAATTTTCCACAAAAAGAAGCAGAGCTTCTTGTTCGTATTGTCCAAGAAAAAATTAAACCTGTAGAGGTTGTGGTAAATACAACGTTGATCTTACAAAGTTTCTCTGAAAAAGGTGTAGAGGATATAAAAACTGTTTTGGAAGAAGCAGAAAAATATGCCAAGAAAAAAGAAATTAAAGTTAATATTGTCTATATCTCTGCTCCAAAATATCGTATAGAAGTTACTTCAGCAGAATATAAAATTGCTGAAGAAGAATTAGAAGAAGTAAATAAAGTTATTTTTGATGAAATGAAAAAAAGAAAAGGGATTGTAGAGCTTGTAAAGAAAAAATGACTCCTTCTATTTTATACTGCTCAGTTTGTAAAAAATATACTTTAAAAGAAATGTGTTCTTGTGGGCAAAAGACTACAACAACAAAACCAGCAAAGTTTTCTGTAGATGACAAATGGGGAAAATACCGCCGAGAATATAAACGAGAACATAAAGAATAGTTTTTTTGCCCTCGTTAATATTTTGAAAAATGCCAAAAGCTTATAAACAATTCCTGCTTATTCACAAAAATGAACGGAAAATTCGAATTAGAGTATCATTCTAAACCAACACTAAAAACACCTATTCTTATTGAGGGTCTTCCAGGTATAGGAAATGTAGGAAAAATAGCTATGGACTTTCTTGTAGAAAATGTTCATGCAAAAAAGATAATGAGTATTCACTCCCACTATTTTCCTCATTCAGTCTTTATTAACGAAAAAAATCTTATTGATATTCCTATCTTAAATATTTATCATGCAAGCATAAACAAACAGGATTTTCTTTTTCTTGCAGGCGATGTACAGCCAATTGACGAACCTTCTTGTTATGAATTCTGTGAATTGATTATAGATATCCTTGCACAGCACAAAGGAAAAGAGCTCATAACTCTAGGCGGCATTGGTTTGCAAAAAATTCCAAAGAAGCCAAAAGTCTTTATTACAGGAACAAACAAATCCTATGTAAAAACGTTTCCACACGCAAGCGATAAAATTTATGGTGTTGTAGGTCCTATTATTGGTGTCACAGGAGTTTTATTAGGTGTCGCACAGCGAAAGAAAATACCTGCTGTAGCATTGCTTGCACAAACCTTTGCACATCCTGCATATCTTGGTATCAAAGGTGCAAAAGAAACGTTAAATGTTCTTAACGCAAAGTTTGAAATGAAATTAGACCTTGCAAAGCTTTCTGAAGAAATTGATGAAATAGAAAGAGAAATTCTTTCCAGAAGTAAAAGTGTAAGTGGTGGCGAAGCTACTGGGCAAAAGCCTTCTGAACCTAACTACTTCGGATAAGATAGAAAATAAAAATATTTGGTTTTAGTGTTGTATATTCATTTTAGAAAGAAAAAGCTTTTCTGTTATTATTTCACATACACTTTCAAATTATCAATCTCAAAATCTGCTGTTGGTTCAAGAGTAATCGTATTTGCCCCATCATCAATATACGTGCTGATTTTCTTTTCATAGCTATCACTTTCTGTGTCAAAATTGAAGGAATATTCTTGTACAAGGATACTTCCTGATTTTTCTGATATTGCATCAGCAAAGCTCATTTTCAAATAAACATCTTTCTCACCAGCAATAATCTCATTATAGAGATCTGAATCAAGATCAAAAGTAAAACTGGGATAATCTTTTTTCTTAGATTTAATAGAAACATCAAGTTCTTCTATATTATAGTCTCCTTCAGTTACTTCAAATTTCAAAGTATTGCTTGTTTGTAAATAGTCTTCATCAAGACTTAGTTCTCTTTCATTCAAGTAATTACAAAATATTCTATCGCTAAAAACTTCTCTGTTATTCAAAGAGATAGTGAGAATGCCATTTTCATCAGCATTGCAAGTAATAAAATAATTAAGGATTGCATTGTTCACTTCTGAAGGATCTTCTAGAGAAAATGTTCGAGTAGCGCTTGTATCAGAAACAGTATAATCTTGTAGGAGTTGTACATCTTGGAGCAAATAATAATTTGGAGAAAAGATATTCCATGCAAGGTTTGTAGAAAGTTTTAATTCATTGTCTTCTGCTCGTAGAGCATCAAGAGGAAGTTCTAAAGGCAATTCATTAGTTGTCAATTTTCCTTCATAAACTATTTCATCATTAAGTGTAACAGTCATTTTCCCTTTAGACTCAGAAATAAGAAATAAAACCTGCAAACCTTCAAGAGTTTCTAAGTTTTCTATATCAAAAGTAATGCTTTTGTAATTATTTTGGAGGATATTCCGTGAAACAGAAAGAGAAGATGCAAGAGATTTGCTTGTAGATTCTGTTGTAGAATATAAACGAAGAGGCTCTAAAGATCTGCTTTGTGTGGTGCTTTTTGTAGAACTAACCTTTCCTGGAGATTCAGAAAGAAGTGTTGTTCCAGAGCTCCCATCACTGCTTCCATCAACCGTGCTTTCTCCCAAGAGTTCTGCTCTATCCTCTTGTGGGAGTAATATAATATAACCTACCATTGCAACAGCAATCAAGAAGATCAAAACGGAAACTTCAACAGCGGATTGTGCTCTTTTCCCTCTCATATAGTTTAGGGATAAATTTAAGAATATATAAACTTTTTCAATTTACAGAATGAAAATCATATTCCAAGATTTGCAGAAAGGAGAGCTAAAGATAGAGATTACAACACTTGATGATCTTTGGTATCTTTCTCACTGTATAGAAATAAATGACCAAGTCCAAGGAAGAACCCTAAGAAAGATAAAATTAGGTGATGATTCTGACAAGAATGTTAAAATCATAAAAAAACCTGTTACTTTGAAAATAAATGTAGAAAGAGTTGAATTCCAAAAGTTTTCTAATAATCTTCGTATTTCTGGAAAAATTACAGAAGCTCCTGAAGATATTCCTCATGCTTCTTATCATACTATAGAAGTAGAAGAAGGAACGGTAATTAAAATCATAAAAAAATCTTGGCCAAAATATCTTCTCCAAAAAATAAAAGATGCATGTGAAGATAAAGGCTCAAAAATTCTTATTGTTGCTTTAGAAAGAGACGAGGTAACCTACGCTCTTCTTACTTCTTCAGGCTATAAAATTCTTGCAGATTTAGAAGGAGAGGTAGGGAAAAAAGGGTATGCTGACATTCAAGAAAAAGAATTCTATACAGAAGTCGCAAAACATCTTGATGAGTATGTACAAAGATATAGCATTGAACATATTATTATAGCAAGTCCTGCTTTTTGGAAAGAAGATCTTTTTCAAATTATAAAAAAGAAATATAGCACCCTAACAAAGAAAATTACTCTAGCAACATGTAATACAACTGGAAAAAATGCTATAGAAGAAGTTTTGAAAAGAGATGAGGTAAAAACAGTCCTAAAAGATGACCGAACAACCCAAGAAACAGCCTTAATAGAAGAACTTTTGGAAGGCATTGCAAAAAATTCTCTTGTGGCATATGGGGAAAAAGAAGTAAAAGAATCTTCCGAGGCCCATGCAATAAAAATACTTCTTATTAGCGATCTTTATATACAAGAACAGCGAGAAGCAGGAAAATATCTTTTCTTAGATACTATGATGCGTGAAGTAGAAAGAAGTAATGGTGAGGTGCACATTATTTCTTCAGAACATGATGCAGGAAAAAAATTATATGGCCTGGGAGGCATAGGAGCAATTTTACGATATAATCTAAAATAAGAGTTTTTTCCCAAACTTCAAAAGTCGAGGTTCAGCAACAAGTAAATCAAGAATAAACTTTGTAGGATAATCCCTGCTTTTTGTTTCAAGAACCTGTTTAAGTTTTTCTTGGCTAAAAAGTGCAACAAGTTCATTATAGTTCTTTTCAGAAAATCTATCCATTGCTTTTCGAATAAGGAGACTAAGATACAAATCCTTCCCTACTTCCCTTCGACAGTTTTTTTGGTAGTGCTTCATATCTCTGCTTAGTACTTCTGCAGCTTTCATACCATGGACAATGCCTCCATAAGAAGTTGCTTTCACTTGCGTTGCAGCATCACCAATAAGATACACAAAATCTTTTTGTAAAGTTTGTTTTGGATTATAGATTGGAATTGCACCTGGTTCTTTGCTAAGAATCTTGGCACCTGGGCATCTCTTGTCGATAAGCTTTTGCAGATAGAGATCTGGTTGATCATAAGAAACAATGCCTACACGCGCAACACTTTCATTTTCTGGTACAAGCCATCCAAATAATCCAATGCCTAACCAGAATTCAACAAGTTTTGCTTCACAATCAACTTCAACAGTAAACTGATTTCCTGTGACAAATTTTCGATCACACCACATATTATTTGATTTTGCCACTCGAGAAAATGGCCCATCTGCTCCAACAAGAATATCTGTTTGGATAAATTCTTCTCCTATTTTCATTTTCTTGCCTTGATTTTCATGAAACCTTTTTCCAAGGTGGTATTCTGCTCCTGCTTTTCTTGCCATGTCTGCTAGGTGCGAATCAAACTTTGTTCTATTGACGATAAAGTCTTCTTTTGCAAATCGAACATGAAGAGAGTTTCCATTAGGAGAATAAATTTTTGCTTGATTAATTTTGTTGGTTAAGAAACTTTTTTTAAGCGGAATAATTTTTTCAAGCTCTGGAGTAATGATGCCTGTACATTGAATAGGAGCTCCAATGACTTTGTGATCTTCATACACATGCACAGTATGATTTTTTTTTGCAAGAAGGTATGCAAGATAGTTTCCCGACGGTCCAGCACCAATAATAGATATCATATTTTTTTGTTCAATTGTCAATTTATTAAGTTTACTAAGCTCTTTTTACTCCAAATTTCAAACAAAAATATTTTTTAAAAATTTTTTTAAGCAAAAGTGAAGAATATATGAAAAAGAAAAGTATATAAATGAAGTATACATATAGAATTACTATAAAGAATTATATTCAAAAAAGAGGTGAATTAAATGGCAGCAAAGAAAAAAGCTAAAAAAAGAAGATAAGTCGTAAATATCGACAAAGATTTTTCTTTTTCTCTTTTTTTTCAAAAACTTTTTAAATACTTTTTAACATTCATTTTGTATGGTTTTAGAAATAATTTTTTTCATACTTTCATTAAGTATCTTACTTCTTGCTTCTATTTTTGATCTAAAAACGAGGGAAGTTCCTGATTATCTTAGCTATGGCTTTCTTATTTCTGTACTTGGAATAAGCCTCTTGTATAGTATTTATACTAGAAATATTTTTTTCTTCTTGTACAGTTGTGCTGGGGGGATTATTATTTTTAGTTTGAGTTATGTTCTATATAGAGCAAAACAAATGGGCGGAGCAGATGCAAAAATTTTAACAGCTCTTGGGGCAATATTTGCCAATTACTCTCTAGGGAATATACCTTTACTGTTCATTTTCCTCCTATTCCTTGTAGGCATTGGATCTCTCTATACTTTTTCTTGGGGAACAGTTTTATACCTAAAGAGTTGGAAAAGAGCAAATAAAAAAGCAAAAGATATACTGAGAGAAAAAAAGAGTATACGACTCGCATTAGTTCTTTTTGTTCTTCTGCTTCTCATTGTAACTCTTTTCATATCTAATGAGAATATAAAAACTCTTTTAGCAGTTATAGCCCTGCTCAGTGTATCAACGTTTTATCTTTTTATTTTCATTCAAGTTGTTGAAAGTATCCATTTTATTGTAAGAATACCTCTAGAAAAAATAACTGAGGGTGATTGGTTGGCAAAAGAAGTAAAAGTAAATGGGAAATGTATTTGTTCTACAAAAGCACCATGCCTAGACAAAAAACAAATAGAGGCAATAAAAAAAGCAAAAGTTGATTTTGTATTTATCAAAGTAGGAATACCTTTCGTTCCAGCAATAACATGTGCAGCAATAGCAACATTTATCTTTATATTCTAAGGAATTCTTGAAAAATCTTCTCGTACAGATTGCATTTCTTTCTTCTGAGTAATTTTAGCTTTTTCTTTAGGTATTTTTGATTGGATAGACCCTGCAATCTTTTCCATTTCAGTATCATCTATCTTTTCTGCATCCCAGCCAATAACAACTTTATCTTTTGTAAATCGTGGAATAATATTAATAAGAACATGTGGAGCAGTTTGTCCTGCAGCTGGACCGTTTGCAACAAGAATATTTGTCCCTTGCGCTTGCATTGCATCAAAAACAGCTGTGGAAAGTTTATTTGCAACAGTAAACATATGCGCTACCAAAACTTCTGGAACGGTACTAAGCATTTTATGATGTTCTTTGGGAAAAAGAAGTGTATGTCCTTTGTTTGCAGGTCGAATATCTAAAATTCCCATGAGTGTCTCATCCTCATACACTTTTTTTACAGGAATCTCTCCTTTTGCCATCAAACAAAAAGGACATTGTTGTTTCCCAGTGAGTTGTTCACGTTCTTCAGGATCTAGACTTTGTATAATTTCTTGAAACTTCTTTTGTTGTTCTTCAGGAGACAGTCCTTGGAGTTCTTCTTTAATCTCTTCAATTCGTTCTAGGCTAAGCATAAGAAAGAAAAACTATTAAAAGATTAAAAGCCTTTCGCTACTGATGCAGATAAGTTTCTTTGAAGAATTCCCAACAAAAGAGAATCTTGCAAAAATAAAATATATCTCTTTTCCAACAAAACTCTACATTGCAGCACATTCTTTAGAAGAATTTCAAAAAATAAAAATTCCTTCAAAGAAAGTAAAAGAAAAAATCTATTGGCCGATACTAAAAAGAGAAGAAGGCTATTGGTTTTCTCCATTTTCCAAGACGCAAGCAATAGAGAGGATTTTAAGTGAAATAGAACATAAGAATATATCTGTTATGATTGATAGTGAGTTGCCCACACATCCAAATCCTTATCTTTATCTCACACAATTTCCTTTCTTTTTTTATAATCGAAAAAAAATGCGGAATTTCATTGCTTCTCATCCTAAAGTCTATACAGCAGAGTATTTTCCTTCCTCAAGATTTTTTGAATCTCTTTTTCAATTTTTAGGTCTAAGCTTTACAACTAAAAATCACTGTCCTATAAAAATGATTTATAGCTCATGTCATGATTTTGGAGAAGATTTCATTCGAACAGAAATAAAACAAGCTAAAAATATCTATAGGAAACGTTTGCGTATTGCTCTAGGTACACTCACGCATGGCATCAAAGGAGATGAACCTGCAATTTCTACGAAAATGCTAGAGAGGGATCTCAACATTTGTAATTCTTTGAATATAGAAGAGGTAATTTTATTTAGACTGGGTGGTATGAATAAAAAATTTCAAGAAATAATAGAAAAGTTTTAACCTAATGTTCGTCTAAAATCCACAACCTGTGCATTGGTGACACCATCAATTCCAGAGAGTGCTTCTTCAATTGCATCTGTCCCTAGTTTTTCATCCATAACAAATTGAACATTGAGTTTATGTAAGCCAAAAGCAATAGGTGTTTTTGTGACACGAATCTCTCCAACTTCCCCGCAGACTTCAAGAACAACGTCTCGCACTCTTCCTTCTAATGAGCCTAGATCTACTTCTGCAGAGTCAGGCATGATATCCACACCAACAAGCGCTTTTGCCATTTTAGTTTGGTCCTTCAAAACCACATTGTGGGCAAGTATATCGTGTTCCAAGTTCTCGAGAATGAAAACTTCTGCTAATGTCTGCTTGTGCACATTTAGGGCACTTAAAAATAACAGAGCCTTTATTATTAGAAAGCTCTTCTTTGCTTGAAAGACATTGTATTGCTTTTTCCATAATCTGAAAAGAACTGAAAAGCTATATAAAGCTTTGGGATTTTCTTCAAGCCTAAGCCTCTCTCGTATAGCTTGGATAGTACAGAGCCCCGCGAATAATAAGTGGTCAGGCTCTGACCTGGGTTCGAATCCCAGGAGAGGCATTTTTTATTTAGGGAATTTCCCTGTTTATAAGAATCTAAAAAAAGAAAAAAATTATTTTGCATCAATAATCCCTTTCTCAGAAATTCGAAAGATTGCTTCTCCATCAGCAAGGTAAGGACTATCCACAAGTTTTGCAACTCTCGTATCCCCCTTTCCTTTTCGCAGGTAAATACGTGCCATGAATTGGTCCCTACTATGCTCCCACTAATAGGAGCAGAGGGATCTCCAAGGAAGGTATCTGGTTTGGACATCAATTGGTTCGTCACGTACACACCAAAATTAAAACTATCTGCAATGGGAATATTGCTAACTAATATGGAGAAATAACTTTAAGCCCTTTAATCTTTTGAAAATCTTTAATGTTTTTGGTTATAAGTACAGAGCTCTCTTGTAATGCTGTTGCAGCAATAATTGCATCAGGAATTTCCATTTTGTATTCTCGGCTGAGATCTCCAGCCTGTGCAGCTAGAGGATTATCAACATTGATTTTTTCCCATTGTTCTAGAAATTGCAAAAGAAGTTCTCTCTTTTCAGGAATAGAATTAATACTCCCAGCAAAAAGCTCGCTTTCTGTGATTGCAGAGAAACAGATTTCCTCATTAGAAAGAGAAGAAAAGAATTGTATTGCAGGAGCATATCCTCTAAGATGATCAATAAAAATATTTGTATCTAGTATGATCTTTTTTTCCATCCTTTTCTCACATCTTTTTGATATTCTATTCCTGTTTTTTCAAGACCTTTCCAAAGTCCTGCAGTTTCTTGGATAAGGTTTTTACTTACCTTTTTTATCTGAATAATATCCTCTTGAACAACAAAGAGTACTTTATCTCCTCGTTTGAAGTTTTTCATTTCTCTCACATCCTTTGGTAAAGTCAACTGATAGTTCCTGGTGATTATAGATATACCCATAGTAATAATTACTAGGCTATCCTCCTATTTAAACTTTATGGAAGAAAAGAAAAAAATTATTTTGCATCTATAATCCCCTTCTCAGAGATCCTAAAGATTGCCTCTCCATCTGCAAGGTATGGACTGTCTACCAGTTTTGCAACTCTCGTATCTCCTTTTCCTTTTCGCAGGTAAATACGTGTTTGGCTATTGTGTGTAAGAAAGCCATTTGCAAAGTAGTTCTCATTTCCTGGTACCGAGAAGTCAAAGAACAATTGTCCTGGACAACTCTTTACAGAAATCTTTCGTATCTTTTCAAAGCGAATTTCTCCTCCAAGTAAAGAAATGAGGAAGTTAAGTTCCTTACTCTGTTTTTCTACTTTGATAAGTTCCTCAACGGCTTTCTGAAGCTCTCGCATCCCAACATATTCATACGATGCTGTTCGAGGTTTCATAAGTGTTGAAGGATAGATTCCAAAACTTTCTATAAGCATCCACAAATCTTTTCTTTTTATAGGGCTCATCATCTGCGTATAGCTTTTCTTACAAGCTTGTTTAATCTCTTGAAGCCTTCTGTGTTTATCACTTGCACTCATGCCAATACGTTCAACATACTTGAGAACAGATTCTCCATCCCCTATAGTCAGATGAAAGATAGGATTTCCCATATGTACCTGTCTCCGTAGATTTGCTCGTATTCCAACTCTATTCAAGAGAAGTTGTACAAGTCGAATAGTATAACTATCCCTTTGACTTACACTTACTTTGCAGCTATCTTTATCAACAGACCCATCAGCATCAAAGAATCCTTTCAAAAATGCACAAACGTGGCTTTGTGGAGATTTACTCACAAGAGAGATCATTTCTGAATCTACTTTTCGAAAGAGTTGCATAATTTCTGTAGAGTTGACATCTAAAATAAAACAATTCTTTTTCGTCTCTTTTCGAATATGCCCTTCTTTACCAAATACTTTGATAAATAAAGCATTGTAGACTTCAAGGACATCTCTTCTCTCATCTTTAAATCGCAGGTTTCGTTCTTCAAAGTTCCCATCACCAATGAAATATCCAAAGAGTTGTGCAAGCTCCACACTCAACTGAGTAGGCATCTGCATTTTTTGGTGTTTACCAGAATAGTAAGGCCATGTATGATCCCTAAGTTGTTCAGACACACCTAATGCAATAAGTCTTTCAACATTCTCTGCATTTGTCGGAGAGTTTTGATGCAATACTCTTCGAAGTTGCCGTGGAGTAATAGTTAGCTGTGCACAAAGTTCTCCTCTATTTCCAAGCATACCTACTTCGATAAGTTCTGTAGCATTTTCATCAAAAGTAACCATCTCACGAATTTTAATCTCTGGAAGTGTTTGAACGCTCCCTTCAATCTGCAGAGCAAGCCCTTGTGCAAGGTATTCTCCTTCTTGCAAATC
Organism: Nanobdellota archaeon; assembly: GCA_013331795.1. Taxonomy (GTDB): domain Archaea; phylum Nanobdellota; class Nanobdellia; order SCGC-AAA011-G17; family GW2011-AR17; genus JAGVZZ01; species JAGVZZ01 sp10136u. Next base: position 49,356 of record DUFP01000022.1, read on the forward strand.
TTTTGCTTCACATTCAACAATGCCAAAATTCTCCACTTTAAAGAATCTATGCCCAGGAGAACATGTGATACGATTCAGTGTCTTGATAATATACTCTTTATCTATATCATTTCGTACAACAATCTTTCCAATTTTTGAAGGAACACTCTGCATCCCATTTGTAAAATTTACAGAGCATACTCTTTCCTTGTCAAAAATTTCAAACATAGGAACAATATCTCCATCATGCATCTGTATGAGGCTATCTTCAGTTAAACAGTTGTGCCCCACAATGTTCCCACCAATTGCTGCAGTCGGATCTCCAAAGAAAGTGTCTGGCTTTGACATGACTTGGTTGGTGACATAGACACAAAGATTTTTGGTATCAGCAAGTTTCATAAGTGCATGCATATGTTTGTTAATCTTTTGCTGTCTATCCGCAAGAGTTCCTCGTCCGCAATTATGCACAACAACACTAGAGAGCGCATAGGAGCTATCTTCTTCAACTTCAAGATTATATACTGGTCCTTTATACTCTGTTTCCTTGGTTTCTCGTATGGGAAGGAAAGCATAATCTCCTTCAAACCAACCATGGTTATAACTTTGTTTTCTTTTTTGTGTTAGGGGGTGTTCTTCAAGTCTCATCTGTTCAGAAAAGGAAGAGAGCTGTTTTCCAAATGCTTCAATAACATATTTTTGTTTTTTTCTTCCACTTGTATCAATTCTCATGCAAGGAATAATTCTCATCCGCAAAAGAATCTGTTTAATTTGTTCCGCAAGAAGCTTTGAAGTCGTATCAAAACGATATCCCCATGCGCTTGTTGTTCCATCTCCACTCCAATGCCCTTTGATAATCTCTCTCTGTTTTTCAACAGGAAGGTTGAGTACCCATAGAGGCATTTTTTTATTTGGTGCAAGTTTCCCAAAAAGATTTCCAAAAGCCTCAGCAAGAACTTTGTGGGAGAACACAATCCTATACGCATTCTCTTCAATATGTTCTTTATTTGCAGATATGCCAAAGACTTTCTTCATGAGCCTTTCTACATCCTGAATATATTCTTTTTCTTTCACATGGAAGGTAAAAATCACTTGGTGGTCGTTCACATGTCCTTCTGCAATGTAATATCCAAAAAGCCTCAAAGACTCCTCAGTAATAGGGACGTGAACATCAAGTGTAAGAGGATCCAAGCTTTTTTGTTTGCCATTGACCCATTGAGAAATGGTAGACATGGGAATCTGATGCTTTTTACTCAGTTCCATCATTTTTCCTTTGCTGGTGTCTTGTGCATATTCTTTTAAGATAGTTTCATAAACGTCTTGCCCATGGAAAAAATCTTTTACTTGTATTTTTCCTTCTGAAACAGGAAAAGGACTTGTCGTATAATCTGTCAGCAAAAAAAAGTCCTGATCTTTTGTTTCTGTTAAAACAGGATATGCAAGGTAGTCTCCTTTCTCTAAAGTACCTGCCATAATCCAATCTGGTCCATAACCTTCAAAAAGTTTATAGTGATTCTTCCCAGGGAATACTTTACTATAGTTCGAGCTGTCTTTCATTGTATATGTACTTTGATTTTTATACCAAGTGTTTCGTATACGTTTCACAGCAAGCACACTATGGTCTGGAGTCAAAGTAAAGGCTGGGAGATATGCTGGTCGAATACGAACAATTTTTCCCTCATACTCTTGTTTTTGTGTGCTCAAAATGTTTGTAAATCTTCCTTTATGAGTTAGCACTTTTTCTCCTTCTGCATACTCAGTAATATTTTTAATCTTGGGGTTTCCTATAACATCCATATTTGGAGTCACGCAAAACTCACTTCTGAAATGTGTCATAAGCGAATCAACAATCACCAATTTGACTTTCAAACCTTCCTTAGTAATCAGATCCTCAATTTTCTCTGCGCACATCATCTGGTGATCAGAATTAAATGCACGAACCACTTTGATATTCTTGAGAATAGTCATAGGATCCCAGTTATTATGTTCGCAAATTTCTTTAATCCTCTCTGGTCTGAAGGTATTTTCTGAATCTATCCAGATACTAAAACATTGAGGCTCTCCTTGCTCATTGATATCCAGAGCATTAATTGCCAATTGATGTGCAAGCGCACTTTTTCCTGAGCCAAACTGCCCATAGCATTCAGTAATCCCTCCAGACTCAAAGCCCCCATTCAGCATCGTATCAAATGATTTAGAACCAGTAGAAATACGAATAATCTCTGCTCTTTTTTTAAGGAGCTCATCACCAGACATAAATCCCATATCCAGATTATTTCGCGCTATATTAATCATCTTCCGCGCAACAGCTTCTCCCACTCCCGCAGTCTCCACAAGTTCTCCTGGACTTGCAACCGCAATCGCCATGAGTGTTTGGTATCCAGCTTCTCTTAGTTTTTCTGCAGTTGCTGCACCTACTCCAGGTAAATCCTCAATATTCATCTCCTTTATTTTTGCCATGTTCTTCTCCCTCCAACAACAAATGTTCTTGTACTTTTCTCAAAAGAACGCATACGCGCTCTACGTCTTGTTTTCTCAGATGCAACTTTTGTTCGCGGAAGCTTCCTGTTTGATCTCTCCATACTTTTCTCAAGCTAATGGTTTGATACCCCACAATGCCTCCCTCCTCTAAATCCTTCTCATTTTCCCAAATAGTCGCCTCAAAATTTCCTGACTTCACCGATTTTAAGAGTTTAGACATTTTTCCTCCTGTACAGATTGAATCCATGGCTCTTTAAAAGGTCTGCGCGCACCCCTTGCCCATTTGTCATTTTGTCCATATGCTCAAATTCAGCAGAGAGACAAGCTATAAACAGACTTTGTGTTTGTCCAAACACCTATTCCATGGAAGCTGTAGGAAAATACATAAGTGTAGGATTTTAATAAATATCTAGCTTCTAAAAGAGTATTTTATGTAGGATACTTGTTATTCATATCTCAAGATCGATAAATAGGAAGGGATCATATGCGAAACCCCTTTTCTTATTCTTTGTATTTCTTGAAGGATTTCCTCTGCTTCTACATCAGAAAGGATTTTCTCCCCATTCAGTATCTCTTCCCAAATGCCTTCACAATTTTGTGTGAGCTTTTCTTTTTTTATTTTCTTGCTCATCTTCATCTCTTACTCCTCTATAATCATCTTCAAAATATAAAACTTTGCCAAAAAAATCCGGAAGATTTCCGGAAAAACCGGAAGATTTTCGCTTTTTCCTCGTGAAGTTTTTTTAAGACAATTCTCTTTAAGAGAGCTATGAGACTATATTATTTTGATACTTGTATTTGGTTGGATTTGTTTGAGGACAGGGAAAAATTCTCTTCTTATAAATGATTTACTTCAAAAAATAGTAGAAGATTCAGACATGATCCTCTATTCAGATATTATTTTTGAAGAATTAAAAGCGCAGGGATATGACTACAAGGAGATTGTAATGCTCTTGTATCCTTTGAAAAAAATCTTCCTATATAAGAATGCAACAGTAAAGCAGATAGGGAAAGCAAAAGACCTTGCAGAAAAAAGGAATCCTCTAAAAAATAGAGATTATGGGTCTGATAAAATGAACAAAGAAAGAGAAGCTGAAATGATACAACTTGTTCTCGCTCGTTTAATGAGTATGCCAGATAATATTCAGATGCATATAGGGAATAACGATCAAGCAGTGGACAAAGAACAATTAATTGAACATGTAAAAAAACAAGATGATATAGGCAAAATGTTTTTTCATCTACAAATGGAATATATTAAAGCAACAATAAGAGGCTTTACAGATGCCCAATAAAATGGTTCTTCTCACAAGACTAGAACATGATCTCGTTGTCTCCTATCTCTCTGTATAGAATAAGGATCTTATTGTTCTTGCACAAGCAGAAAATTGTCTGGTAAAGGATTTGAGGGGAAATTCCTAAATTCCTCTGTTTTTAGGAACGATGATTGAAACTTTTTCAGGGTATATAAATTATAAATTTGTGGTGTTGTTTTTCCTATGGAGCCTTAAGTAATATTCTTTATGGTTGATCAAGATAGAAGTTGACAGTAACAGAGAAAGGAAAAATTTAAATACTCTTGTTATATATATTTATATAATATGGAACAAACAACAATTTTACATAGCCCTACATTAGAATCCGTTTTGATGGTAGAAAGGACTATAGAAAAATATAGTCAAGAGTGTGGGAAATATCAATTATGGAAAAAATTGCCTAAGAAAATGATGTACCAAACATTTCAGGTTATATTAGATTACTTAGAAGATTCTGGAAAGATTATGATTGACAATGATGGTTGTATTATTTGGACATATAACCCAAAAAGAATAAAGAAACTAATGAAAGAAGGACTAGTTTTCAAATGAATGACAAACAAATGTATGTTGCATTTATTACTCCTCAGCTCAAAGAAGAGTTTGATTCTCTCAAAGAAGGGAAGTTTGAAGATAAGAAATTATATGAATTTATTGATAGAGCAAGCGAGGACATAAAGAAAGATCCCACCTGCGGGGCAAAAATAAAGAAACAACTATGGCCGAAAGAATATATCAAGCAGTATGGCATAACAAACCTGTGGAAGTATGATTTACCCAATGCCTGGCGCCTTATTTATACTATTGAAAGCGACGAAGTCAAGATTATGGGTATTGTTCTTGAGTGGTTTACACACAAAGAGTATGAAAAAAGATTTAATTATTGACTATATGTGATTTTTCCTTTTCATAGTATTCCTTCTACATCTATTCATCAAATGTGAGCTTTCCTAATGAGAGAATCTTTCGCAAAACGATATAAAAAGCAGATTCTTCAACCACAATAATGTTAAGATTTCTTTTTATTTATCCCACTAGTAAGTAACAAACTAAACAAAAGGCATATAAAGCACAGAATACGCAAAAATCTTCTCAGAAAAGAGGAAACATCATGAAAAAGAAACTCACCATCATCATTCCCGCGTTAAATGAAGAGAAAGCAATAGGAAAGGTTATAGATGAGATTCCCAAAAAAGAATTGAAATGTTTAGGTTTAGAAACAGAAATTCTTGTAGTTGATAATGGGAGTACAGATAGCACAAGAAAAATTGCTTTGGGAAAAGGTGCAAGAGTAATTATCCAACCAGTATGTGGGTATGGGAATGCCTATAAGGCTGGTTTTGCAAATGCCTCTGGGGACATTATTGCAACTTGTGATGCAGATATGACTTATCCTGTGAAGGACATTCCTAAATTTGTTATAGAAGTAATGAATGGGACTGATTTTATTACCACAAATAGATTTGCAAGTATGGATGCAAAGGCGATGCCAAGAAGAAATAACTTTGGGAATAAAGTCTTGACCTTCACAACAAACACACTTTTTGGCCTAAAATTGCAAGATTCCCAATCTGGAATGTGGATCTTTAAGAAAAGAATATTGAAAAAATTAAATCTTAAATCTGGTGGTATGTCATTTTCTCAGGAAATAAAAATAGAAGCTTTTAGAAAAACTCCTAAAAGTAAAGAAGTACCAATTCACTATAGAGAAAGAGTAGGAGAAGTAAAACTCAAAGCTGTAAAAGATGGATTGAGAAATTTAGGACATCTTTTCAAGAAAAGGGTTTCTAAATAAGATGAAGATTGCTTTTATCTATGATGTCATTTATCCTTATGTCAAAGGTGGTGTAGAAAAAAGAAATTATGAATTGGCAAAAGAGCTCACCAAAAGAGGACACGAAGTACATATTTTTGGTATGAATTATTGGAGAGGAAAAGATATCATCAAAAAAGAAGGTATATGGTATCATGGAGTATGTAAGCCGCAAAAATTATACAAAGAGAGTAATGGAAAACGTTCCATAAAAGAACCTATACATTTCTCTTTAAAATTATTTAAGCCTTTGATAAAAGAAAAGTTTGATATTATTGATTGTTCAAATATCCCCTATTTTCCCGCACTCACAACAAGACTTGTGACTTTATTGAAGGGAGAAAAAATGTATATTACTTGGCATGAAGTGTGGGGAAATTATTGGTTTGAATATCTAGGTTGGAAAGGTTTTTTTGGCTATACTATTGAGTTTCTAACACAATTTTTAACAAAAAACAATATTGCAGTTTCTGAAAGAACAAAAAAAAGACTTCTCTTTAAAGAGAAATGTACTTTGATTACGAATGGTGTAAATATTTTTGATATTGAGAATTCAAAAAGAGCCAAAAAGTTTTTTGATGTTTTATTTGTAGGAAGGCTTGTAAATCATAAAAATGTTGATTTATTAATTAGTGCTGTTGGAGAAAAATATAGTCTTGGGATCATTGGGGATGGCCCTGAAAGAATAAATTTAGAAAAGCAATGCTTAGGAAGAAAAAATATCCATTTTCTTGGCTCCTTAGAAAAGCAAGAAGAAGTGTACGGTTATATGAAGAATACAAAAGTATTAGCTATCCCATCAACAAGAGAAGGCTTTGGTATTGTTGCAATAGAAGCAAATGCTACTGGAACCCCTATAGTCACTGTTGAGGGGAAAGACAATGCAATTGTTGATTTGATATCTTCTTATAAAAATGGTATTGTTTGTAAGTTAGATCAAGAAGAATTGAAGAAAGCTTTAGAGTTATCTTTTAAAAAACATTCATCTATGAGAAAATATTCTAAAATCTATGCAAAAAGATTTTCATGGAATCATTTAGGAACTGAATTGGAGAAAGTGTATGGATACGAATAAAAATAGCTATAGAAAACAAAGTTTTAAAAATTATATTACTATCATTATCATAGTGATTCTCTTAATGGGCTTTATGTTAAGAATCATTCCATTCCTTCAAGGGTATACTCTCCTTATTGGTGGTGATGCGAAAAGAGATCTCGTTCAAACCTTGTATATTCTGCAGAATGGGGCAATTGACTGGAAGGATAGTTATGGTGCATTTCCAGTATTACATCTTTTAGTTGCAACGGCATCAATAATTTTTAGTTTGGATCCTGAGCTAGTAAGCTCTTTCTTGCCTCAGTTAGTAACAGTTTTAGGCTTAGTATTTTTCTATTTTTTATTAAGAGAATATTTTGATCTAAAGATTTCCCTTCTGGGATTATTTTTTGCTGCAGTTTTTGGGCCAACAATCTGGTGGAGTGCACAAGGGGTTAGAGAAACGATAGGTCTTGCGCTTTTACCTCTACAAATGTATTTTCTATCAAAATCTTTAAAAGAGAATAAAGTATTACATTTCATCTGTTTATATATCGTGACCATAGTGTTAATATTTACTCATCATTGGGCAACATTTATAGTTATCATTACCACAGGCATTTTTATCCTTTATTTATATAAAAGGAATGTAAAAGCGTGGGCGTATTTTTTCAGTATGCTTATCTTATCTTGTCTTTGGTGGCTTATAGTTATGCCTTTTTTATTTCATCTTTTTGAAAAAGCATTACTTATAGCATCAACAAACCCTTTTCTTATTTTTATTCTGCTTGTCATTGTAAGTATCCTTTTTTTATTTATTTTTGAAAAAATAAAAATACCTTCACAGACCTATTTTTCTCGTGTAATAGAATCCATCACTACAGATTCACTCATTTTTGTATTATTCTACACTTCAATATTTTGTATAGCTGTGGTTCTTCTCACCTTTGCAAGTACATTTCTCGTCTTTGAGTATCCTATTCAAGAATACTTATCCATATTTGCTCTTTTTTATCTTTCAGGTATAGGGGTAATACTTAGTTTGATAAAGATGGAAAAAAGGGGATATGTTTTTATTTTTAGTTCCATCGCATTATTTGGAATAATAATATCTGGTTTCTTTATAGGAGGAAATTACGTAGTTTTTGATCCATTAAGGGTGATAGAGTTTTTGCCATTCTACCTTGCACCTTTCGCAGCGGGAGGAGTAGTCTATTTTTATACAAGATTCCTTTATGAAAGAGTAAATTTGTTGATAGGCTTATTATGTATATTAGCAATTTTTGGTCTTCTTATTTATCCTCCTATTTTTCTTATGCAGGAACATTTGAATAGTGAAAACATTTTTTTTGATATACGAGATTATATCAAGTATACACCTCCAGAAGGAATAGCTGCCTTAGACTGGGCAGAAAATAGAGGAATATATCTTTATTCTCAAAATTATGAACATACAAGAGAAATGGATATACTTTTCTTTAACATAGAACCTCTCAGTGAAGGGTATCTTAGTTCTGTGTATGATAACATTATTATGGATTCTAAAAGCAAGATACAAATAACAGATATTTCTTACTGGGCATATGATGCAAGTGTTCTTATAGGAAAAAACAAAGTGTATTCTAATGATTGGGGAGATATTTATGTCTAAAAAAACTATGATCCTTGGAGGTTATGGGATTGGGAATAGTGGTGATGAAGCAATTCTAGCAGGAATACTCATCGATCTCAACTTAAACAGAGAAACAACAACAGTAATAGCCCAAGATTCAGAACAAATACAATTTCTGCATGAATGTAAGGGAGTGCATGTTGCAAGTTTATCTTTTATAAAAGAGTTCATTCTTTCAAAAAGAATAATTATTGGTGGAGGGACAATATTCAGAAAAAATATGAGAATAAGGGCAAAACTTATCCCTTTATTTGCTCTTGCAGCAAAGATATTGCGAAAAGAAGTCCAATTTTATTCTTTAGGTATTGATAGAGACACGGACTCATTTGTAAGAGCATTACTTATTCCAGCTATGAACTGGGCTGATTGTGTAAGTGTCAGAGATAAAGATTCAAAAGAAGTATTAATGTCCTGGCGGGTAAAAAAAGTTTCAATAGTTCCTGATCCAGCAATAGCTCTAAAACCAGAAGAGCCGTCAGATGAAATAAAAAACTTAATAGGGCTGAATTCTTATAAAAGTATAATTGCACTATCCCTTCGTAATGTTCCGTCTTCTTCAAAAAAAACAAGTGAGCTTTTAAAAACTATTGCAGAGACATTAAATCTAATCCATAATAAGCATCCATCAATTCAATATATATTCTTCCCTTTTTGTAAACATAAAACTATTTTGGAAGAAAATGATTCCCTTATAGGGGAGCAGCTCGGCTCTTTATTAAATAAAAAGGTGCAATATAAGACTTTAGAGAAGGAGCTCAAACCTTCTGAGCTCAAATGGCTTGTATCACAAATGGATGGTCTTATAGCAATGCGTCTCCATGCAATGATATTTTCTGTATCCACAAATACTCCTCTTATAAGTATTTCTTATTCTCAGAAATGTAATTCTTTCTTAGAAGAAAACAATAAAAGTTTTTATCTTTTAGATAATGTAACTGTTCCATGGCTTGTGAAGGATCTAGAAAAAGTTTTAAAGAATAAATAGAAACTAATAATGATATTTGCAAAGAGCCAACTAAAAGAAATTCCTAGAAGTCCATATTTTATAAAAAGAAAAGTAAAAAAAAGACTTAAGAAGAAAAGTCCAAAGGAAATAAGTGCAACAGTTTTAGCTTCTCCCTTGACATTAAGCTCTGATGAAAAAAGGCTTATATAAGAGAAAAACAAGCTAGAAAGTAAAAGGATGAGTAAGGGTAAGAATCCTTCTATGGCATAATCTGCTCCAAAAAGACTGAGTATCCATTTACTTAGAAAAAGAAGAGGGATAAGCCCTAAGAGTAGGAGAGAATAATTAAATTTTAAAACTTTATAAAAATGAAATTCTCCTGGAGAATGAGTTTGCTCTGTGAGAAAAATCTTCCCCAAACTTTGAGGGATAAGGAACAAAAGAGAAGCAATCATCCAAGGGATATAAAAATATGCTGCTGAAGCTGGTGCAAGAAAGCTAAGTATGATCGCAGGAAATAATAACCCAGGAAGTAGTAAAAAAAGATTAGAGAGATGGTTCCAAAGACTAAAACTTAAGATCTTTTTTATAGAGTCAAAGTTAAAGACCCATTTTAAAGATATTCCAGAGAAAAAAAGGCTAGGTATTAAAACTAAAACTAAACTAAGGTACCAAGAAAAGAATATCCCCCAAAACCCAAAAGCCAAAAGGAGAAATAAGGCAAATATTTTAAAGAGACTCCAGAGGGAGTTTCTTAGAACTACAGATGCACTTTTCCTGGAAGAAATAAATAAAGCTTCATTTATAAGAAAGATAGTTCCAGCTACACTCGCAATGATAATGCCTATAGTATTCCAAATTCCTATGCCCATTAGAAAGGATAAGAAAGGAAAGAATGAGCTGAGAGACAAGAAAAGTATCGTTAAAAGAAAGGCAACCAAAGAAGAAAGAAGAATAGCAGTGGTAACAGCATTCTGTTTTTTTTGACTTTTAGAAATATACCCTATCAGGGATATATTAAAACCAAGAACAGAAAAATTTGTAATAATACTCACCAAGGAAATGAGCGTAGAAGCTGTACCCACTTGTTCTGGGCTATAGATTCTTGCTGCAAAAGTCCAATATAGGAATCCTAATAATGCCATTATAGCATAACCAAAAACTAATAAAATCGAATTTTTATAAAAGGGATGTGAATAATTTTGTAAAAACTGAGACCTTTTTTTCATCTGAAAATACCCCTCTAGATCTATAAAATGGACCATAAACTATTTAAATGTAGTGGGGGCAATTCCTTCTATGCTTGAAGAAAAGGTTATCAAAGCTTTATTTTGGAGTTCGCTTTTTGTTATTATAGCTATTTTTGTTCTTATATTTATTACAAGCAATAAATCTTCATATACTGAACTGTACTTTGAAGACCCACAAAATTTACCTTCTCTTCTGAATATTGGACAAGAACAAAATTTTAGCTTTTCCTTAGTCAATCATAAAGGGAAAACGTCTTATTACTCCTATAATGTATATATAATATACGATGGAAAGGAAGAAACAAGGCAAATTATAGATACAGAGGTTATTACTCTGGACTCAGAAGAAGGCCAAACTTTTGTGGAAACCTTTATTTCTTTAGAGGGTTATAGCTCAGCAGAAGTCCTTGTAGAGGCTGATAATAAGAAGATCTTTTTCTTTTTAAAATAGTTTTTTCCTTTATGAGGCTTGTCCGGAATTAAAAAG
>DUFP01000039.1:0-14249 GCA_013331795.1 Nanobdellota archaeon
GCCAAAACCTCTAGTTTCCTTTTTGATTAAAGATCCTAAAGTAAGAATAATCAGCAAATCCCATTTCAGAGATAGAATTGTGCATCATGGCATTTGTAGGATTATAGAACCTCTTTTCGAAAAAAGTTTTATCTATGATTCTTATGCAAATAGGCTTGGAAAAGGAACATCTAAAGCTCTAGAAAGATTCGAATGTTTTAAAAGAAAAGTATCAAAAAATAATACCCTGTCTTCTTATGTTCTAAAAGCAGATATTAAGAAATATTTTGAGACTATGAATCAAGAAATACTTTTGTCTTTAGTAAAAACAAAAATAAAAGATGAAAAAGTGCTTTTCTTGATAAAAACAATTCTTAAGAATTATAGTACAGGCCCAGGCAAGGGAATGCCTTTAGGAAATCTAACTTCTCAATTTTTTGCGAATGTATATTTACATGAATTAGATCTTTTTGTAAAGCACACTTTAAAAGTAAAATATTACTTGTGTTATGTTGATGATTTTATCATTCTCGAAAATGATCCTAGAACCTTAGAAAAATATAAACTTCAAATACAAGCCTTCCTAAAAGAAAAATTAAGTCTTACTCTTCATCCAGAAAAATCTAAAATCCTTTATCTAAAACAAGGTATCCCTATCTTAGGTTTTCGTATCTTCCCGCACCATAAACTTCTCAGAAGAGGAAATATGCAAAGAAGAATAAAAGAGCTAAAAAAACAAAAAGAACTCTATAAAGAAAGCTTCATAAGCTATGATGAAATCTACAATAGTTTTCAAGGTTGGAACGTTTTTGCAAGACAGGCAAATACCTTCAAAATAAGAAGCAAGCTCCATCAACAATTCGAAAAAGATTACCCAAAAGAAGTTGCTACTGTAGAAGTAAACAGGCTGCTCAACCGGAAACACTCTCATTGACTTTAAAAGAAGGCCCACCAGTTTTAAAATTCATAATATTCTCTTCATCTTCACTAATAGTTTCTCCATTCTCTGCATTTACTTTCAAATTATAGACTTTAAACTCTGGAGTAAGAATAGTAATATTCCATACAACAACACCATCAATCACTTGAAGGATAATAATAGATTTTTCAGAGTTCACAGAAACTTTTTCTAAAGCCTCAAGATAATGAATCTTTACTTTTTCTAATGGTAATTTCTCTAGTTTTTTCTGTTTTTTTTGGAAAATTTCATCTTTTTGGCTTTCTAATTTTCCATTTTGTTTAAAATACGTAATCATTTTATGTTCTTTAGGAGAATAATAATCAATACGCCACTCTTTATTCATAAGAAAACAAGAAACCAAATATGCTCCAGGAACTTTTCCTATTTCTTTGATTAATGCCTGTACATCTTCTAACATTTTGTATTGATTTCATCAAGCACTCTATGGACAAAACTCTGTGTTGAGATCTGCTCGACTTTGCCCTCTCTATTTCTCACTGCTAAGCTATTTTTCTCCTCTTCCTGATCACCAATAGTGACCATATAATTGGCTCTTTCAAGTATAGCACTTCGTACTTTCTTTCCAATACTTTCATTTCGTAGATCAAGTTCAGCACGAATACCTTTTTCTTTCATTTCTTTGAAGAGTTTTTCTGCAAAGGCAGTATTTTTTTCATTCACAGTCATGAGTTTCACTTGTACTGGACTGAGCCAGAGAGGAAATTTTCCTTTATAGAGTTCAATCAAAAAAGCAACGAATCGTTCATGTGTACTCAATGGAGCTCTATGGATGACAAACACTTCATTGTTTTGTTTTCCATATGCATCATCATAATGCAATTCAAATCGTTTCTTCGCTGCAAAATCTAACTGTACAGTAGACATAGTCTCTTCTTTGCCAAAGACATTCTTAAACTGTACATCAATTTTGGGTCCATAGAAAGCAGCTTCATCTTTCACTTCAACATATTTCAATTGCAGTCGTTGTAACACACTTCGTAAAACTTCTTCTGCATGATCCCAATTTTCAGGTTCATCAATATATTTTTCTGTATGTGACTTATCTCCTAAAGAAAGTCTAAACCAGTAACTATGAAAGCCAAATGTAGTAAAATAAGATTGAATCATTTTCAAAACATCTTCAATTTCTAGCTCAATTTGTTCTTTTGTACAATAAATATGTGCATCATTCATAGAAAGCATGCGTACCCTTTGCAAACCAGCAAGTGTTCCAGATAATTCATTTCGATAGACAATACCATATTCTGCAATACGCAAAGGAAGTTCTCTATAACTTCGTACCTTTTTTCCATAAATCAAATGATGAAAGGGACAATTCATTGACTTAAGATAATATTCTCCATCATCCATCTTCATAGAAGGATACATCCCATCTGCATAGTAGGGTAAATGCCCTGATCGCATAAATAATTCTTTTTTAGCTAAGTGAGGAGTAGAAACGCGTACATATCCTGCCCTTGCCTCAGTTTCAAGAGCAAACTTCTCTACTTCACTCTTAATGATTTCTCCTTTAGGCAACCATACAGGCAAACCTTTTCCAATAAGATCAAAAAGTGCAAAGAGTTCCATCTCTTCTCCAATTTTTCGATGGTTATACTTTTCTGCATCTTCTAATTCTTGTAATCGTTGTTTTAGTTCTTCCTCAGTTTCATAGGCAAGCCCATAAATTCTTTGCAATTGGATATTTTTTGCATCTCCTTTCCAGTATGCACCAGAGGCTTTTGTTAACTGAACATGTTTCAATTCTTTGGTATTTTCAACATGCGGTCCACGGCAAAGGTCTATAAAAGTACCTTGCCCATAAAATGTAGGCTTTTCTCCTTTCGCTTTCAACTCATCATACAATTCTTTTTTTAAAGATTCATGAGCAAGAAATTTCTTCTCTTCATCAGCTTTCAATTCAATTTTATTAATAGGCTGTGCAGCACTCACAAGTTCTTTCATCTTTTTGGAAATTTTTTTTAAATCTTCAGGAGTAAAAGGCTCTTTTCTAAGAAAATCATAATAAAATCCATCTTCAATCACTGGACCAATGCCCATGTGCACATCAGGAAAAAGGTGTTTTACTGCTTGTGCGAGAAGATGTGCACTGCTATGGCGAATACGGTGCAACTTTCCATCCTGTTTTTCAGTATCATCCATAGAGAGAAGAAATTCCTCCTATCCTTTTAAAACTTTCTCTGCCTATACAATCATTTCAAGAAGAAGTTTTACTGCAAGATGCGCAGTTTTTTGATCAGAATCATATTTAGGTGTGAGTTCCATGATATCAAATCCTACAACATCCCTTTCTTTCATAATCCTTTTCATAAGAAACAAAACTTGGTTAAAATCTAACCCTCCAGGGACTGGGGTAGAAACTCCTGGAGCAAGAGATGGATCAAAAACATCTAGGTCTAAAGAAATATACACTTTTTTCCCCTTTGTTTTATGCGCAATCTGTTTCCAAACCCAGTGAAGGTCATGTACATAAAAGTCTTGTGGGGAAATAACCTGTAAACTCTTTTTTTTCAAGGTGTCCAGCTCTTCAACCTCTGATTCTCGTGTTCCAATTAGAATGCTTTTTTTGTAATCAATGGGGGCATCATTGAGGACAGATCCATAATATCTTTTTTCAGAAAAAACAATATCTGGATGCGCATCAAAGTAAACAACAGCAATATGAGGGAAACAAGAAAGGACTTCTGTTGTAATAGAATGATCCCCTCCAAGAATAATTATTTTTTTTCCATGAAGTGTTGGGATAAGTTGAGATACTTTTTTCTTTGGAATATTTCCATAATCATATATTTTTTTTTGAATTTTTCCAGAGCTGACTTGTGCAAGGGAATAGTTTCCATTCCTTTTGAATACACATCGTTCGGCTGCAACGTTTCGTATTGCATCAGGCCCTTTTTTTGCACCTTTTCGAGAAGAATGACTTCCAGATTCATCAGGAACTCCTATCAAAACAAATTCAGCTCTTTTCAAATCAGAGTTGGCATAGACAAATTTCATAAGTCTTGAAGAGGCAAATAACTTTATAATCCTTTCCGAAATCTTTTTAATCTCCATTCTCTTCATGGAGTACATGTTTAATCCAGCATTTCATTTGAAAAAAACAAGAAACTCAAAAAATTTTATTGTTCTCTTATTCTTTGCAATTATTGTAGGCTTTGGTGTGAGCCTTTTTCCCTTTGCCTCTTCTGGTTTCTCTCAAGATGTGGTTCCTTTACAAAGCGGCTTTTTTTTCTTTGCAGCTTTTTTCCTTCTTATCGTAGTGGTAACCCTATATCTTTGGTGGAGAAAAAAGACAAAAGAAAAGCTTGCATTCAGAAAAACTTTTTAAACTCCAAGCCCTATGAATAAAACATGACTTCATTTATGAAATCTCATGATGGCTTAGAAATCCATTATGTGTATAAACCTGTAAAGTCTTCCAAACCAGTTATCCTCTTCCTGCATGGCTTAGGGGCAAACTATAGTGGATGGAAGAATACAATAGCCTCTGCAAAAAAGAGAGGCTATAGTACATTAGCAATTGACCTCCGTGGGCATGGTCTCTCTTCTACTCCAGAGCAATATGAATATTATGCTTTAGAACATTTTGCAAAGGATATAAAGAATATTCTTACACAATTAGAAATTAAGAAATTTATTTTAGTAGGGCATAGTTTTGGAGGCTCTGTTGCTATTGTTTACTGTACAAAATATATTGATGCTTCTTTGCAAAAAATGATCCTTATAGAGTCAACGCATAAATATCCTTATAAAAAATATCATGAACTGAATGTAAATCCTTTTTTTTGTTTTTTATTAAGAAGGCTTGTTCAATGGAATATCCTAAACAACAAATCATTTCCAAAAATCCCCGAACTGGATTTAACAAACTTATACAAAGAAAATGTTTTTTTCCAAATTTATGATGAAATATATCATACCTCTTTTAAAGTAATCTTTCAATGTTTAGATGCAGCAAAAAAGTTTTCTAACCAAGAAGATAAAAAAATAGTCTCTTCTCTCCAAAATATAAAATTTCCAACATTACTTATTTCAGGAGCAGAAGATAATATTGTGGATAAGAGATATTCCTATGAACTCAAAAAACTCATCCCCCATGCAAAATTAAGAGTTTTTGAGAAAGCAAATCATCAGTTTCTTCTAGAAGAGAATTCAATACTAAACAAAGAACTATTTTCTTTTCTTGCAGAGAAAAACTAACGGAGGATATATTGGTTTTTAATTTTCCCATCCTGATTTTTAAACATTTTTTCTTGATCAAATGCATAAAGAAAGACGTGTGGTTCTAAACATTTCTGGTTTGCTTTATGATTATGGTAATATTCTGAATATTCTAAATTTTTCTTTAAAAGGACATCTAAAATTGCTTTTTCCAAAACAGTTTTGATCTTCGTATTTTTTTCTACACCTTTTTTAAGTTCAACATAGACATGAAAGTTTGCATTTTGCCTTGTATCAATATGAGAAGCAAGCATAAACCTGTTGACTTTCGTTCCAACAGGAGAGTTTTGTATTGCAATGCCTATTTGCTCTGGATAAATATTATTCCCTCCAATAGATATAGTCCCATCCACTCTCCCAACTACAAAAAGAAAAGGAAGCTTCAGCGTTTTATTCTTCTGAAGAAATGCCTTGAGTTTATTTTTTTCATGTCCTTCAACAATCCGAAGAAGAGACTCATAGGAAATGCTTCCTCCACGATCATGGAGATTATATTTTATTTTAGGAGAATACACTGAAGGATCTAAAAGAGTAATAGTAAAATCCTTTTTTGGAGTATTTTCAATATAATGCATGAGTGGATTATATTGGAAGAGAATAGGATTTTCATGCACTCCAAAAAGCTCTTTATTGAGCTCTGGATTGGTATAACTAAGTTCTCTAATAAATTCTGAAAAAGGGGTTTCAAATCCTATGCCTATATCAATATCAGATGCTCCATAAGAAGAAATAATAATTGCCTTTTGATTTCCTAGTTTCTTTCGAATATATCTCTTCCATTCCAGAGAATTAGATTCTCCTCCAGTAAGCACATCAATAGTGTAATCCTTCCATCGAATATCTTTCCTATCAAAAAGAATTTTTAAAAAAGGAGGATATCCCGCAATAAGGTATGTATGTTTTGATCCTAACTGTTTGAGACTGCGAATAATATTATCAATATCTGCAGTAGTATTCTTAACAAGGGTATAATGTTGAATAATCTCACAAAATTTTAATCCAGTTGCCCAGGGTCCAGAAGACCATGCACTTAACACAATATAATTCTTTTTCTGTGCTTCATAACTATAAAAAAACTCAAACTTTGCAACTTTAAAGAGTAAATCTTCTTCATCAATTGCTCGTATCCAGTTTGTTGCTTTTCCGCTAGATCCAGAAGATTCTTCAATATTTCCTAAGCTTGGAAAATTCCCTTCAAGACATCGGTCTTCATAGCTATATTTTTGTACATAATTTTTTTTATCTGTTTCTGGAACGTTTTTTACATCTGAGAATACTCTTCCATGAATATATTTTTTATATGCAGGAACATGCCGAAGAGCATAATAATGCATTGCAAGTGCTTTTTTTCGAGAAAGTGCCTCTAAAAGACTGGGAGGAATATGCTCTAAAGTTAACCGAGTTATATCATAACTTTTGAGAAACTGTTTTTCTAAAAGACCCAACCAGGGGACAACATCAAACCTCTTTTTTCGCATACTTTTCTTTTAAAAGACAATAATTCTTATAAAGCTTTCGTGAATATTTTTTTGTAACTTTCCCTAAGTGAGAAAGCCTTATAAATATGAGAAAGTCTGCAAAAATATCAAAATCGTGAGGTAAAAAAATGCTAAATCCAACAACAATTATAGAACGAGTTTGGGGTGTGGGAACAGGAAGAAGAGGAGAATTTAGAAAAATAGTCCCAGAAGGGGATATTATTTTATGTGTCTCAGATGATCAAAAAGGAATCCTAGAAAGTCTTGCAGAAGCAGCAAAGATCTATAATGGAAGGAATCATATGAAAGAAGGAGGAGTACACCCTTATTTTTATATTGTAGGATATGCAGATGTTGCTCACACAAATACCATTTATACAAATGTGCAAGAAGTACTATCTATGAATGAAGCAGAATGGGATGCAGAGACATATAAAGAAACAAGGATGGCGCCAAATACATTTAAGCCACAATTTTCTAGGGCAGGAATATTAGAAAAACTTGTGCTTGCAGATCATAGCGCAGGTCCCAAACCAGGAAGTAGAATATACCATGTGCAGGATTTAAACATGTCTGTAGGAGCAAAACCTGGAGAGACAGTTGTGCCTGGAAAAGCAATGATTCAACAATTTGACCAAACGAATGAAGAAAGACCGGGTATGTTTCCAAATGTTGTTTTTATTTGGAGCACATTGTCTGCAGGAAAAAGAGCATTCTCCCTGCAAATGGATGAAGTTGCAAATGCAAGATATATCAATATTTTACCAGTGCCAAAACGCCCAGTAGAAGGAAGTTATGGACTGGGTTTCTTAGAAGATGTAACAAAAGCACTTACAGGAGATGCAGAATTTCCTGTAATAAATGCAAGAACCTATGCAGGACAAAGAATAGCAGGTCTAAACTATAATCCATAATTATTTTTTTTAATTATTTTTTATCATTTCTCTTGGGAATAAAATAGTTTGTCGTAAATGTCTTGAAGAATAATCTCCTTCAACAATATATGTTGCATTAAGCATACGAAGCGTTTCTACAATGAGACTTTGTCCACTACCACGCTGAGCACTTCGTGCTGCATCCCCTTTTGTAGAGAATCCTGCACCAGGAGCGCGCATTTTTTGAATAACCATATCTACTTGTTCAGGGTTTTTCCATGCTGCAGAATTTTCAATACTAGTGCTAATGCTTTCTCTCTGCTCTTCTGCAAAAATATGCAAATATCCTCCAACATTTTCTGCAGCTGCTTCAAGAGAATTAAGTGCAAGGTTTTCAATAAGGAGTTGGAATCGCGTTTGGTGTGTATGAAAAATAATCTCTTCAGGAATCTGAATATCTTTGCGAACAGTTTTTCCAAGAATAGCAAATTTTTCTACTGTTCTTGCCCATAATGCATGGTAGGGAATATCAACAACAGTTTTTCCTTTTTCCATAAGCATAACTGCTCGAACGTCTTTTTCTAAATTCTCACAATCTTCTTTTATTCTATCCACTCGTTTCATTTCTCTTTCTAAACTTTGTGACTCATAAATATATCCTTTATTTTGTAAAATTTCAAGAAGAGAATATCCTAATGTCGCTATAACGAGTGGTCCCTTTTTGTCTGGATCTTGCATTAAAGTTTTATATAAAATTTCATAGGATGGCTGTTCATAGCTTGCAAGCGTTTCATTAAGATTGGGAAGAAGAGAAGAATCTTGTCTAAAGATATTTTGTGAAAAATCTTCAAACCATTCTAAAAACTCTGAAAATGTTTTAAGACCAACAACATTAATCTTATGTGCAACATCATGAAGCTCTAAACGAAAAAGACCCCTTGCTTCTGCATCTTCTTGTAATTGTTCATAAGCATCAGCAGTTCTTTTGCTCAGTTCTTCCTTGAGCTCAACAACACTTGTTTCTGCTTTGCTCCTTCTTTGTGCTTCTGCATCAGCAAGGAGGGCTGCATGTGCAACTGCTTCTTTACTTTCAAAAGCTCGTGTTCGCAAGTCAGAAAAGAAAAGCCATATGTTTTGTCGCAATCCTTTTTTTGCTTCCCATTGTAATGTATAGAGATTTGTTGGCGCTGGAGTATGTCCTCCAAAAATCATTCCTTCACGAATAAAAGGCAAACCTTCAGCACTAAGATCCTGTGTAATCTCTGTAACAAGAAGCTCTTCTAAGCGAACCTTTTGTCCACTTCCTGCTTGTTGCAAAGCACCTATATAATACCCATCCTGTGTTCTCCATAGAGGAGAAGGAATTCCTAAAAATGCAAGATCACTTTGTTGGTACGCTAGTGCTTTAGCAAATAAATTTCCTTGAGTATAAAAATTTCCTTGTTCATCTTTTTCCCAAGAAAAGTCTTTATTATACATGCGAAGAAATTGATCCAGAGGTATGGAAAGCATTTTCAATTCTGCTTGGATTACATCTAATCGAAATAAAGGTGCAATGCCTTTGTAATATCCCATTCCTCCAAAAATTTGTTCAGGATAAAAAAGATCTGTAGGCCCTTCAACAGTTTGCTGGATACTAGCTCCTGAAGAATGAAGATTATGCACTCTAATCCGAGAGTCATCATTGAGCATAGCACTCAAATATGCAGAAGCCTCGACAACAGCAGGCGCACTCCCGAGAACTTTTGCAAGCGTTCGTACGGGACTATTTGTTGCAAGTCCTATGGTGCTATAAATAGGATAGAGAAGTTCTGGGTTATGTTCTCCCATTTGTTCATAAAAAGAATGAATTAAAGAAAGATATTCTCCATGAGAACCTCTTTTCATATGTAACCAAGCATCACGTGTTTTTCCAGAGTTCTGATAAAAGGATTCTTTTTTTTCTGAAGAAAAAGTACTATCTACAAAATCAATAACAACTTTATACGCATCATTGGTAAGGGCAGGGCTACTGTGATCGAATGGCATTACTTTTTAGGGGTAATAGCTAATATATAAAGATTATCATAGGAAAAAATCTGTCTCTAAAATCCAGTGAATGAAGATTTTTTTTCTTTTGTGGAAAATAGAAAATATATTCTAAAAACCCAGAAAGATTTATATAGAGGAGAGGCTATCATATGCCTAGTATGAAAAGAGGCGTGTTTGTAGTAATATTATTAATTGTATTCTTACTCCCAGCAGTTTCAGCAACAATAAGCCTAACAGGACCATCAGAAGTACAATATAACATTGGTGAACAAATTGAAATTTCTGGGTATATTCAAGAAACAGAAGACCTTTCTGGTCAATTACAATTATCCTTGCTTTGTTCTTCAAAAACATATAAACTTCAGGCAACAAATATTGATATCTCTGCTGGAGAAAGAGTTTTATTCTCACAATTAAACATACCAACACTTACTGCAAGTTCTTCTATGCAAGGGATGTGTAGAATAAAAGGAGACATTCTTGTAAATAATGCAGTAACTGAAACTGCAAGTTCTTCTTCATTTCAAATCACAAATGATTTAGAAGGTTCATTTACTCTAGATCAATCACAAGCCCAATTAGGAGATACCATTACTTTAGCAGGTTCTATAACTGATCTTGATGGAAAACCTTTAGAAGGCACGGCAGAAATTTATTTTGTCTATAAAGAAGATGAATACCTTATGGATTTTGTCACAGTCCAGAATGGAGCTTTTAGCTATAGTCATACCTTTGTAGCAAATTCTGCGGGATCATACAAAGTAAATATTATTGCACGAGATAGCTTAGGAAACGAAGAAGATTTCAATAACATAGAAAGTTTTACAATCTTAGATGATCTCCAAGTAAATATCGATACAAATGCACAAGTCTTTTCTCCAGGAGATGTAATCAATGTCTTTGGAGATGTGAAAACAGTTTTACAGGACTATGTTTCTACAGCAACGGTGGAAATATCCTTGGATGAATCCACACAAAGCACTTCATTAGCTGATAGCAAATTTACACAAGATATTTTTATTCCAGCAACAATAAAATCTGGGCAGCATACTATTACTATAGAAGTGGAAGATAATTATGGAAACGCAGGTGTTTCTTCTCTCAGCATTGAAGTAGAAGCAAAAGCAACAAGCATAGAAAATAGTATCAGTGCAACAGTACTCAATCCAAAAGAAGAACTCACTGTAGGTGTAAGTCTTTATGATCAAGCAGGTGATCTTATGGAAGATTATGTATATTTAGAAGTATATGATTCTACAAATAAACGTATTACAGAAACGCAAATTGCTTCTGAAGAAAGTATAACCTATATTATTCCTCAATTTGCTCCACCAGGAGAATGGATGCTAAAGAGCTATTACTTAAATGAAGAGACACAAGAAGAGCAAGTAACAGCATCAAATAGCCTTACGATAAATGAAATACAAGAATTAGACATTCAATTACATAATAATCTTCTCTATATTACAAACATAGGAAATGTAAAGTATACAGATGATGTAGAAATTAATGTAGAAGGAGTAGATCAGAATTATCTTATTAGTAGAACAAAAAATCTTGGAGTAAATGAAACAATTATTATTGATTTAGAAAAAGAACTTCCTTCTGGAACCTACACTGTTTCTCTCCCTACAGGATTTAATACTGCGGAACCAACTCCCCTCACTATTGAGAATGGAAAACAAATAGTCGCTTTATCATGGCCCTATGCCATTGTAGCAGCACTTTTTGTTGTCGCTTTAGCCTATCTTGTCTATGGAAGAATTCGTACAAAGAAAAAAGGAAAAGAAAAAGAACTTTCTCCAGCAGAAAGACCAGCACAAAAAACAAAAGCACCACAAAAAATTCGTCTCTATGATCCAAAAAGAGAACCAGCAAAAGGGAAGAAAGTAAGCCTAACTTTTGAAGATAAACAACATAGTCTAGAAGATTTCAAGCAAAGGACCTTGGAAGAAATAAAAAGAACAGAAGAGAAAATACAAAAAGATTCAAGAAGAGCACATTCTTTCTCAGAAGGAAAACTAGGCTATGTCACAGGAAGAAATGATCCAGTAGAAAAGCCAAAAGTTACAGAAAAGCCTTCAACATTTAGTTTGTTTGATGATTAAAATAATATCTTTATCTTCTTCAATCATTTCTACAGAAGAAAAATTTTTCTTAAAAGAAGAGATAATAGTTTTACATTTTGCACTTTTTTTTAAAATGCTCAAAACCATAAGGGAAGCTTTCATTCGTTTAAGTTCTGGTATAACTTTTTGAATATCTGTATGGTGCAATGCAGTAAGAGAAACAATAGTGTCAAAAGAACCTGCTTTGAAAGGGAGTTTTTCTGCCTTTCCTAAAACTTTCATCCCTTTTGCATGTTTCAACATTTCAAAACAAGGGTCTAAGGAAACAACGTGAGGAAAGTGCTTTGCAACAATACCTGTTCCAGCACCAATATCTAATATTCTACCTTTGAGAAGGTGAGCAATAAGAACTAGTTTTTTTTCTTGTTCCTTACCATAGAGTTCATCATATCCTTTTGCAAGAGATCTATACATACAAAAGAAAAATCCTTTTATTCTTTTAAAGCTTCTGTGTGGAAAATATATTGTGTACCAATAGTCCATATTTTTCCAGTAAATAATGCTTCTAATTGTTTCCAAGCATCAATTTTTCGTTGTATACCTTCTCTTTTTAGAGCAAGATCCCTTTTGAAAAGTGAATGATCCTCTTTTTGAATAGAACATAAATGTTGAAGCTCTCCCTGTAATTCATAGGAATCAAACAGGTCTTCCGCTGAGGTGGACATAGTTCTTTCTGAGCAATCAAGCAGGTGTCCTCCAGCACTTTGTATTAGAAGAGAGACATCTTCCTTCGTATAACGAGATTCTGCAGTAAGAAGAATTTGTAAATTTGGAAGTTCTAGTTCTGTAGTAAGCTTTTCTTGTCTCTGTAAAAATTTTTCATAAGGCTCACCATCAATATTTTGATTTTCCCAATTTTCTACACTAAAAGTAAATATTCCTTTATGAGGAAGATAAGAATAGATGCTGGAAAGAGTCCTGAAAGGTTTTTTTAAAGTAACAAAGACGCCATGGGCAAGGATAAGGGGAATGGGTGGAGAGGAACACACAAAATCTTCTATAGTCCCATGAAAAATATCTAAATTATTTGCTCTAATATGTTTCCTAAGAACGCGTAACATTGCTATAGAAGGGTCTATTGCATAAACATGTTTTACTTTGGGCAAAAGTTCCTGTGTTAAGTACCCTGTACCACACCCTAAATCTATAACACGACTTTCTGGATCAAGATCTAAAGAAGCAACAAGATCCTTGCATAAAGAAGACCAATAGCCTTTATTTTCCAGCCCATAACATTCTGCATACCACTGTTTTTGATAAAGATCAGCATCACAGATGGAATATTTTTTCTGCCTCATAAGAAAAAAAGAAAAGAAGCCATTTATATATTTTACGAATAGCTTTTTAAGAGAGAAATAGATTATTTCAAAGATGAAAAAGAATATTTTTCCTATTCTAGCCATCTTTTTTCTATGGGCTATCTCTTATTTTTTTATGAATCAACTTGTTGATGGAAAAGACTATTATAATTTCCAAATAGTTTTAGATACACTTTTCCCCTTTCTTCCATTCTTTGTCATTTTTTATCTTTCTGCATATGCTCTTATGTTTTATCCCTTATTTGAAGGAGAAAAGTGGGAGCCATTTGCTTTAGGAATGCTTTCTATTTTATTTCTCACCAATATTATTTTTTTCCTTTTTCCTGGAAATATGATACGACCAAGCGTAACAAATACAGATATATGGGCAACAATACTCTCTTGGATCTATACTTTTGATAAACCACACAATCTCTTTCCAAGCACACATATTTCCTTGTCTTTTATGAGTACACTTATTCTTCATAAAAAAGCAGCGTATATTTGGTTTATTCTAATAGCATTTTCCACTTTGTTTGTCAAACAGCATTATATCCTGGATATTCTTGGAGGCCTTGTTGTGGGAGGAATTGGCTATCTCATATATAAAATAGCAAAGGAAAAAACCTTAAAAACAAAAGAGGTACTAGAAAGAGCATGAATATATACTTAGATAATGCAGCGACAACAAAAATAGATGAAAAAGTTCTCTCTTTGCTCAATAAAAGCTTGAGAGAAGATTGGGGAAATCCTTCATCTCTATATAAAAAAGGAAAAGAAGCAAAAGAAAAAATAGAAAATGCAAGAAAGGTAATAGCAAAGACCTTGAATGCAAAACCAAAAGAAATTATTTTTACTTCAGGAGCAACAGAATCAAATACTCTTGCAATAAGAGGGATTCTAGGAGTCTCAAGAAAAAAAGAGATACTTATTTCTGCAATGGAACATGCATCTATAAAAAATCTTTGCCATGAACTACAAAAAGAAAAATATATTGTGCATAAAATTCCTGTAAACAAAAAAGGAGAAATAAATATCAAAGTATTGAAAGAAAAATTAACAAAGAATATAGCTTTAGTATCAATGATACATGCAAATAATGAAACTGGAGGTATTCAGGATATTCAAAAGATTGCAGATCTTTGTGCACAGAAAAATATTCCTTTTCACACAGATGCAGTACAATCCTATAAAAAAATTCCATTAGATCTAGAAAAGATGAAATGTACAGCACTGAGTATTTCTGCACACAAGAT
>DUFP01000039.1:14313-17326 GCA_013331795.1 Nanobdellota archaeon
CTCTCATGTACTCAAAGCAATGCAGCTCTCAGAAGAGGAAGCACGCGCAAGCATCCGCATTTCTTTAAGTAAATACACAACAAAGAAAGAAATAGATGAAACAATAAAGCATTTAAAGTCTATAGCCCATATAATAAGAAAACTATGATCCTTACAAAAAAAGAAATTCTTCAGGAAATAAAAAAGAAGAACATTTGTATTTCTCCATTTCAAAAGAAAAATATAGGCCCTGCTTCTCTTGATGTGACATTAGCAGATGAATTTAGAGTTTTTCCTACATCAAAAAGGATAACTCTCACAGAAACAACAGACGCAGAAAAAATAACCAAGAAGAAAAAACAAAAGCAGATTGTTTTACAACCAGGAGATTTTATTCTTGCAAAAACACAAGAAAAGATAACATTAGCAACAAATATTTGTGCTTTCCTCTCAGGAAGGTCTCGTTTTGCTCGTTTAGGCCTTCTTATTGATGTAACAGCATTTTTTATTAATCCTGGTGTTTCAAATCATCAAGTATTTGAGATAAAAAATATTTCTCATAATGAGATTGTCTTAACAAAAGGCCTAAGAGTAGCCCAGCTTATCTTTATACGTACAAATGGTAAAGCAAAATATAATGGGAAATTTAAAAATCAATAATATTTCTCCGAAAATATAACCTAGATTTTTTAAAGCTCCCGCAAATCTTTCGGATTTTTTGCCTAAAGCTTTTTTAAGATGTTTTCTTTAGAATATTTTGTGCTATAGTTGCCCTACCAGGTAAGAGATCTCAAAACCATGAATACCAGAAGAATAGGACAGAGGCAGTTAAGTCTTCAAAGACTTATCTGCTAAGATTCAACTATAGCATCCTAAGAGAGAAAGCTTTCTTTTAGCGAAAGCTCTAGAAACAAGCATAATCCTTAAGGGATTTTGCTCAGCAATGGCAGTGAAGGAATTCTCTGCCGCTGAATGCGAGTATATAGCGAGAGCTATAGGAGGCAAAAATGAAAAGAATTTTTGTAGTAACAATGCTATTGTTGGTATTTTTTCCACTAGTAACAGCAAATCTATACCTTACAGAAATAATGTACGCTCCGACACAGGTAAGTGATAGTGAAGGAGAATGGATTGAGATGTATAATGATGGAGAGAATACAGTAGATCTTAATACATGGATGATTGATGGAAAAGCTATTGGAAATAGAAGTATTGCAACAAAAGAATACCTTGTCATCGCAAGAGAGCTTCTTGATAGCACAGATAATGACACGGAGAGTTTTGAATCCTATTGGGGGAATAATAATGGCATCTGGGATGAAAATTTCTCCGCAATAGAACTTATCCTCAGTTTAAAAGAAGAAGATACCATTGTTTTAACAAATAATCTAAATGAAGATAAAGTAAGCTATAACAAATCCCTTGGTGCAAATAAAAATGGAAAGACTTTAGAAAGAGTTTCTCTCACGGAATGGCAAGAAGGTTTTCTAGACGGAACACCAGGCTTTGGAAATTTCTCAACAAGTAAAAATAATGGTGATAGTATTTCTGTCTTTGTAGAAATCCTAAATAATATACCTGAGATTCTTGCAATAAATCTCACTGATGATGCAGACCAAGAAGGAATACAAATATATCCTTTACTAAATGGGGAGAAGATTGTTTTTGTAGAAGTTTTAATCAATGAAAGCGATGGATTTCAAAACCTAGAACAGGTTTCTTTCTCTGTGTTGAATCAAACAAAAAATCTCAGCTTCAAAGAAAATAGTACAACAACACTTGCGCGTTTTCAAGGCAACTTTACTTTGACAAACACCATTCAGGCAGGCAACTATCTTTTAGAAGTCTCTGCAAAAGATACAGAAAACCAAACAACAAAAAACATATCTTTCAGCTATGAAGGAATTATTTCTACAGAGCTCAATCTAAGCACTTTTGAAATGTCTTTGCATAGTGGAGATGCAGCACTTCGTTCTGTACAAGTTCTCAATAAAGGAAATATTGCTATTGATACAGAGGTATCTATGCAGGAACTTACTTCTGAACAAGGGGAAATATTCAATAATAAAATTGAAGTTTTCCAAGACGTCTGGTTACCTTTGGCAAACCCAGTCTTCCTAGATTTAAATGTCGCACCACAGAATGCTGGAGAGATACAATTTAGAATTCAAGCTCCACAGCAAGCAAAATCTGGGAGGTATAAAGGAAAAATTACCATTACTTCTGTGGAGAGTAAAAATGAATAAACAACTGCTAGAGGATTTGCATTTTATTCTTGATGAGGTAGAAGCAAAAATAGGAAATAAGATTGAGAAAATCCTTGTAGAAATGTATTGGCAAATAGGTTATTGTTTAAGAGAATATCCAAAAGAAGAAATTACAGTTATTATAAAAGAATTATCTATTCTTTTGAATGTAGAAGAGAAAATTCTGTTGGACTCGTATTATTTCTACAAAGAATATCCCCTAAAGAAAAAGATAGGGAGGATAGGAGCATGATAAAATGGGTTTTATTTTTTATTTTATTTTTTCCCTTCGTATCTGCGATTGCAGTAACCCCGACAAATCTAGACCTAACTGGCGGCTCAGAAGGAAAAGTATACATTTACAATACTTTAGAAACAGAAGTAAATATACAAGTTGATGGAGCCTACAGAGAAAACTTTACTTTAGCACCAGAAGAAAAGAAGATTCTCGCTATTTATCTGCAAGGAGAACGTCCTGGTACATACGAAGGAAAACTCATTATTAAAGAAATATACGAAAATGGTTTTATCAATGCCATAGAAATTCCAATAGAATATAGCGGTTCTTTTTCACCAACAAAAAAGGAAATGTCTTATACATTCTTATCAGGAGGAGTTCTTGTTATGGTTATGCTTATCTTAGTTTTATACATTTGGAAAAGAAGAAAGAAGGTAAAATAATGTACCAGGCATTTAGAACAGAAAGATATGAAAAAGAATATGGTAAATTAGATTATCTAGATCAAGGGAGAATAATAAAATTTGAACAAAAATTAAAAAAAGACCAT
>DUFP01000039.1:17463-20516 GCA_013331795.1 Nanobdellota archaeon
AGCTATGGTTGACTTCAAAACAATTCAAGAGAAATGGCAGAAAAAATGGAAGCAAGAGAAAATATTTGAAGCAGAAATTGACCAGAAAAAAGAAAAATTTTTTATTAACACACCTTATCCATACATCTCAGGCTCATTGCATGTAGGCCATGCACGTGCAGTAACAGAAGTAGATGTCTATTCACGTTTTCAGCGTATGTGCGGAAAGAATGTTCTTTTTCCAATGGCGTTTCATATTTCTGGAACGCCTGTTTTAGGAATTAGCTTAGGAATAAAAGCTGGTGATGAAAAAAAAATCGCACAGTATGCTGAATATGTAAGCGCATATGTTTCTGATGAAAAAGAAATTGTGAGGATTGTAAAAAGTTTTGAAGACCCTTGGAAGATTGTAGAGTTTTTTATACCTAAAATGAAAGATGAATATTCTGCTCTTGGTCTTGGCATCGATTGGCGAAGATCTTTTACTTCTGGTGATGTGGAGCACCAAAAACTTGTGGAGTGGCAGTTCCATAAATACAAAGAGAAAGGCTACTTAGTACAAGGAAAATATCCAGTTCTCTATAGTAAAACTTTAGCAAATGCAGTAGGTGAGGATGATATTATTGATGGGGATATAAACCCTGTAGAAAAAAAAGAATTTACCATACTTAAATTTCCCTATGGGGATGCTTTTGTAGTTATTGGAACACTTCGTCCTGATACAATATTTGGACAAACAAATCTTTGGGTGAACCCAGATACAATGTATGTAAAAGTAAAAGTGAATGGTGAAAAATGGATTCTTTCTAAACCTGCAGCAGATAAGCTCTCTTATCAAGATAAGAAAATAGAAATTCTTCAAGAGATCCCAGGAAGAGATCTTATTGGAAAATATTGTAAATCACTCGTAAAAAATACAGAGCTTCCTATCCTCCCATTTAAGGGATGTAAAGAAAATATTGCAACAGGTATAGTTTTTTCTGTTCCAGCTTCTGCTCCATATGACTATTTGGCACTAAAAGAACTACAGGAATCTCCGCAGCTCTGTCAAAAATATGGGCTTGATCATGCAAAGATCAAGGCAATACAAAGCATCCCTATTATTGAATCGGAGGGTTTCTCTGGAGAGTCAGCAAAAGAAATCTGCTCGAGAATGAAAATTACAAGTGTCCAGCAGGAAAAACGTATTGAAGAAGCAACGAAGGAAGTCTATCGAGTAGAATTTTATACAGGAAAACTTTTGAAAAATTGTGGGAAGTATGCAGGAAAATCTGTACAACAAGCGCAGCAACTCATTGTTAAAGATTTCAAGAAAGAAAATAAAGCAGATATCTTTTATGAAGTTTCTCGTCCTGCACAATCTCGTGATGGAGGAGAAGTTATTGTTGCAGTTATGGATAATCAATGGTTCCTTGACTTTAATGCGAAAGGCTGGAAGAAGGACGCTTCGCAATGTTTGAAAAGTATGGATATCCTTCCTGACAAATATCGAAAACAATTTGAAGATGTTTTTGTATGGTTAGACAAACGCCCTTGTGCACGTCTTCGAGGCATTGGAACACAACTTCCTTTTGACAAAAAGTGGGTCATAGAGTCTCTTTCTGATTCTACTTTATACATGTCTTTGTATACAATTCATGATAAAATAAAACAATATAAAATCTCTGAAGAACAATTGACACCAGAATTTTTTGACTATATCTTCTTGGGGAAAGGAAAAGGAAATGATCTCAGTAAAGAAATAAAAATAAAAGAAGCAGAACTTAAGGATATGAAAGACAGTTTTGAGTATTGGTATCCTTTTGATCAAAGGCATACATTTCAACCACACTTAGCAAACCATCTCTCTTTTATGATTTTTGCACATGTAGCATGTTTTCCAAAAGAAAAATGGCCTAAAAAAATCTCTTTCCATGGCCTCATTATTTCTGAAGGCATGAAAATGTCCAAATCGAAAGGAAACGTAGTGACCTTAATGGACTTAAATAAAAAATCCGGTGCAGACGCATTCCGTGCATTCCTTTGTAATTCAACCTCTGTTGATGGAACGATGAACTGGCAGTCTTCAGAAGTGGAGAAAACAAAAAAACAAGTAGAACATATTTTTGCTTTAATGCAAGAGTTTGCAAAGAATAAAAAAGAAGGTCTTATTCCGAATAAAGCATTTATTTCAAAGATAGAAAATGCTGTACAGCGTGCAACAAAAAGTATGGAAGAGATGAATCTTCGAGGGTATAGTAATATTGTCCTTTTTGAAATACTTCATGCATATCAACAAGCTCTGAAACAAGGTAAAGATATTCCAGCAATCAATAAGTACCTTTTTGATCGTTGGGTACCCATGCTTGCTCCTCTCTGCCCACACTATGCAGAAGAGCTTTGGTCTCTTGGTAAAGGAAAGGGATTCGTCTCTCTAGCGTCTTGGCCAGAATATGATGCAAAAAAGATAGACGAGAAAGCAGAATTTATTGAAGAGACGATAGAGAACATTGTTTTAGATATACAAGAAATTCAAAAATTACTGAAAAAAGAAAAAGTAGACAAAGTAAAAATCATAATCGCACCGGAATGGAAATATACCATCATGAAAAACTTCAAGAAACTTCTTGTAAAAGAACATGATGTAAGTATATTAATAAAATCCTTAGTGGACAAAGAGCATGCAAAATATATAAGCTCTTTAATTCCAACTTTAGTCAGAAATCCAGCAAAGATTCCTTTAGTTGTACTGACACAGAAAGAAGAGAAAGCAGTCTTTGATCAGTATAAAGATATTCTTGAGAAAAAGCTTTCTTGTAGAGTAGAAATAGAACTTGCAGAGAAGAGTAAAGAGCAAAAAGCTGCAAATGCATTGCCAAGTAAGCCAGCATTGGTTGTATCTTAACAGAGACTATTGCTAAAAGGTAGATTTATAAAGGATATTTTTTTCTATTTGAAGCAAAATGAGTCAAGATTTAATGATAGGTGAAGAAGAGTATGGGATTTTTGAAAGAGATAACATAGTTGCTACTTTACGAGCATGTGAAAATGCTGGCTACAGTCCTTTGTTTATGCCTGAGTTTGCACAGCTGAGA
>DUFP01000033.1 GCA_013331795.1 Nanobdellota archaeon
AGTAAAAACCTTTAAATATTCTTCTTCTTTCTTACTCTCTATGAAAAAAGGGGAATTAACAATTGATTATACAATTGTAATTATTCTTGCACTTCTTGTCCTTATTATTATTGCATTAATCTTTAGAGGCCAAATCATAAATTTTGTCAATGAAATAACAGGAGTTTCTGAGAGTCTTAACTTAAAAGATGCAGCACAGGGTCTAAAACCATGATAAGGAAAAGAGCAGAAGTACATCCTGATTGGTTAATTGGTCTACTTACTGGTATTATGGTTGCTTCTATTCTTGTTGTTCTAGGAATTCAATGGTACGCAACAACACAAAAACCAGAAAATAGCTTTGGTGAGCTTGTGACAAAAATACAAGAACTAAAAGATGGAGAAAGTACTTTTATGTCTTATACCCTTCCTGATGGCTCCCTTCTTGTTTCTTTTTCAGCAGGAGAGGATTTCAATACGAAAAGGACAGCATCTGAAGATCTATTTACAGAAGAAAGTTGTACTGCTTCAGTACAAATTCCTGAAAGTTGTGGTGATGCCCCATGCCTCTGTTTCTGCGATGGTTCCTATAAATATGGCTATGAAAATGCATGCATAGAAGAAGGCAAGTGTCATTCCTTTATCACAGAAAAAGATCTTTCTTTTGCAGATACAGATTGTGACGCAGGGGTATACAGAGAAGGCCCAGATAATGGTATTTTCACTCTCTTCTTGAAAAGAGAAGGAAATACAATCAACTTCTGCTCTACAAAGGATTGTCCTCCAAAAGAAGAAGAAACAAAATCTGAAGAAAGCCTTGTAGCAGTAACAGAAAATTCTGGGGAGATCTTTGATTAAATATAAGAATATATTTAAACTTCTAAGGATTCAAAAAAAAAATGAATAAAAAAGGGGTAGGAGAGCATCCATTCTTTTTGGCTATGGANNAGAAGATCTCAAACTTTTGACAGAAACAATCCAAGCTGCTCCAGGAGAAATAGAATATCAATACAGGTTAAAAGACATTTATCAGGTAAATATTAAAGGAAAAGAAATTCAAGTAGTGCAAACAACAAATTTCTTAGAGAGCTATTCGTATTATAATCTTATGCTCACAAAAGAAGGAAATCAAGTTAGGATGGAGAAAAATGCCTAAAGGACAATTTGTGTTGGGGTATAAAGGGATTTATTTTATAGTAGCCCTCTTTTTTTTAACTTTTATTTTCTTATTTATTTATAATGCCTTTTTAGATTACCATACAGAAAAAGTTCAATGTACAGATACAGCATTAGAAGAAATTATGATTGCAAAATTCCTCTATGGAGGATGTTTTACATATGTAGATCCAGAAGTCAACCGTGCACTTCCTGGAACTTTAGATATACATAAATTTACGCAAGAAACATTAGAACAATGTTTTATTTTTGTAGAAAAAGATATACAAATCCAAGTAGAAGGAAAAACAATTGGGGAAGCAATTCAAAATCCTATAGCAATAAATAAAACACTCTGGGTGTATGAAAATAATGAACAGCGCACAGCAACAGTGCAGTTCCTGTTTAAGGAGCCTACATGCTAAATAAAAAAGCACAAGTAGAAGATAATATAGAATTTGTCCTTTGTATTCTTGGTTTGATTATTGGTGTCGTTGTTCTTACATTATTGAAAGCAGACTATGCTTGGAGCATAGATCATGCAAAGAATGCATGGAGAGCTGGTACAGAAATACCTCCTTTTGATACACAGTTTATGGGCACAGATCTTCTCAACACAGCAAAAATACCTATTGGAGGTTATACTTTTGGGGAGCTCATAACATATATGCCGAGAAATTACCAGGGCATAAAAGATCCTCAATTTGAAACGCTTTTTTGGGATCAATGGTTTGTAGATGCTCTTGCCTGTGATGAAGAGCTATACACAGTTTTAAATGACTATCTTTCTCCGGTCTATGGAAAATATTGGGATATCACAGTATTCTATAAAGAAGAAAAAATATTTAGATGCCATCCCTCTGGTATCCTCTATGGTTTTGGCCCTGTCCAAACAAACATGACTCTCCCTTCAATAAATCCTCATGAAGAGCTAGTACTGCTCTTGGAGGTCTATCAATGAATAAAAAAGCATTTGTCTTTCTGTATATTTGTACGATTTCCTTTATTATTGCAATTTTTGTTTTTTATGGTTCTGTTGGCAAGCAAACACCTGGTGGTGAATCTTTAGCATTAGGGGAAAAAGAAATACAAGTATTTAGTACCTATCAAGAGGCAGAGCAACAAATCTATAGCATTGAGCTCGCAGCACTTCTTTCTGCAAAAGAGGCATCTCAAGATAATTTTGAAAGAAGTTTTGAAGAAAAATTCGCAGAGTACCTCAAAAAATATTCTTTGGGCATAGAAGAGTATGATTTTACTTATACAACAAAAGAAGGAACAATGAATATTCTAGGCAAAGCGCAGAAATCATTAATTTTTAAAAAAGAATTCTATACGTATAGTATTGCTCCTGACTTTTTCATAAGTATTCCTTATGATACAAATGAAAGTTCCGAAATGATATTTAAATAATCCGTAAATCTTTCGATTTTTTCTAGGGAGTTTTTATTAAAAGAATTTTCTTAATGAAAGTAGGAGTTATTTAGAAGCATTAAAGCAACATAAGAAAACGTATATAGTTATTATGGCTATAATAAGTGCAGTAATAATAACAAATGAAAGTATACAGTTTTGGAAAGAAATACAAAATTTAAATTTTATTGGCTGGTTATTACTATTATTTTTAATAACTGGCTTCATAAATGCAGGAATAAAATTAAAGATAATGGAGAATTAAAATGCAAAGCATAATGAAAAAAACTTGGAAAAGAATACTCAATGATCTATGGTTTGAACCAAATCTAGGATTAATAATCCTATTAGGGATTGTTTTATTTATAGTTTTGTCAGCTTTAGGTTGGATATACAAGTAAAAAAATGGTGGGACTGCCAAGATTTGAACTCGGATCAACCGCTTGCTCCATTAAATTGCTGGAGGCGGTCACACTAGCCAGGTTGTGCTACAGTCCCGTTACTTAGAAAAAACAAAAAGGAACTTTATAAGCCTTACTTTTTCATTTCCGCAAAGTAAAGCGGTGTTCCCTCTGTATCAGAGAAAGTTGCAAGCAGAAGATAGCCCTCATCTTTTAAAGTAACCAGCACTCCCTTCTTTTCTAATTGTGCCACAAGTTCTTTAATATTCTTCACTTGAAAGCCAAGAGAAACACTTCCATGTGACTTTGTTCCTCGTTGTGGATGGAAACAAAGAGTCATTCCAGGTGCTTCCACTTCTGCCCATTCATTCTGAAAACGCTCTTTCAAGCTAAAGCCAAGAACTTCTGTATAGAACTGTAAGGCCCTATCCATATTACCTACCATGAGAGTTACATTTCCTTTTTTTATATCACCCATAGTTTTAATCTAAGAAAAAGGAATTTAAATAATTTTCTAATCCATTTTTAAACAGAACCTTGAATCCTGAAAAGAAATGATATTAATGAACAACTACATTCCCTTTATAACTTTCTGCAGGAACCCATGATTCTGGGTTGAGACATTCATGATAACCAGCAAATACACCTTTTACATCTTTGACTTGTGCCAATCTAGTTCCAGTATAAACCCAATCCTTATCTAAAGAATGAATACCATGACGTGCAAGTGTCATATCTAAAAGTTCTAAAGAACCATGGGGGAGTTCATCTTGAGATCTTATACCATATCCTCCTATACTTAAAGATAAATGAGGATGAATCATTTGATGATCCCAGGAAAGATGTTGAAAAAGATGAAAACCATGTTTTTCTCCACCATTTGCAATACTAGGAACACATCCAGTGTGAAGAAGGAGTTCATATGCTTTTTTTACAGCCTCTGCTCCAAAATGCATATTTTCTTGACTTTGATAAGCAATAATTTTTTTTTCATCATCAATAAAGGAATGAATATGAAATAAATCAAATATTTTCTGAAGAAGTTCTCGTCTTTCGTAAATTTTCTTATCATCATAGAGTCTTCCTCCTGCTGCCAAAATCTTTTCTTCTTTCATGCCTGGATACCATGGCCAATTGTAAAAGGACATATCAAAAATACATGAGCTTATACCCCTCCTTCCTTCAAGATCATCTAACCTTATGCGCAAGTGTGCATGTCCACCATATTCTTTTGTTAAGCGATAAATTTCTTCGGGAGATTCTAGCTTTTTGTGTGTGTGTTGTTTTTTTTCAAGGCTAACATATATTTCCTTTAATTTTCCAGTTCCTTGAAAGAAGCTAGGGCTTACACTAATCTTATCTTGATCTAATCTAGACATAACATCATAAGGAGGATGTGTGAAATGAAGGTCATGTACTTTATCTCGAAGACCTGTATTATCAATAAGTGTTTCTAGCATAATTTTATTTTTTCCTATTTGTTTATAAAACTTTCTGAGCGCAGATTCTACTTTTTATTCTTTTGAAGAAAATCAATTGCATCATCTAAATCACGTGCAAAGTACCCTTTAGGATGTGCTCTAAGGAAAGGTACTTCATACCCTTGTGTAACTTCTGTTTCTAAGAGAACACCATATCCTCCTCGAAGGAGAACGGTAGCAATATCTAAGAAAAAATTATCTCCAATAACAGCAGTAGTTTCAATATGAGGGTGGAATGCAAGTAACTTCTGAAGATATACAGGTCTATCAGGATATATAGGCACTGGAAAGCCATCTGGTTGAAGCATTCCTTCTGTAGATGCAACATCCATTTTTTGTACTTCTCCAAGGATTTGTAATCCTCCAGAGTAACCTTCAAGTTCACCAAGCTTTTTCTGTATCGAACTCTCTCTAGAATTAGACATAATTGCGCCTCTTCCAGGAAACAGGGTAGCAAGAGCCGTGAGATAATCCCTTGCATTTTCTCTAAATACCACTTTTTTTTCGTAATGAGCTGCAAGATAGCATTCTTCTTTTATTTCTAGGACTTCTTCTGGATTTTGTGGTATTCTTCTTGCGGAGAGAAGGAGATCTCTTCTCATAAGTCTATGGAGAAATTCTATATGCACAACAGTATTACTTCCAATAGGGTCTCCAGAGATAGGTGCAGAAAAAATACCTGAAGATGATTTCCATCCCCAGTTAACAGGATCACGTGCCATTTCTCCTTGTATCAAAGAAAGCTCTCGTGCATAATCCTGCTCTTCAATTCCTGTAATACGACGGAAATTTGCTTTATAGATCTGAAAGAAAGAATCAAGATCAGTTTCACAAGTCACTGTATTATCAAAATCCGTAACAACATGAGTAAGAACCATGATCTTTTTCTGAGACATCCTTTATATAAGTATTTTGGTTACATAATTCTTTTAAATCTCCATAGTTATTTGTAATAAATGAAGATTTTTATTATTTGCAGTAAGCATTTCTATTCTAAAATTCCTCAAATTAAGCAAGAATTAGAAAAAAGGAGGCATATAGTTACTCTTCCGAATAGCTTTGAAGCTCCATTTAAAGAAGAAGAGATGAAGGTTTTAGGCAAAAAACAGCATAAAGAATGGAAAAGATCAATGCTGGCTTTACACGAGCCAAAGGTGAAGGAAAATGATGCAGTTTTAGTGCTTAATTATAACAAAGAAGAACAAGAAAATTATATTGGTGGTGCGACCTTTTTAGAAATATACAAAGCATACGAGTATGGAAAAAAGATATTTTTATATAATCCTATACCAGAAAATATATTCAAAGATGAATTAACTGCAATTGATCCTATAATTCTTCATGGGGATATATCTCTTATTCAATAATAATTCTTTTAAAACAAGAAGTAAAATAGGTAGTCATGAAAATCTACATAGCCTCGGCATTTACAGAGAAAGAGCGGGTTGCACAACTATTTGAACGTGCAAAGGGTCTTGGTTTTGAAATTGCAGGAGATTGGACAATACACAGATTAGTAAAACCCTATGAAGAGAATAAAGAGATTTCAAAACAATATGCAGAAGAAGATATAAGCAGTGTACGAAATTCTGATGTGTTTATACTTCTTTCCAATCAAGAAGGAAGTACAGGCGCACATGTGGAGTTTGGTGCAGCTCTAGCTCTAGCAAAAGAAAAAGGAAAACCAAAGATCTATGTTGTGGGAGATCATACGTCCAGATCTCTTTTTTATTATCATCATTTAGTCAATATACGAAAAGATATAGAAGATATTTTTCAAGAGTTAGGGAACGATAATTCTTTTAAATCTCTAGAAAAAAAAGAGAATATGGTAAAAATAGGAATTATTGGCGGCTCAGGTCTTGATGATCCTAAACTTCTAGAAAATTATGAATGCATAGACATAATAACCCCTTATGGTCACCCTTCTTCTTCTATCACACAAGGAAAATTGAATAGTGTAGACGTTGCAATCCTTGCACGCCATGGAAAGAAGCACCAAATTATGCCCAGTAATATAAATTATCGTGCAAACATTTGGGCATTGAAAGAATTAGGCTGCACACACATCATCGCAACAACTGCAGTAGGTTCTTTACAGGAAGATATTGCTCCTGGACACTTAGTCTTTCCAGATCAATTCATTGATCGCACAACAAAACGCGCACAGTCTTTTTATGATACAAATAAAGTCTGTCATATTCCTATGGCTGAACCTTTCTGTGCAAAACTACGTGTGAATATCATTGAAGGAGCAGAACAGCAAAAACTCACACATCATAAAAAAGGGACTGTCCTGACCATTGAAGGCCCAAGATTTTCCACAAAAGCAGAATCACATATGTTCCGTTCATGGAATGCACATATTATCAACATGAGCACTGTGCCTGAAGTGGTTCTTGCTCGTGAAGCAGGTCTCTGTTATGCCTCTATTGCAATGAGCACGGATTACGACTGTTTTATGGAAACAAGAGAACCTGTAACGCTTGAAGAAGTACTTCGAGTCATGCATGAGAATGCAGAGAAAGTAAAGTCCTTGTTAAAGGAAATAATTCCAAAAATTCATCATACAGAATGTTCTTGTAAGGAAATGATCAAGGCGAGTGTGATTGGCTAAAATAAACTTTAATTATGCAAAGGGAATTGCAGTTCTCCTTCTGTAAATATTTTATGTCTATACCCTCCATACCTCATAACTTGAGTGTATTCTGCAGCTTCGCTTGGTTTCATATCCATTCTTTGAAGAATAGGAATACCTTGAAGAATTTCTTCGCCTTTCTGTCTATCATAAAATAAACCAAATTGCTTATCCTTATAAATTAATAAATGGCTACGAAGAACATGACCAAAAAAGACCTTTAATTGGGAAAAATCTATTTCTGGTTGCATAATAGTAAGCATGCCTGTAATATCTGTACTAAATTTTTTTGTACGAGCATTAGAACTCAAATCGTTCAGTCCTAAAAGCCGGTAATCGATTGTTTGTCTAGAATAAGAGAAAGTCTCTATTGCAAGTCTATCTTCATTTCTAGTTACAAGAGTAAATCCTGATCCATATACTTCACGAACAACATTTTCTATTTCTAGAAAACAACTTTCAAAATATCTTTTAATATTTCCCTGCTCAACTATTCCTTGTGATTTATATGCTTTGTTCGTAATGGCTTCTCGAGGAAGAATGACTGATGTAAAAACTTGAGGTTTATGTGGCGGAGCTTGGAGTTTTCTAAGCATTCCTAATATTTTTTCAAGCATAAATCAAAAATAAAAACTCTCCTTTTTAAATCTTACGATCCACAATCCTTATAAATCTTCTAAAGGAAAAACCTTCTATGAAAATAGCAGTTGCTGGTGCAGGTTTTGTAGGCCTTGTCCATGCTGCAGTTATGGCCAAGCAAGGACACACAGTAATTCTTTTTGATGTAAATGAGAAGAGAATCCAGAATCTCAATGATTTCATTGAAGGGAAAACAGAAATACTCCCCATCCACGAAGAAGGTCTTGCAGAAATACTTCGCTTTACAGCAAAAAATCATCTTTTAGAATGCACGATAGATCAGAAAAGAGCAATTCGCGAGTCTACGGTCATTTTTATTGCAGTAGGCACACCACCAGATGCACAGGGAAAAGCAGATGTAAAATATGTAGAGGCTCTTGCAGAAGAAATCGGAAAAATTTTGCAAGAGTATCCTTCTTACAAACTCATTATCAATAAAAGTACTGTCCCAGTAGGCACCGCAAAGAAAGTAAAGGCCATTATCCAAAAATATTATCAAGGTGACTTTGACCTTGCTTCAAATCCAGAGACATTGGCAGAAGGCCAAGCAGTTCAGGATGCTCTGCGCCCGAATAGAATCATTGTAGGAGTTGATTCAGAAAAAGCAAAACACATCTTTCAAGAACTGTACGCTTCTTTTTTTCCCCCTCAACAAGAAAAAATATTTTTTATGTCACCAGAAAGTGCAGAGTTGACAAAATATGCATGCAATACCTACCTTGCATCTCAAGTGGTTCTTACAAATGTCTTTGCAAATATAGCAAAAAAATCCGGGGCAAATTGGAGGGATATGGCTCCAGCAATCCTTGCAGATGAGCGTATTGGAAGATTTGTCCATCCTGGTATTGGTTTTGGGGGTTCTTGTTTTCGCAAAGATGTCTCTCAATTATATAATACATCCAGAGAAAAAGGAAATGCAAATGAGGATAGTGCAGTACTTCAAGCAATATTGGAACAAAATGAGAAACAAAAAAAAGAAATTATTTATTCTCTAGAAAAAAGATATGGGAAGGATTTTTCTGGGAAGATATTTGCAGTATGGGGTTTATCATTCAAAAAAGACACAAATGATATTCGTGATGCAGCATCTCTAACAATTATTCCTGAACTCTTGAGAAATGGCGCAAGAATACAAGCACATGATCCAGAAGCGAAAATAGAATTTATAGAAGAGTTGAAAAAACAAAAGATAGATCTTTCCTCCTTAAACTTATATGATGAGAAATATAAGGCTACAGAGAATGCAGATGCTTTATTAATCCTAAATGATTGGAAAGAGTATAGGCAACCTGATCTCAAATATTTAAAAGGGCTCTTAAAAGAAAAGAATATTTTTGATGGGAAAGATGTTTTAAATTATCTTCAAATGAAAGAAGAAGATTTTAATTATTTTTCCATAGGGAGACCGGATATTATAAAATGAAAACAATTCTCGTAACTGGTGGTGCAGGGTATATAGGGAGCATTGCAGTGCGAAGACTCTTAGAAGAGAAGTATAATGTCATTGTTTTAGATAATCTCTCTCGAGGGCATAAAGAGTCTTTGCCTCAAGAAGTAAAATTGGTTAAAATAAGTATATCTGATGAACAAAAAGTTCTCGATTTTTTGGGTAAAAATAAAATTGATGCAGTTATTCACTTCGCAGCATATGCATATGTAGGAGAATCGGTAACAGATCCAAATCTTTATTATAATAATAATCTCGTAAAGGGCTTGATTTTTTTAGAATGTTTGAAAAAAAAGAATATTAAAAATATTATATTCTCTTCCTCTTGTGCAACGTATGGTCTACCAAAAGAAATTCCCATCCAAGAAGATGCTATACAATTTCCTATTAACCCTTATGGTTTTACAAAGTACCTTTTTGAGCAGGCATTAAAATTTTATGAAGCAACATCAGGTATAAAATTTGTTGCACTAAGATATTTTAATGCAGCAGGCGCAGCCTATGGCATTGGTGAAGATCATCGCCCTGAGACGCACATTATCCCTAATGCATTGCAAGTTGCTCTTGGAAAAAAAGATCATTTTGATTTATTTGGAACTGATTATGAAACCTCTGATGGAACGTGTATACGAGATTATGTCCACGTTTTGGACTTAATAGAAGCACATATTCTTGCATTAAAACATTTAGAAAATGGTGGTGAATCCAAATTTTACAACCTTGCAATAGGAAAAGGATATAGCAATAAAGAAATTCTCAAAACCTGCGAAGAAGTAACAGGAAAAAAAATTCTTGTTATTGAAAGAGAAAGAAGGATGGGGGATCCTCCAATTCTTTATGCTTCTGCAGAAAAAATTAAAGAAGAACTTGGCTGGGAGCCTAAGTATGAATTAAAAGATATGGTTCAAAGTGCTTGGGACTGGCATAAAAAGAATAGTGAAGGCTATCATTAAACTATTTCAAGAGAAATAATTCTATCTCCAGCTCTTAATGTATCTACAACATCCATGCCTTCTGTAACTTCTCCAAATACAGCATAATTCCCATCAAGAAAAGTATTATCTGCGAGATTGACAAAAAACTGTGAACTTGCACTATTAGGATCATTACTTCTTGCCATTCCTAATGTTCCTCTAGTATGACTTCTGCCATCTGCAATTTCTAATTCAATAGTTTGCTCGCTTCCACCAGTGCCATCTCCTTTTGGATCTCCTCCTTGAATGACAAAGCCGGGTTCATAACGATGAAATGTTAATCCTGTGTAGAATCCTTCTTCAACAAGAGCAAGAAAATTATGTGTAGTGATAGGAGTATCTTGGTATAATTGAATCGTAAAACTCCCTTTATTTGTTTCTACAGCAAATTGTGGGCCTAATTCTTCTATTTCCATACTTTGGGAAGTATTATCTTCAGTTTTTATATCTTCTGATTGGTTAGAACAGCCCAGCAGGAACAAAGTAATAAATAAAAGGGTAAATATCTTCTTCATACACAAAAAAGATTCTCTAAGATTTAATAAGCTTGTGCAATAG
>DUFP01000012.1:0-1523 GCA_013331795.1 Nanobdellota archaeon
CCCATATCTGGATGATGCGTTTTGGACAGGTCTTTATACTTCTTGGAAATAAGATCAAAATCATAACAATCTTTTGAAACACCTAAGAGTTCCCGTGCCTTTTTTCGATGCACTTCAATCTCTTTGTCTTCCATAAACCCATTCACGCACTCATCACGAGACTTTTCTCCAGACAACACAGCATTCACTTCCAATTCAATGATAGAGGAAACAATGTACAGGTTTTGTATAAAATTATGTATTGTATAGGAATAGTAGAGATTCTGGCCATCCATATACCAGGACACAGAAGCTGGAGCACGTTTAATGACAATAGCTTCTTCTTTCACTGTAATGAAGTCCTCGTGGACGTTGAGTTTTTTGAGATTGTTAATTATTGTATTCTTTAATTGCAGAGCTTTTCGTGAAGATGCCTGTTTCATATCAAATACAGGGAGTTCATAGCCTCGGACTTTTATGCTTGCCATAGGTAATTTGCCTCAACAGTTGTTTATAAATGTATCGGGGACAAAAAAATAAAGAAAATGTTTATATACATGCCTTATAACACAAAGACTATGGATACCCTTACACAAAAAGGAACAGAAAAAAGCTGCCCTACAGCAGTTTTCCTTCGAGAAGAAAAAATTCTTTCTGGACTTAGGCATTATACCCCAGATAAATGGAAAGCAATAAGCGTCTGGACTTTTCCTGGCGGAAGATGTGATCTGGGAGAAACAATAGAAGAAACACTTCGAAGGGAAGTTGCAGAAGAAATTAATATTACTGAGTTTCATATTCTTTGCCATTTAGGAGATTTTCCTGGTGCAAAAGAAGGAGATACTGTTCCGCTTTTTCTTTGTTCTACAAGACAAACACCGAAGCTTATGGAGCCAGAAAAGTTTTCAGAATGGAAATGGTTTCCTGTACAAGAGCTCCCTGAGAATTTTATTAATCAAGATATTCGCAAACATATTCTTAGCCACCTTTAAAACTATGTGACATTCTTTGCTACAAGATCCCAAACTACTTTTTCTACGTTATTAGAAACATTTATCCATTGATAGTTTTTTGCTATGTTTTCCAAAAGATTGTTTATTTTCACACCCAATGCTTTTTCTTCTTTTGGCAATAAAGAGCCTTGATTATTCTCCTGCCAATAGCTTCTTGCAAGCAAGGCAAAGAACATGCGGTTTGTGTTGACATCAAGCATTTCTTTGAGATAGTTTTTCTTGCTTGGATCTTTTTCCAGCTGTGCAAGCTCCACTCCATGCGCATATTGATGCTTCATGACTTGGAACCATTCTTCTGGAGATAATGCATTTAATGGAGCTTCTACTACTATAGAACTTTGCACTATGCTGTGCAAATCCTTAGGCATAAAATAGTTGTTGTGAGTTTTCATAAGAAAAAAATATTTTTCTTTGCTTTATATGTTTTTCGGTCGCTCCATTTATTTCCTTCTGTATAAAAGCAGAGTTAAAGAAAAGAGTAACAATACAATGAGATGCACAAGCGTACACCAAGGACAGATTGCTCCTACT
>DUFP01000012.1:1555-28476 GCA_013331795.1 Nanobdellota archaeon
TTTGCATTCTCAAAAGAAAAAAGATAAGATTAAAATACTTATCGTCTTGCATTTTAGCTATGAATACAGAAACTCTGATCAAAGTTTATCATATTCTAAAGAAAGAAGTAGAACACTATAAAGTTCCCATCATTACCCTGATCGCTCAGACTAAAAAAGATCCTTATAGGGTATTGATTGGGACTGTACTTAGTTTGCGTACCAAAGATGAGGTCACTGCACAAGCTTGCGAGAGATTGTTTGCAGAGGCAGATACTCCTGAGAAAATGTTACAGTTGTCTGAGAAAAAAATTGAAGAGTTGATTTATCCTACTGGATTCTATAAAACAAAAGCGAAGAATATTCTTTTGATTTCCAAAAAATTGCTGGATGAGTTTCAAGGAAAAGTGCCAGATGACATTGATACATTGCTTACATTTCCTAATGTTGGTAGGAAGACTGCGAATTTAGTTTTAATTGAAGGGTATAATAAAGCAGGAGTTTGTGTCGATATTCACAATTGGCGTATACTGAATAGATTAGGATATCTCAAAGCAAAAAATCCTTTAGAAACGGAAATGCAGATTCGAAAAAGATTACCAAAAACATATTGGAATAAACTTAATTACATTCTTGTTGCATTTGGGCAAAATACCTGTGTTCCTGTGTCACCAAAATGCTCTCAATGTCCTGTGAGACAATACTGCGAAAGAAAAGGTGTCAAGATACATAGATAGTTCAGTAACATAACATTTATATTCTTCTTCCACCTACAGAAACTATGCAACAAAAAGATTGTATTCTTGTTCTTGGCTCTGGAGTTAGTCCTGATGGTTCCATTACATCTATTGGAAGATCACGCGTAGAGAAGGGAGTAGAGCTGTACAAAAAAAGCTTTGCACAACGTATGCTCTTCTGCGGAGCATATTCTTACAAACTGACTCAGATCCCACAAAAAACAGAAGCACAAGCAATGCGAGACTATGCACTGAGTTTAGGAATAGCAAAAGAACATTGTTTTCTTGAAGAGCAGTCAAAAGATACGCTGGGCAATGCGTACTTCGCAAAGCAGTTTCTTGAGAGACAAAACTGGAGATCTTTTTTTGTTGTAACTTCAAACTATCATCTTCCTAAAACAGAATATGCTTTCAAAAAAGTTTTTGGAAAAGAATTCTCTTTTGATTTAATCCCTTCTTTAACATATCTTTCTCCTGAAGAAATTCTTACACGACTAGATTCTGAAAAAGAAAAAATACA
This sequence comes from Nanobdellota archaeon, assembly GCA_013331795.1. Taxonomy (GTDB): domain Archaea; phylum Nanobdellota; class Nanobdellia; order SCGC-AAA011-G17; family GW2011-AR17; genus JAGVZZ01; species JAGVZZ01 sp10136u. Next base: position 2,792 of record DUFP01000012.1, read on the forward strand.
TTTGTACAAAGGATTGCTAAAAAATATTCTTGATGGAGATGACCGAGCAGTTGCGAAAGCAATGACTCGTCTCCCTTGGTATGCACAAATCTTAAAAACTACGAGCCTTCTTTAAATGCTATGCAGATCATTTCTCGAGAGGAATTGAAAAGACTTATTGATAGCAAAGCAGAGTATGTACTCATTGATGTGCGGGAGAAGGAAGAACTTTCTTATGGAATGATTCCTACTGCACAGAATATTCCTCTGCATGATCTGGAAGAAACTTTTGCTCTTTCTGAGCAAGCATTTCAAGAAAAATATGGATTTGCAAAGCCCAAAAAAGAAGGAAAAGTTATTTTTTACTGCCGAACAGGTGGAAGGTCTGCAATGGCTACACAGTACGCTGAAAGTATAGGTTATGTACATGCAGAAAACTATGCTGGAAGCATCTACGACTGGGCAACTATTGATCCACATGTCAGACGATATTGATGCAAAAGACTTAAATACTAAAATTCATTCTTTTTTTCCATAATGATGAACTTTTTTTGGGGTATTGGTATTTATTGGATGCTCTTTTTCTTTACTGTAGCTCTTTTGCTCTTCCTTTTTTGGCTTTGGATGTTTATTGAAGCACTCAAAAAGAGAGATACTATGTGGATTATTTTATTTCTCGTTGGACTTTTTACAATGATGTTTGGATGGATTTTTGCACTTTTATATTATTTCTTAGAATATGAAAAGAACAAAAAAGGTTCAAAGAAAAGATGAAAAAAATTACTATACCCTCCAATTCTTTCCTTGCAATCATGGATAGAGAATTGAAAAAATTAGGTTTCAAAGCCGTATATGTTTGGGATGTTTATTTCAATACCATATTACGAAAAAAAGAAGCAGGTATACTTTTGTATTCCTTAGATGGGCATCAGATTCCTTTTGATATAAAACATAAAGATTTTATGGGCATTCTTGGTTTTGTCAATGGGCAAGAGCCTGGTGAAGGAAGCATTCCTTTACATAGCATTATTCCTCACGTTCATGATACCATTGCACTCGCTTATGTTATTGAAGGCATATACAAGGGAAATTTTTCTAAAACAACAATTGTTGATGGGAAAATGGAATCAAAACTAGAAGGCTTTCATTTAATTCATCACTATACCTTACAGGAAAAAGATCTAGAAGAAAAGCCCTATGAAATTAACATTTATGAGAATAGTATTCTCTCTGAAGAATAACTATAGCAAAGCTCTTTTTCTTTGTTCTTCTTTTGTCTTTTCTTCTTGTTTTCTTTTTTCTTCCCAAAAATTTTGTGTATTATTTTCCCCCAAAGAATATTCTACTGAAGAAGAATTTGCTTGATAACTTGATGCTTCCTGTTCTTTTTTTTCTGGTTCTGCTTCTTGCACTGTTTGTTCTAGAAAATTTCTCTGCTGCTGGCGAACTTTTTGTTCAATGTCTTCCTGTTCACGACGCAGTCTTTGCTGATCTTCTTCTGTATGTTCTTCAGCATTTTCACTAGGAAGCTCTTTTATTTCTTTATATTTCTCTCTTGAGGAGAAATCTACCATGTATATTCTATGTTTTCTAGGCTTATATCTTTATGCCCAGAGACATTGATTCTCTACACAGGAACAAGAAAGACTATAGTCCTCTGCATTGTAGCAATCTTTATACTCGCAGGTTGTTATCCTTTCTTCTTCTGTTGCTGCTTGACAGATTTGTCCAGAACAGCCACCACTTCTGCACTCACTGTCTGCTGTACAAGAACCTTTGCTTGACGTTCCGCAAAATGCTTCACTTCTCTCTTCATCAGTAGAAGTATCTTCCTGTACAGTACATGAAGTTATTGTAAGCAATATCAAAAGACATCCGAGAAAGAGTGCTTTCATTTTTTTTTAGAAGCATATAAAATTAATAAATCTTTGCATCTCGAATAGTATCTTTCAGTTTTTCTCTTGCAAGAACATTTTCTAAAGCAGCTTTCCTTAGATCCTCTGTAAGAATATAACAATAGGCCTCTGGTATTGCTTCACATTTTTCTTCTTGAAGAATAAAACTTGCTTCAATAGAAGAACCATAGCCAACAAAAGGATATTGATGTATTGCATGGATATTTTCTGCTTTGTAGCATTCTCCTCTCTCTTTCGCACAAACGAAATCTACACGATAGCGTTTATTGTCTGCATCATGTATAAACTCTGAAAAGGTATGCAAGGAAAAAGGCCTTTCTTCCTTTCCATAACTACAAGATACTGCAAGGATGGATGCTAAGATTAGTTCTTTTTTCATCCCTTCAAATTTTGTCTTTTCTTATTTAAAGCTTTGGGAAAAGTTTATTAGAGAATAGCTTCTTTTTTCTTTGATGAAACGTGTTTCTCTTCGAAGCAAGGACTTTAACAATCTTGTTGCAGAGTATTCTTATGGAATTTCTAAAAAAGATACTGTAGAGATTATTGATGATAGTATTATCCTTGTGAACAAAAAACCTTGTTTTTTTTATTATGAAAAAAAGCTTGTGCCTACACTACAAAACTTACAAGAAAAAGATTTACTGAAAAAAATTGTGGTTGATATGGGGGCAGTACGTTTTCTTGTTGGTGGTGCAGATCTTATGCGGCCAGGGATCAAGGAAATTGATGCTTCTCTGAAAGAAGGTGATTTTGTGCTTGTTGTTGATATTAATAATAAAAAGCCACTCATGGTTGGACTTGCACTCTTTGATGCAGAAGAGATGCAAGCATTAACGTCTGGAAAAGTTGTTAAAAATATTCATTATGTAGGTGATGCGATTTGGAAATTTATTTAATTGCAAGCCATTGTCAATAAACCACGAACTTCCTTTTTTTTTCCTTCTCTTTGGCGAAATAAAGATTCAAATGTTTCTACATTTCCTTTCATAATCAATGCTCTCTTCCAGAAATCATATGGAGCATAACCTGTATCTTTTGTTATAGAAGCTGTAGTATGGAAAACTATCCCTGGTAATAGATTAGGATCAAATTCAGGAATTTCAAAAAGGGGATGATTTTTATCATACAAACTCCATAATTCATGGTTTTCACAGCCTAATTCTAGGAGCCTTTCTCTATGTGCAGTAGGAACATCTAAGAAACAATCATTTCCTGCTGCGATCTCATGAATTGCTTCTGCAAATCCATTAAAAATATTGAGATAGTCTACAAACTTAGCTTCAATGTCATTTTTTATTTTGAAACGAATAAGTGTAGGTTTTGCTTCATAGCCTCTTCGTGTAAAATCATAAGAACCATTTAATGCATGTAGTGCACGTAATTGTTCCCTTGCTTTACTATCACCCTTCTCAAGATGATTCTTTGGGACATTATAACTGGTGAGTTCAAAGTCATCATGAATCTCTGCAAAAGTTTCTAAAAGATTTCTCCTGAGATTTAATCCACATTTCTCTGTAAAAGGATATATTTCTCGTGCTAGTGCAAGAACTCTTTGCTCATGCAGAGCTACATTAGAACGATAAAACATTGTTTTTTTTCTTCTATATCTTCCAATATCACACAATATTTGTCTTGTTGAATTATATCTATCTATTTGTCTAATCATACTCGTTTTTTTCAATATTTTATTATTTAAAAAAGTTTTTATTTTGGTAGATAGCTATAAAAAGAGAGGTATATCCTCCAGTAGTTATGTGTGGTATCATTGGATTTTTTCATCAGAAAGAAGCATTTTCTCGAATGCAAAAAGGACTTGAGATTATGCACGATCGAGGGAAAGATGGCTCTGGGTATTACGATGGCAAAGTACAATATGCAGATTCTCCTGCAAAGCTTTTACTTTCAATAGCTGAGAATATTATCGGACACAACTTACATGCAATTGTCCATACTGTGCCTCAACCACTGGCTTCTCAAAGAGCAGCTCTGGTTTCCAATTGTGAAATCTATAACTGGAAAGAACTCGCAAAAGAACATAAAATTAGAGCAAAAAATGATTCTGAACTTCTTTTCAAACTTCTCAAAACATTAGGAATGAAAAAAACATTGCCTTTACTGAGAGGGGTGTATGCATTTGCGTATTGGAATGAAAATACTGTATTCCTTGCGCGGGATATTCTTGGGGTGAAGCCTTTATGGTACAATATTGAGGGGAAAAAACTTTCTTTTAGTTCGGAGAAAAAAGCTCTCGGTGATGCTGAGGAGTTAAACCCTAGACAGATTTTAGAATATTCTGTGAAGACTGGGAACATTCGTTTTATTGAAAGAACATTCTTTTCTTTAGGCAAGAAGATACAAGGTGATGTTCTTGCGCAACTCGAAAAGAATATTATTGAAGCCGTGCGTATTCGTATTCCAGAGAGAAAATTTGGACTTCTTTTTTCTGGAGGATTAGATTCTGTTCTTCTTGCAAAAATATTGAAGGATTTGAAACAGGATTTTACCTGTTATATTGCAGCAACAAGCAAAAATAGTCCAGATCTTATCGCTGCAGAAGAAGCTGCAAAAGTTTTAGGATTACCATTACAACCAATTATTGTTTCTGAAGAAGAAACAAAAGAATATCTTAAGATACTTGTGCCTCTTATTGAAGATAGCAATGTGATTAAAGTTGGTGTTGCCCTTCCTTTGTATATTGCTTCTACGATTGCGAAGAAAGAAAGAAATAAAGTTATTTTTTCTGGATCTGGTGCTGATGAAGTTTTTGGTGGATACAATAGATACAAAATGGGAGAAATCTCTCGATTAAACCAAGACTGTTATTCTGATCTTTTAAAGATCTATGAAAAAAATTGTTATCGAGATGATGTTATTACGATGCATAATAATTTAGAATTACGTGTGCCTTTTTTAGACAAAGAACTTGTTGCTTTTGCACTTGCTATCCCACCTGAATTAAAAATAAAAAATGGAGAAGAAAAATATATTCTTCGGCAAGTGGCATTGCATTTAGGTATTCCAGAAAAAATTTCAGCAAGAAAGAAAAAAGCTGCACAATATGGGAGTGGCTTTGATCAAGCTTTAGAAAAACTTGCAAAAAAAGAAAAGAAATCTAAGTCAAAATATCTAGAACAATTTTATCCGAAGAGGAATGTTCGCTTAGGTGCACTTATCAGCGGTGGAAAAGATAGTTTGTATGCTGCGTATACTATGCAGAAACAAAATTATGCAATTACTTGTGCAATTAGCATTAAGAGTGCCAATCCACATTCTTATATGTTTCATACACCTAATATTCATCTTGTTGATTTGCAAGCAGAGGCAATGGGCATCCCTCTTATTGTTGCAGAAACAAAAGGGGAAAAAGAAAAAGAACTCAAGGATTTAGAAAAAGCTTTGAAAGAAGCAAAGGAAAAATATCATATTGAAGGTATTGTTTCTGGTGCTTTATATTCCAACTATCAGAGAGAGAGGCTAGAAAAAGCTGCAGAGAAAATAGGCTTGAAAGTGTTCTCGCCTCTGTGGCATATAGACCAGGAGCAAGAAGTACGACAGTTGATTCGAGAAGGCTTTGAAATTGTGCTCAGTTCTGTTGCTGCGGAAGGCTTGGACAAAAGTTGGCTAGGAAGAGTGCTTACAGAGAAGGATGTGGATAGGCTTGTTGCTTTACAAAAGAAAGTAGGGCTGAATGTTGCTGGAGAGGGAGGGGAATATGAATCACTCGTATTATCTTGCCCGTTATTTAAGAAAATAATTGTTATTGAGGAGTCTGAGATACTTATAGAAAATCAAAATATTGCAAAACTTGTTGTGAAAAAAGCAAAAATTCTTTAAAATTAAATTATACACCAGTTTCAAAACAGAACACTTATATATTTCTTCAAACATAAAAAAAATCCCATGGTACAAAAAGAGAGATTTCTTTTAGGCTCTACAGCAAGCCTCCCCTTTGTCGCATTATTGAATAGCACTTGTGTTTCAGAAGATTATTTGGAACAAAGTCTTTTTGCAGCGGCGTCTTCTTTAGATTATATTTGTCCTGTTCAAAGCGTTCCTTCACATTATCTTCCTCAGGAAGCAGAAGATATGCAGATTTCCTTTCCTCATAGATCTTGGTCTTTAGAAGAATATAGGATTCTTTTGGATTATGCAAAATCTTTAGAGCCTGGAATGACTGTTACTCTTCATGGCTATGCAAACAGCCGTGGAGGGCTTACTGAAGGATATGCACAAAAGCGAATAAAAAGTGTGAAGCTTTTTTTAGAGAGAGGAAATAGCCTTTTAGATTTTGTTCCCGAAATACATTATGATGCATCTCCTGCTGAGCAAGCACAGGTTAAAATTGTTCCAGGTAAAAGCAGAATACATGAAGCTCTTGATCAGATTCTTGCAGATTATGATGCTGTGTATATTGAACAATCCACAGCAATGCAAAAACAAGGATTGTGGATAGCTTTACAAACATATGATTTTCCCGTCCCTGTATCTCTTGTTAGCAGCCTTCTTCCTTATTGTGGGAAAGCTTTAGAAGACATTGAGGCTGTAGGACATTCTGTTCTTGCAGAAGGGCTTGCACAGTATTTAAGACAAGAAGAAAAGCAAAAAGTGCTGGTCATTCATGCAGAATCTTCTGCAGAGCTTTCCAAAGTTTTAGAAAAAGACTCTGAAAGATTGCTTTCTTTGCTTTCCCTTGAGAATTTGGAAAGAGATGGCATTGCAGATGCAGATACTGCTAATGAAAACTAAAAAGATATTTTTTTAGATCTATTTTATTATTTTTTATTTCTATTCCTTCTTTTTTTAACAGATACTTTTTTTCTTCTATTGCCTTTCCATTTCTTTTTCCTTTAAAGCCATGTAAATTGCCTGTAGATGAGACAACTCTGTGGCAAGGGACTTCAGGTGCATAAGGATTTCTTTTCAATGCTTGATCAATGGCTTGATAGGCTTTTGTGTTGAGAGCTTTTGCAATCTCTTTGTGCGTGGTTACTTTGCCTTGAGGGATCTTTTTACAGACTGTGTATACTTGGTCTGTGAGCATTTTACAAATCTATTTCTATTCCTATAGGACAATGATCAGACCCTTGTACTTGATCTTGAATAAAAGCTTCTTTGAGATATTTTACGAGATCTTTTGTGATATAGAAATAATCAATTCTCCAACCAACATTTCTGTTTCGTGCACCACCACGTTGCGACCACCAAGAATACTGAACCTTACTTGGATGCAAATGACGAAAGGTATCTGTAAAGCCTTCTTTGATAAAACGATCTAAGTAGTCTCTTTCTATCCTCATAAAGCCTGACTCATTTTCATTCTCTTTGGGACGAGCAAGATCTATTTCATTATGTGCTGTGTTTACGTCACCACAAACTATGAGATGTTTCTTATGTTTCTTACAGAAATTTAAGAACTCTTCATAGAATTCAAGTTTATATTTTAAACGTTCTTCGCTTGCTTTTCCATTTGGGAAGTAGATATTCATCAGTATACATTCTTTGAATTCTAAGACAAGAATTCTTCCTTCGCTATCAAATTTCTTATGAGCACCAAATCCTGTCTGCACAGAAATAGGTTTTTCTTTTGTGTAACAGAGAACACCACTGTAGCCTTTCTTTTCTCCTGAAGAGAAGTATGCATGATAGCCTTGGACATTAGTGAGGTTTTCACTAAGCTGTTCCTTATGTGCTTTTGTTTCCTGTATACAAAGAATGTCCGGATATTCTTTTTTTATGTAGTTGACAAAACCTTTCTTTTCTGCTGCGCGGATACCATTGACATTCCAAGAAATGATTTTCATACCAATAAAAGATAACTTTCGGTATATAATGTTTTCGTAGGTTTTTAAAATCTTTCTAGAGCTTTTTAAAGTAAAGCAAGATTTATTAATATTAAAATTAAATAAGTTTTTATGGAAGAAACATAACTTACAGATTATGCGAAAAGAGAACTGAAAAAAGCAAGAGCTACGCCACGTAGCAAGTATATTTCTCATGAAGAAGTTAAAAGAAGACTGGGTTTGAAATAATTTCTACAAAAACACGTAGAGAAAGCTTTATATCCCTTTACATATTTTTTCTTCTTATGAGCCCAAAAGAAACTTATTTTCGAGCAGGAAAAATACATTATGAAGTCATTGAACGCTCTAAGAAATTGATTACACCAGGAGCATCTCTCTTAGTGATTGCTCAGGCGATTGAGAAAGACATTGCTTCCTATCCTGAAGCGTCCCTTGCTTTTCCTGTGAATCTTCAACTAAACAATGAGGTGCATTACTCCCCCCTTCCTGGAGATACTAGGACTATTAGCAAAGAAGATATTATCAAAGTAGATATAGGTGTGCATGTTGAAGGGTATATTGCAGATGGAGCTTATACTATTGCATTGAATAAAGACTACCAAGATATGGTTGATTTTACAGAAAAAGTTCTACGAGAAACTTTGACCGGATTAAAGCCTGGAATGAAGGTTTCTGAAATTGGAAGAAGGCTGGATGTCCATATGAAAGATTCTCCTTATAAAATTATTAAAAACCTTATGGGGCACCAAGTACAACGGTGGGATTTGCATTCAAAAAAATCTGTATTTGTCTATGAAAGTGACTCTCCACATACTCTAGAGCCTGGAGAAGCATTTGCTATTGAGATTTTTATTACTGACGGTGCTGGCTTTATTAAATCTTCAGCTCATGCTGTTATTTATGCCTTGAAGAAAAGTCTCATTCCTATGAGGGATATGAGACTGCGGCAGCTCTGTAAAACTATATATGAAAAAAGAAGGCATCTTCCTTTTACTGAGAGATATGTTGTTGAACACTTGAAATATTCTAAAATTGATTTTGCCAACTTGAAACGATCAGGGAATATTATGGAATATCCTATCCTTGTAGAAGTTCCAGGCTCTAAAATTGCACAGTTTGAAGATATTATTTATGTAGATGAGGATAGAGTAAGCATAACTACGAAAGTATAAAGTTTTAAATATTCTAAAGACTTTTCTTAGAACATGATAACCCGATTCCAAAGGATTACCATTGTACGTATTCGCAGTCCAGAGAAGATTTTGAATACAGAATTACAATGGCTTTCTGAATCTTTAGGCTTATTTTCTGAAAGAGATAAAGATAAATCCTGTTTTCGCTTATTTCTAGCCATATTACAATCAAAAAAATCATTATCTTCAGATGAATTGGCATATAAATTACAATTGAGCAGGGCTACGGTGATTCATCATCTTTCTAAATTGATTGCAACAGGATTGGTTGTTATTGAACATGAAAAATATGTTTTACGAGGAAAGAACTTAGAACATACTTTGAAAGAAATGAAAGAAGATGTGCTCTCTGCCTATGAAGAAATGGAAGAAAAAGCAAAAGAAATAGATAAAAAATTGAATTTGTAAAAAAATTATCCTTTCCTGTAGATAAGATCTTCATCAACACGTTTGAATGTGTGGATCTCATTCTCATTGAACCAGATTTTAATTTCCCTTTTTGCTTCTTCTACAGTTCCTGAAGCATGAATAAGATTTTGCACTGGTCTATCAGATGCATCAGCAAGCATATATGAATCTATGGCATAGTCTCCTCTAATTGTTCCAGGAGACGCTTCTTGCGGACTTGTTCCACCACAAAGCATGCGAATCTTTGCTACTGCATTATGACCTTCTATTACCATAACTACAGAAGGGCTCATTGTAATGTACTCCATAAGCATTTGACGAACCCATTGCCCTTGTTCAAGAGCAGTACGAGAAAGTTTTATGCCTTTTTTTTCTGCAGATTTTAAAGTTTTTTCGCCAACGCTTATCAACCATTCTTTGTCATCTGCATAGTGTGTACCCGCTTGTTCCTTGCTTGCATACACCATTTTCATGGCAACAATTTTCAATGTTGTCTTTTCTATTCTTTGAATAATTTCTCCAACAAGCCCTCTTTGCACTGTATCAGGTTTTAAAATGATTAATGTTTGTTCTGTCATTTTCTATTCTCCTACTTCATACATAAAAGAAAAAAAATTATTTTTTACTCTTGTCTTTTCCCACAGATGTAACCCATTTCATATTTTGAGGTTTTCTATGCAACTTCAAAGTATGGAGCTCACATTTTCGAGAACAGAAGTTGGTAACTTTTCCGGTCTTATAGACAAAAATCATTCCCGTTCCTGGAGAAATTTCCTTTGCACAAAAAGAACATTTTGTCATTATCGTTTCCCCTTATTGAGCTTTCTTGCTTCAATTTCTGTTTCTCTTAACATCAAAATGTCTTTCAATCGAACAGGACCTTTCACGTTTCTAGAGAGAATTTTATTTGCATCTCTGCCTTCGAGAATCTTACATCGTACCTGGATGATTTCTCCCCGAGTACCAGTTCTACCAATAATTTCTTCTACACGAGCTGGAACAGCTTCTGTAAAAAGAGAACTCCTCATTTTTTCTGCAGGTGCTTGTGCAGGAGCTTGCGCTGCTGCTGGCTTTCCTTCAGCCTGAGCTGGTTTTTTCTCTTCTTTACCTTCTTTTTTAGGAGCTGCCATTTTCGTTTACAAAGTCTGAAATTTGTTTAATTATGTTTTTTGCTTCGCCTTCTTGTACGATTGCTACTGCAGATGCACCAATAGGCATTCCTGCTGCTGTTCCTAACTCTACTTTACTTGGAACAGTTACCATAGCAACTTTTTTCTCTTTACACAAAGGACCAAGGTGCATAATAATTTCTGCAGGGGCAGTATCTTTTGCAACTACAACTAATTTTGCAAGACCTTTTTCCACAGTCTTTGTTACTTCGTTTGTTCCTCGTTTTAGTTTGCCAGAAGTCTTTGCGATTTCAACAGCTTCATAGGCCTTCTCAGCTAATTGTTTTTCATCCATGATATAAACCTCCAACCTGTCATTGGTTTTCAGATGTGGAGAAAGAGGCTCCTTATAAAGGTTTCCCTTGCAAAGGCTTATTAACCTCTTCTTAAATTCTAAAAAGATGGATACTATTGGTCGTGTGATTTTAGGACTTTCTGTAACATGTGTTGGTGCTGGTTGTATATTTAGTAAGTATGGATACCAATCTTTTCAGGAATTGAGTGCATTTGTTGAAAGTTATAAAAAATACGAACAAAGTAGGGATAGACTTTACAAGACTGTTTCTCTTGAAGCAGATATTGATAAGAACTCTGTTACAGATAGGCAAGAATGGTATTTGGTTTATAGAGACCTCGATATTCACTTTGATTATTACAGCTCAAATCCTCGAAAGGATCTTTCTGTACTGGATTTTGAAAGATGGCTTAAAGAGCAAAGAGGAATTCCTCTTGTTATAAAATAAGAAAAAATTCAAAAATATTGATTTATTGCCTTTTTTTAGTAGTAAACTTTATAAATAAAAGCTCTTTTGAAATTCTTATGGATCAAAAAGCATTATTTCATTTTTTATATAACGAAAATTCCCAAAGAGCCCTTGCTGAGCTTCAAAAAGTAGGGATGTCTTTATTAGAAGAAGAAGATTTTTATAATGCACGTCTCGCTTTTACAAAATTAGATGACAAAAAAAAATTAAAAGAAACTGCCAGAAGAGCACTCTTAACTGGAAATATTTATGAAGCTGCACTCTGTTTTGAAACTCTTCAAGATAGAAAAGGTCTTTTTGAAGCTTTATTAAAATCAGAAAAAGAAGGATATTGTGAAAATATTGCTCTTCAATATATTGGAAAAGATACAGAAAAATTATTTGCAAATCATTTTACTTCTTGGAGTCAAAAAAGGAATTTAGGGCTTAGAGCACATGGTATTGCTCCTTCTCTTGTTTCTCCTGCATATGAACTTTCAGAAAGATACGATATTGGAATTGGCATTGCAAAAGGGGGTTTATATTTTATGCATCTTTGTTCTTTGTTTGGACTAAAAACAATTATTGCCGATTGTCACGGGCATAATAAAAAGAGACATATTTTTTCTTGGAAGGATATGCTTGAAATAGAAAAAGGATCTCGCGTTCTGGTTATTGAAAATGATGTTGTGAGTGGAAGAACTGCACAACGAGTGCTTGATGAGATTCTCCCATTTCAAGCTCAACAAATTGACCTTGCATTGAGTATTAATCCAAAAAAAGGAATGTTTGGCATTGGAACTATTGTAGAAAATATCCCAAAAGGATATGGAAGAGTATATTTTCCAGAACAATTCTCCTATGCACACCTTGATAAAGCTGTAGAGAAATTAGAACAAGTTTTAAAAAAAGAAAATTAAAGCCTTTTCTTTGCTTTTTTCCGTGCAGGNNAGCAAGGCCAAGACCTGCAAGACCTAGTTCACGTATTTTTTCTTTCACTCTTCTTCACCTCTTCTTTCTTTGAATATAGATACTGCCAAAATGAATGACAGTAAGACTATCAATGCTACGCTTATCCATGCATAGATGGGGAGACTCCAAAACTTTGGACTTAAATCCGCAACAATCAATAAGCCTGTGGTAATTGCTAAGCCACCAATGATAATTCCAAATGTTAGTCTATTACTGGAGCGATCAAGTTCTCTGGTTAGATCATTTAACTCTTTATGATCCACTTCAACTTTAACTTTCGTTCCTGTCTTTAATAGATGAATCAGGGTTCTTAAATCTTGCGGAAATTTTCTTAGTGTTGTTGTAAATTCAAATGCTCCTTTTTTGAAATTATGATAGAGATTCTTTGGATCCTGCTCTTTTTGGAGAAGATGCTCTACTTGGGCTTTACAGACTTCAATGAAATTTGCTTCTGGATAGAGTTGTTTTGCAAAGCCTTCTGTAGTGACCACTGCCTTTACTAATAGAACGAAATTATGTGGGAACTCAATATTGTATTTTCTTCCTATTTCAAAGGTGCTATTGAAGAAACGTTTCATATTTATTTGTTTCAATGAAGAACTATGAAACTCCCCCCAAGCTTCGAACAAATCTTCTTTAAACTTTTGTTCATCAATGTCTTCTATCATCCCTAAACCTTGAAAACTTCTGAGTAAAAGATCAAGATCACCCTGTACTAGGCCTACAAGCATGTATTCTACATTTTCTTTGAGATCAGGAGACAATCTTCCAACAATGCCAAAGTCCAAGAATGCTATTTTTCCATTTTTCATGAGAAAAATATTCCCAGGATGTGGGTCTGCGTGAAAGACATGCATTTCAAAGACTTGTTCTACAATGCTTTTATAGACAGTCATAGTAATTTTCTTTTTTTCTTCTTTACTGAGATTTTCTATCTCTGATATTTTTTTTCCATCAATAAATTCCATGGTAATAACTTTTGAGGTTGTATATTCCCAGTAGACTTTTGGAATTTTGATTTGAGGGCTATATTTATATTTCTCATAGAAAATATCAATATTTTTTGCCTCTGCAAGAAAGTCTAATTCTTTCTCTGTATATTTTTCAAATTCTTCTACAATTTTTTTAGGCTTAAACGGCTTGAGTTCTGAAAGATATTTTTCTGCCTCTTCTGCAATGTAATAGAGAAGGTCTATATCTGCTTCAAAGGTTTTCTTTATATCCGGCCTTTGCACTTTGATTGCAACAAGCTCTCCTGTTTTTAATCTTGCCTTATGCACTTGGCCAATAGATGCTGCTGCAACTGGCTTTTCTTCAAATTCCTTGAAAATATCTTTTAATGGTTTCTTGTACTCTGCTTCTATAATTGTTTTTACCTGAGAAAAGGGAAATGGCTTTACAGCATCTTGGAGCTTTGCAAACTCATCACAGTATTCCTGAGGAATAAGATCTGCACGCAAGGAAAGCATTTGGCCTACTTTTACTAAAGCACCACCCGAATTTTCCATCACCCTACGCAAGCGAACAGGAATGTTGGTTGTTTGTTTGTTTTTAGGTTCTAAAGATATTTTGCTTACGAGAAGAGGCGTATGAAAATGCATCTGCTGAATGATTTCTTCAAAGCCTTCTTTCATAAGAAGGTTGACTATTTCTTTTAGGCGAGAAAATCTTCGTATTGCACTTATAAAAGCCATATAAAATATTTAGGCAAAGAAGTTTAAAAAGGTTTTTGTTATGCTAAACTTGCTAAAGGTAAAAACTGGCCTATAACTAAGAGAGCAATAGAGAATACCAGAGTTATTATGTATATAGTTTTATTCCAGTTCCATACTTTTTTTCCATCAAGGATCCATAAAGGAAGCATATTAAAAATTGCTAACCATGTGTTGATGAAAAAACCAAATGCAAAGAGTTGACCAAGGAAACCTTGATGTATTATTATTCCAAGAACAAGGAAAATAATTGCTAACACAATATTCACTAAAGGACCTGCTATAGAAATTTTCCCATTCCTTTCTGTACTTACACGGCCTGCAATCATGACTGCACCAGGTGCTGCAAAAAGAAAGCCAAAAAAAGATGTAATTATTGCGATAATAAGCATCATGTTATCTGCACGAAACTCTGCAAAGCAGCCATATCTTTGTGCAATGACTTTATGGCCAAGCTCATGCAAAAGAAAGCCCACTCCTACAGTGAGTGCTGCAAGAAGAATACTTGTGAGAAAAGAGAAATTTGGCTGGACATAGATAATACCACCTGCGAGTGCAATGGCAAAAGCTACAGATATTGCAATCCATGCTTTGGTAAGATCTCGTATTTCTATCTTGGAAAATTTTAATTGCATGAAGAAATAGATAAAATAACTCTATTTAAAGTTTCGCAATTTTTACGCATAAGTTTTTAAATAAACTGGTAAAAGTTTTCTTATGGAAAAGAGTCTAGAAATGCTTGCAAAGGAATCTGATATTGTTCTTTTAGATGGGTCTCTTTTTACTTTAGATCAGGAGACACGATTAGGATACCATACCTCTCCTTTTAGCCTTATTCTTGGTGCTGCTGATCGTTTTCATGATCTTTCTTCTGATCGGCTCTATAAACAATATGCTTATATTAGAGATTTAAAAAAATGTGTTGCATCTAATGAAAACATTCACACGAGCGTTCCTCTTCTTTTAGACTATAGAAGATTTCTTCGCCATTGTTCTTTAAAACTTTCTAATTTTCGTACAAATAGTCATGGAAAAAAAGGGAAGAAAGAAGAACTGCTTCAAAAAATTATACAAACACATGAAGAACTCTATGCACTTCTTTTTTCTCGAAGTAAACAATTTGGAGAAAGTACTCTCATTGCAGAATATATGTGTAATCTACAGCTTCATAGAAGAGAATTGTTTCAAGGAAATACTTTAGAAAGAACTTCTTTTGCAGATGCGAGCATTGTTGCTGATGCATGCCTTTTAGTACAAAACTATACTTCTGTTCCTATAGTTACTATTNNAGAGCATCAATAGGTTTCAGTTTTGATGCTTGCCATGCAGGCAATACTCCTGCGATAATCCCTACGACAAAAGCAAATAGTAAGCCCAAAAGAATGACGAAAGGCTCTATAGTGATATGTAATGTAAACCCTGCATTCTTTGAGAAAGGACCTACTGCTACTGCTAAAGATGCTCCTAAAACTGTTCCAAGAATTCCTCCAACTAAACCAATCAATCCAGATTCTATTAAGAAAATTGTAAGAATATCTTTATTTTTTGCGCCTATTGCTTTCATGACCCCAATCTCCCTTGTTCTTTCTAAAACAGAGGTGTACATGGAATTCATAATGCCAATTGCTCCTACAATCAAAGAAATTGCTGCGATACCCACAAGAACAACTTGCATAATACCAAGCACTTGATTAATTTGTTCTAGAATTTGTGAAGCGGTAAGCACTTGAAAATTTGTATCTCCACGTTTTCTTTCTAATTCTTTTTCTATTTTTTCCTGGAGCTGAGGAATATCAGAAGTGGTTTTTACCTGTGCGATAATGAGGTCAATGCTTTCCTCTTCATCAAATATCTCCCGTGCTGCATCTAATGGTATAGAAATTTGATTATCATCTTGTGCATTTCCTATTTCCTCAAGAATGCCTACAACACGAAAATCCTTTTTTCCTATTTTTATTTTATCCCCTACATGAATTTCTTTGCTGAACATTTCTGTTGCAACCCGAGAACCAATTACTGCTACATATTTCTCAGCATCTTGAATAAACCTTCCCTCTTCTACTTCAATGCCAGAATCTAAGTAAAAATCTTCATAGCTCTCTGAGGGGATTCCACCAATGAGCGTAAAGCCTATTTGGTCTTTATAGATAATCTCCGCAGAGCGAAATATCCCTGGAACAATGTATTCAAATCCAGATATCTTTTCTAGGGTTTCTACATCCTCTGTTGTTAAACCATTCGATGCCGTCCCAGGACCTTGAAATCCTTTTGCAGAAATAATAATTCTATTTGCACCAAAAGTCTCAAATTGCTCTTCAATTGTTCCTTCTAAACTTCTTGACAGGGTCATGAGAGAAATAATTGCTGCCACACCAATAACAATACCAATTACTGTAAGCCAAGAACGTAATTTTCTATGGCGAATACTCTTTAAGGATAATAAGAAATAATCAGTAAACATTTTTTTTCTTTCGCTTCCTTCTGTACCACACTCCTGCTCCTATTACCAAGACAATGATAAGAAGAATAAGAGTCATGTTTGAGCTTTCTTTTATCAGCCCTAATTCTTTTGCCTGTTCTTCTGAATAGACTTGCAGCTCTAGCTCTTGTTTTTCTGTGAAGGCTTCATTATTTGCATCTTTATAGCTTATTGTTAGTTGCAGATCTGGATTCTTTTTTTTGGGAATAATGGTAAACTCTTCTGTTTCAAAATCAGCTATATCTACTTCACCAATAAATACTGAACTTGGAGAAAGGATTTCATAGTCTGGACTTTCTTCTATGCTTACTTGCAATAGTTTTATTTGTGTTAAACCAGTATTAATAAATTTGAGGTTTATTTTTCCCTGTTCATCTACTACTGTGAGTTCTGAACTCTCTAGGAGAATGTCTAAACTTGCTTCTGTGTTTACTTCTACACTAATCAAAGATTCTTTCGTTGTGTTTTCATAGCTTATAGTCACTGGAATTTTATAGACTTTTGCTTCTGCACTTGCGAGCGCTTGCAATGTAAAAGTGACTGATTCCTCTTCTCCTTCTCTCATTTTTTCTATAATCTGCTCACTAGAAGATTCTACAGGAGCAAAGGGAATATCCGTGAGATCTACAGAAACTAAAATATTTTTTATATCATCATCGACAAGATTTTCTAGATTTAATCTCAACGTAAACCTTTCTCCAGGTTCTATAGTCTCTGGATTTACTGTAAAAGAATCTATGGCAATCTGCGCCTGTGCTGTTGGCAGCGATACGACAAACAATATAAGATATAGCAAATATTTTTTTTTCATTTTTCTGCTCCTATTATTTTTCCATCTTTTAATATAATAATTTTATTTGCAGCTTTTGTTAAATCTGAGTTGTGCGTTACAAGGATAATTGTTTTCCCTTTTTTATTGAGATCTTTTAGAATATCCATAATTTCCTCTCCAGTTTTTGTATCAAGATTTCCTGTAGGCTCATCAGCAAGAATAATTTCAGGATCATTAATGAGCGCACGGGCTATTGCAACTCTTTGTCTTTGGCCTCCAGAAAGTTGGTTTGGAAGATGATACATTCTCTCTCCTAGGCCTACTTGTTCTAAAAGTTCCTTTGCCTTCTTTATTCTGTGTTTTCTAGGAATATTTTGAAAGGTCATAGGCAAAGCAACATTTTCTAGAGCATCCAAACTCGGAATGAGATTAAATGTTTGAAAAATGAAGCCTATTTGCTTCCCACGAATTTGTGCAAGTTCACTTTCATGGAAATTCTGTATATTTTTTCCTTGCAGGAAAATATTTCCTTTTGTTGCAGTATCCAAACAGCCTACTAAGTTCATTGCAGTACTTTTTCCAGAACCAGAAGGCCCCATTAAGGCAATAAAATCACCTTTTTGAATAGAAAGAGAAATGCCGTTTATTGCGGAGAGTTTTTCTTCGCCTAAGGAATAGATTTTGTATACATCTTCTAGCTTGAGAACTTCCATAGAAAAAATACATTCTAGCACATTTATAAGAGTAGTTCATTTAGAGAAGGTAGTAAAACTATTCATGTGTATATATGAAAAGCATTTTTTCTTTATTATCCAGACGAGAGAAGAATTGTCTTTCAAATTGAATAATTTCTCCCTCTTTCAGATTTTTCAAAGCAGCCTCTGCTTTTCCTTTTATGATTGAGCCATCTGCCATAAGCACTCGGATATCTATTGCATCTTTTACAGGCACACAATGGATTATTTTTGCCTTCAGCTCTGCATCATATTCTTCTGAAAGAAATTTATTATTCTGGAAATTAAATAGGTGCATAAATCTGTATATTTTTCCTTTTTCAATATCATCTTGAATATAAAACTCATCATCAAAGTGCAATGTTTTGAATCCCATTTCTTTGTGTTCTGGATGCAGAGGAGCCTTTGCTTCTTTTACAGAATTCTCAATTTTTATTTTCTTAGGATTTTTTACAAAGAAATATCTTTTTGTTGTAGGATCAATAATTTTTCTGTTTATAGAAGCAACAACAGACCAATCCATATTTGTTGCTGTCGGAGACAAGCCCACTTCTAAAACTAATTCATAAAATGTTTCTGGAAGAATACCACGACGGCGAAGTGCTTTTAATGTCATGAGTCTTGGATCATCCCAGCCTTCTACTTCACCCTTTTCTATTTTTTCTCGAATTACTCTTCCTTGTGTTTCAAAACCCCGAATATTGATTCTTCCATACTGCAATACTTCTTGTTTTTTAAATCCCAAAAGATCTTTTATATAATCCTGTAGTTCAATGCGCATTTCTCCAAACTCATTACTTCGCAGGATATGCGTTACTCCAGTAATCTCTTCTCCCACTACCGTTTCAAAATCATAGGTTGGCCATACCACATACTTATCTTTTGTTAGAGTGTGTTGTGCTTTCACAATTCTGAAAAGAATAGGATCACGCATTACTGCATTTGTAGAATCAATTTCTCCTATTAAACGCAAAGTGAAATCACCTGCTTTGTATTTTTTTGCGAGCATTTCCTTCCAAATATGCATATTTTTTTCTTTATTTTGGACTCTGTGTTCACAAATTTTTGCATGCATTCTAAACTCAGAAACTTTTTCTTTGTCGCAAGAACAAACATATGCATGATCTTTGTTTATAAGAATTTCAGCATATTTGTAAAATGTTTCCATCTCTTGAGAAGCAATAATTGTTTTATCTGGAGCAATACGCAACCACAGAAGATCCTCATGTAGAGAATCATAATATTCTTTTTTTGCTTTTTCTGGATTTGTATCATCAAGGCGAAGGATACACTTCCCACGATATTTTTTTGCGTACATATAATTAATGAGAAAAGACATTGCATGGCCTAAATGAAGATATTTACTTGGCTCCGGAGGGATCCTTGTGACGACAAGACCATGAACATTTGGAAGCTCTGGCAATTCTCTTTTTTTCTTTTCTTTTTTTTCTTCAAGAAGTTCTGGGGCAATTTTTTGTAAACGAGCTTTTTGTTCTTCTAAAGAAAGACTATTTACCTGCTTGACAATTACTTGGACTTTTTGAGCTAATTCTTTTGTTTGTTCTTTTCGTTTAGGATCCTCTGCAAATACTTGGCCTAGTACTGCACCTGGATTTGCTTTCCCTTCATATTTTATTGCATTGTGCAAAGCAAACTTTTCTATTTCTTTGTCCATGCTTACACAAAGAAAAAGGGAACTTATAAATATATCTATGTATCGTTAAGAGCTATGCAAGAAATGCGATTTTTAAATAGCAAAGAACGAAAAGAACTTTTTCAGAAACTTGAAGAGCAATTTGCTGCAAAGCCAGAAATAGATTGTTTGTTTTTTGAAAATTCACAGGATAAGGTTTTTCTTTTGAGTAAAGATTATGCTTCTTTTGATGTTCAGGCTTTACGTGTAAATAATAGAGGTATGTATTTTGCAAAAAGAGAAAGAGAAGGACTGCGACTGACTATTGAAGGTGCGCAACTTTTGAAAGCAAGAAAGAATGTTGTTCTTTTGGATAAAAAACAAGCTGAACTCTGGATGCTTGGGGAAGATATTCCTATGGAAGGAAATCAAGGTTTTATTATTCTTCAGCATGGGGAAGATATTCTAGGCTGTGGTATGCTCAAAAATAATATTTTACGAAATATGGTGCCCAAAGAAAGAAGACTGCATAGCATTACTGCTTCACAAGAAGAAAAGGAAGATCAATAAATTTGTATTATCTCTAGAACAATTTCTTTTCTTGCCGTTTCGTCTCTCATGATTAATTGGTCTCCTACTTTCATTTGTGTAAGATCATTTTTTTCCAACATTGTTTCTCTTGGGCCGAGATTTAGTATCCAAAAAGAAAGATTTGTCCTTAATGCAATACCATTTTTACCTGTATCTGCAAATTTATACATTCCTTTTTCACCCATTATAAACTCTCCTTCATCAGGATCCAAAAAAGTATATGTGTTTATGTTTGGTATAAAATATTTTGTTTGTTCATTTCTCCCAAAAATAAATTTTTTTACTGTATGATCTAAACGAATGACACCTATAATTTTCTGTTGCCATTTTTTTGCCCCAGATGGAAGGGATCTTTCATATACTCGTAAAGATACAGCCATTTCTTTTATGAAGCTTCATTGAATTATAAACTTTTTCTTCTAAATCTTTTTAAAGAGTGAAAAAAATTTATTGTGTATGGATCCTTTTTCTTATAGAATTGGCTTTGGAAGTATTTTTGGTTTAAGTGATGTAGAAGCACTCAAAACTATGGATAGGCCTACTATTTTTCGTATTCCCGGTGAGGATCATTCTCGAGCAGTTCTTGTTTCTACATTGCTCCATGGAAGAGAGCCTTCTGGATTTCGTGCATTCCTTCGAGAAGCTGAAACAGAAAAAAAATATCCTTTTGATGTCTATTTTTCTGTAGGAAATGTACAGGCAGCAAAGATATTTCCTTATTTTAGCCAAAGGGATGTTCCAGGAAAGGAAGATTTTAATCGTGTATGGGTTGATACTCCATGCACAGAAGATCAGAGAGTTGCAG
The DNA here is from genome assembly GCA_013331795.1 of Nanobdellota archaeon. Lineage (GTDB taxonomy): Archaea > Nanobdellota > Nanobdellia > SCGC-AAA011-G17 > GW2011-AR17 > JAGVZZ01 > JAGVZZ01 sp10136u. Next base: position 23,699 of record DUFP01000012.1, read on the forward strand.
CAGCAATGGGAGAATTTTTTGATACACTTCCTCTTGTTGCTTTTTTAGATATACACTCTTACCTTGCCAAAACTATTCCTCCTCATGGTGTTATTCCTAAGATGGATACTGCTACAAAAGATTTGATAGGAAAACTTAGCCTTAGTGCTTTTCTTATGGATATGAATCTTGGAACTTTATTAGAGAGAATGGGAAGGAAAACGACTGCAGTGCTTGTTGAAACGGGAGTGAATAATAGCCCAGAGGCTGAAATATATGCAGATACAACTTTACAAAAATTCTTTGAAGGTGTGGGAATTAGTTCTGGAGTAGGGATACCTCATCATACAAAATTTTATCATAAAGGCATTCAGTTTAAGATTGCAGAAGATGCATCTGTCACTTGGGCTGATACAAAAAATACAAAGTATTCTCTTACTCTTCCTCTTGATTTAGAGCATCTTAACCATAGACTTGTTCGAGAAGGAGAATTTTTGGGTTGGGCTGATTCTCTTGAAGTTTTTCGTACAAATGATCTTGAAAGACATGTTGAGGACTATTTTTATTTACAAGAAGGAAAAATTCGTCTCAAACAAAATGTTGTGCCTAATTTTCTTAATGTGAAAGAAGATATTATGAAAAAAGGTGGATTCTATTTTTTCCAAGAATTTTCATAAGCCTTATAAGGATTTTTCACTATTTATTTTTTATGAGATCTCTTTTTTTTCGTTATAGTTTTGCTTTGCTTGTTGCCTTCAGCAGCAGCCTTTTCTCTTTCTTTCTTCTTCCACTTACTTTCTTTTCTAGTTCTTTTCTCTTAGCGTTGTTTTATGATGTTCAAAGAGATGGTCTGCAGCTTCTTTTTTCAGGTATTACTTTTTCTTTCATCCCTGCATGTGCTGCAACACTTGCATATGTGCTTCTTTTAGAGTTTATTCTTCTTACACGAGGCATTTCTTTTTTTACAGGAATGAAAATGTTTTTTTTAGGAAGTGCTTTTATTTTTTCTTTGAATATTCTTAGGATATTCTTTCTCGTCTTTATATATTTAAAATATGGGGAGAATTATTTTGATGCAGTGCATATTCTTTTTTGGCATTTGATATCCAGCATATTTGTTGCTTTTGTATGGATTTTTCTTGTAGAACTTTATACAATAAAAAGTATTCCTTTATGGAGTGATATACAGGAAATTGTAAAGAAGTAATTACTCTTCTATTGCTAAAAATCTTGCACTCCCATTCATAGAACATACCCCTGCCAATTGGATTCCACCTTCATAAAGAAAAACAAGCCTTGCCAATGGAAAATCTGTTTTATTTTCTTTAAACAACAAACTTATCTCTTTTCCAAAAAATCTTTTATGTTTTGCAGCATATTTCTCTGCACGGTACTCTTTGCCCATAATGCCTCTATAAAAAGGATGTTGTACAGCATTTGTTATATCCCTTTTTCCAGATGACTCCCAGAGTTTTTTGTCAGTCACAGAAACAAGGCGGTTTTTGTATTTGTCTTCCACTGCATCTCTGCTTATGAGAGCATGGAATGTTTCTCTTGCCAGAGGAATTCCACCATCCACTAATCTACTTTGCACACAAGCCCTTTCTACATAGTCTGGATTTTCTAAGAGATGCCCAATTCCACTCTCTTTTGAAGGATGCACTAAAACATGAACATCATTTCCATTTTTTGTTTTTCCCTGTGCAAGTAGAATAGGAGTGGTATACCATTTCCAATATTTTCCTCTTACAGTAGATTGTATTCTTCTATCTAGAATACTAAATGCTGAGGCAATAGAATAATCCTGACAAATTGTTAGAGCATCACAGATACTTTCTCCATATATCTCTGTTGCTTTTTCAAAATAAACTTCCTGCATGCATTTTGCACAAAATGCGGACTTTATAAGGCTTACTTTTCCTCTTCTTCGCCTTGAAATGCAATGAGATCTTCTGTAGTAAGGATTTTTTTTCCTTTTCCTTTTATTTTTTCCTCGACCTTTTCTTTCTTTTCTTCGAGTTTTTTATGTTCAACTTCTTTTCTTTCCGTTGCAGCTCTTTCTTTTCGTTTTTTCTGCACTTGTTTTTGATCTCTTTTATCTACATTTACTTTTTTGATTTCATCTTTGAGACCCTTGTTTATTTCTGAGAATTCTTGTTTAAATTTGATAAATTTATCAAAGGCATCTTCTTGTTCTTTTTTTACACGGTTGATTTCTTTAGATAATCGCGTAAATTCTTTGTAGGCCTCTTTGTTTTCTTTTGCTAATCCAGATATCATTGCATGAAACTCTTCTGCTTTCTTTTTTGAAATATCAATCTTTTTTGAAACTTCATGCGCTTCTTTTCCTGCATCCATAGAAGATTTTGCAAGTTCTAACTCTTTTTTGAGCTGTTTTATTTCCTTCATACATTTCTTTTCATCATCAAAAGAAACTGCACCTGTTTCGATTCTTGCAGTGAGTTGTTCAATACGTCTTTTAAGAGCGACTGGATCTTTCTTATCTAAGGTTACTTTTGTATCCCTTTTCTTATTTATTTCTTTAATTTCATCAATAAGTCTCTTTACTTCTGCATTTTGTGCATCTCTTTTTTCTTTTACTTCTTTAATATTATGAGAAAGGGAATCATTTTTTGCTTTTACTTCACGGACTTCTTTAATGAGATCAGCAATTTTTTGTTTAAGCTCTTCTTTTTTTACAAACCACTTTTCTTTTTCTGTATTTAATTCATCAAGCTTTGCCTTGAGGCTAGAAATATCCTGTGTTTCTGGTTGTGATGTGTTATTTTCCTCTCCCATGAGAAATCCTCTGTTTGTTCTTTGTGTCTTACCTATTTTACATTCGTTCCCCTTTAAATAGCTTTTGGAGACGATAAATCAAGAAAAAACAAATAAAAAAAATTGTTTATCCAAACAAAGATCCAAGACCTGCGACGGATTCTTCAGCAGATTTTTTCTCTTCTTTCTTCTCTTCTTTCTTTGCTTCTGTATGTCCTGCGTGTGCAACTGGTGCAGCAGCCATAGGTACAACAGCAGCTTCTTTTATTGCTTGTTCGATGTTTACACCATCAAGAGCAGCAACTAAAGCTTTCACTCTTCCATCGTCAACTTTGACGCCGGCAGCTTCTAAAACTTTTTTCACGCTTGCTTCTTCAATAGCTTTTCCTGCTCGAAACAATAAAAGTCCCGCGTAGATGTATTCCATTTTCTTGTCCTCCTTCTATTCGATATGTGCTTTATTCTTTATAGCATTTGCTTGTGCTTCAGCTTTTGCCAAGAGTTTGTTCACATTCTCGCTTGTCAGAATATCTTTGCTGTCTGCAAGTGCGATTGCTTCTCTTTGTGCTTTGCTGAGTAGTACAGTAATTGTGTCTTTTGATGCGTAGCCAATCTTGATAGCTAGATTCATTGCTTCCGTATGTGACTGTATAAGATTTGCAAGATAGATTTTCTCGTCAATTTCAAGAACTTTTCTGTCAAAGATTGTGCCGTTTTCAAATACTGCAACAACATTTAAACCTACTTCCATAGGAAGAATATTCAAACGTGTTAAAGTTTCTGCAACTTTTTGTGTGAAAACTTCTCCCTCTTTGACTAAGAGCTTGTCTTGTTTGATTGCAACTTTTCCATCTTCAATACCTGCTTTGATTCCAAGCTGCCCAAGCTCTCCAATGATAGGACCTGGTGCAAAATTTGTTTTCCCTGCAGGAACTATCACATCTCTTGGTGCTATTTGGCCTTGTTTTGCAGGTGCTGGACTTTTTGATGCGGAAAGAGTTTTATATAATTTAAATGGATTTTCTTTTGTGAAAATTAATGCTGGCATTCCTCGTATTTTTGTTGCTAAATCGCCAAGACCTTTTGGAGATTGTTTAAGTGCATATTGAATCAGTCTTTTCTTTGTCATGACAATCACTACTTTTCCACGAAGAGATTGCTTCATTTTTTGCAGTTGCATTGCTGGAAGATTTTCCATGTCTACCAAACCAATGATAGGATATTCTGCAATTTGTTTTGCCAATGATTTGACTACTTGCTTCTTTGCATCACTCACATATGCTTTTGGCTTGTTCATTTTTTGCCCCCTATGGCAACAGCCTTGCTCATGGTGAGTTTCAGAAGTATGAATTTTACATTTTGCTCGTGTTGTGGAAGTGCTTGCACCAATAACGTGTATGCTGTGAGAATATTTTCTGCAATTTCTTCATCCTTCATGGTATCTTTTCCAATAGGACAACGCACTGCCATCTCATTATTTTTTATTGCTAAACGAACTGTTTTTTGGAGTTTTTCTACAACAGCTTTTATTGATCCTTTTGGAGGAACAATTGCCCCTGCTTTTGGATTTGGCATTCTTCCTTTTGGACCTAGGTAACGACCGAAAGTCGTTGCGATAGGCCCCATGATATCTGCCTGAGCGATAAAGAAATCATATTTTCGTGCAAGTTTTTTTAGTTCTTTTCCATTGCCAGCCAGTGTTTTGAATTCTTCCTGGCCAATGGTGTGGTCACAGTTTGCTTTTGCATCGTTATACAAAGCACCGCCTACTAGGCCACACACTGTTTGCTTTCTTCCTAAAAAGTAAGGCAAAGCAACAAATACATCCACTTTATTTTCGTTCTTTTTTGGATCAAAATGTTGTAATTTTACGAGAAAATCATAACTTTGAGAGAAATTTCTTTTTGGAGAATCTTTCTTTAATTGCTGTATTGCTTCTAAAATTTCTTTCTTTTCCATAGTGCTCTCCTACTTTAGGTAGTGTTAACGAGTAGCATTGTGGTTTTTTTTGGGTTTTATAA
>DUFP01000028.1:0-389 GCA_013331795.1 Nanobdellota archaeon
ATCCTTGTTCTTTGAGGCCACAGGCTCATGACATTATCCGGACTTGGGCTTTCTATACAATTGTGAAAGGAATTTATCATCAAAATGAAATTCCCTGGAAAGACGTTGTTATTTCTGGGCATGTTCTTGATCCAAAAGGAGAAGCAATGCATAAGTCAAAGGGAAATACCGTTGAACCTAGAGAGGTTTTAGTAAAATATCCTGCAGATGCATTACGATTCTGGGCAGCTGGATCAAAATTAGGAGATGATCTTCGTTATTTAGAAAAAGATTTACTCACAGGACAAAAAACAGTTACCAAACTATGGAATGCAGCAAAATTTAGTTTTAGTCATCTTGAAGATTACAAGGAACAACCAAAAAAGCTAGAAGGATTTGATCTTTGGATA
>DUFP01000028.1:486-7127 GCA_013331795.1 Nanobdellota archaeon
CAATGAAAAATTAGAACCTCTTGGAGATACATTAGTAACTATTATTTCTGAAGTACGAAAAACAAAATCTGGAAAAAATCTTTCTTTGAAAGAACCAGTTAAAGAACTTATTCTTCCTTTTAAAAAAGAAGATGTTGCACTATTTATTGAAGATTTGAAAGCTGTTACAAAAGCTGAAAAAATTAGCTTTGGAAAAAAATTAGAAATTATGCTGTAGCGGTACACTTAAATAGCATCATTATTTTAGGAGATATCACTCTTATGGCGATAAACACAAAGGAAAAACAGAAACTGAAAAGATTTGTTCGTAGCTTAGAAAAGATTCGTGGAAGACATACTGAGCTCGTTTCAGTCTATGTTCCTGCTGATTATGAAATGATTAAAATTATCCAGCATCTCCAACAAGAACAAGGGACTGCTTCTAACATTAAAGACAAAACAACGCAGCAGCATGTCATTGATTCTTTAGAAAGAATGATTCGACATTTACGGTTATATAAAAAAACTCCTGAGAATGGATTAGCAATCTTTTCGGGGAATGTTTCTGATAAAGAAGGAAAATCTGATATTCAAGTTTTTAGTATAGAACCCCCATTGCCTCTACGCATGCGGCTCTATCGATGCGACCAGACCTTTGTTCTTGATATTCTTTCAGACATGGCAGATATCAAAGAAACTTTTGGGCTTATTGTTCTTGATAAAAGAGAAGCAAATATTGGGTTGCTTAAAGGAACACAAGTTCAAGAATTAACAGATATGACTTCTGCTGTTCCAGGTAAAACAAGAGCAGGAGGGCAGTGTCTTCACCCAGAAACAGCTGTACTTTTAGATGATGGACAATGGGTTCCTTTAGAAGAGATAGAAAAAGGAGATAAAGTTATGAGCTATGACTTTACAAAAAAAGAATTTGTTCCTTCTGAAGTCTTAGAGACATGGACTGTTGAAAAAAATAAAATCTATAAGATTACTGTGAATGATTCTGTTATTATTGCTTCTGCAGACCACATTTTCTTTCTTCATGATGGAAATGAAAAAGCTGCAGAACTCCTTGAAGAAGGAATGCAACTTCTTGATGAAGATGGAAATGGAATAGAGATCAAAAAAATAATTATTGAAGAAAAAGAAATACCTCTCATTGATATTACGGTTGCACAAGGAAATTTTATTGCTGAAGGTGTTGTCGTTCATAATTCTGCACAAAGATTTGCTCGTATTCGAGAAGAAGCAACAAAAGAGTTTTTTAATAGAATTAGTGATGCAGCAAATAAATCATTTCTGGAAATCAAAGAACTCAAAGGAATTCTTGTTGGTGGACCTGGAATGACAAAAAATCATTTTCTTGATGAAGGATTTTTGAACGAACAACTGAAAAGAAAGGTTATTAGTATTCAGGATCTTAGTTATACTGGTGAATTTGGTTTAAAGGAACTTGTTGATAAAAGCAAAGATGTTCTTGCAAAAGAAGCGATTACTGAAGAGAGAGAGATTATGAATAAATTTTTTAAGCTTCTTGCAACAGAACCAAACAAAGTGGCATATGGGATACATGAAGTAGAAAGAGCATTAGAAATGGGAGCTGTTGAAAAATTACTTGTTTCTGAAACTCTCGATGATGATAAAGCAGAGGAATATGAACGAAGAGCTGATGCTTCTGGTGCTGAATATATTGTCATTAGCACGGATACGAGTGAAGGAGAACAACTGAGAGATTTAGGAAAAATTGCTGCGATTTTACGATTTTCCTTGAGCTAAAGCCTTTTCTTCTATAATATCTAAAAGAAAACGTTTTTCAATATCAAAGCCTTCGTTTCCTATTGCACAAAAATGTCTTCTGAAAGAACAGCTCTGCCAAGCTACTGCAGTATACTTTCCTGCATATTCCAAAAATATAGGCATAGATCTTGCTTGGCTTTCTTGCAAATTTACAAATTCAATAAAATCTTCTAAGTCTCTTTTTTTATTATTAAAAAGAGCTTGCCAAACATGATGCCTTCTTCTTTCTTCAATAGTTAGACCTACTCCAATAGGACTTGCTCTGAGATCTATTAGTTCCTGTTTGAGATACAATCTTTCTTTATACTGTGATACTGGCATTACAAATTTTGCCATTATCGTATCATAAGCAGAGACTATTTGAAATTCTTCAGCATCTACACTGGTGTATTCATCTGGAAGAATCTCAATTATAGACTCCTCACCTAAATCAGAATTTCCAAGATATCTCTTTTTTATATTCCTTAGAGGGAATTGATCCGTGACTTTAAATTTTCCTTTTTCTTTTCCAAAAAGAACAAAGGTACTTGTGCTTATATCTTTTAGATCATCATAAAACATTCTTGCAAGAGAAATATCTGAAAAGTTCCAAATATGCCCGCACTCCTCAAGCCCTTCTAGGAATGGTTTTGTCTCAAGATATTTAAATCTAGTACCCACATTTTTAGTAATAGAATAGAGTTATATAAACTTTTTTATAAAAGATTTACTCCCTAGTAATACTAATCTTAACAGAAACTTTTTAAATCTCTCTATATTGAAGGGATAGATGCAGGATCTCAAGAACAAAATAGAAGCAGTGCTCTTTATTACAGCACGAGCTATGACTATTGAAGAAATTGCACAATTCTGCAGTATTGGAAGCATAGGAACCATTAAAGAAGCTTTACAAGCCTTGCGAAAAGACTATGAAACACGTGTAGGAAGTCTTGAAATTATTGAAGAAGAAGGAAGATACCGTTTAAATATTAAAAAACAATATACGCACCTCTCTACAAAACTCCTTTCTGCAGCAGAACTTGATGCACCTACACAAGCTACTCTTGCTCTTATTGCATATAAACAACCAGTACAACAAGCGGATATTATTAAAATGCGTGGGAATACAGCATACGATCATATCCATGCTTTAAGAGAAATGGAATTTATTGCTTCTGAAAAATCTGGAAGAACAAGAACATTGAAGCTTGCCCCTAAGTTTTTTGAATATTTTGATGTTATACAGGAAAACTTGCAAAAAAGATTAGATGAGACTATGGAAAAACAAGAGAAGCTTGCTGAACATGCTCCTGAAGAAAAAATAGTAGAAGAAATTCTTGTAGAAGAAAAAAAAGAAGAGCTTACTCCTGTTCTTAAAGAGAAGAAAAAGAGAAAATATGAAAATAAAGAAGCGACTATTGCCCTGGATGTTCCTTTAGAACTAGATAAAACCACAAAAGAAGTTATCTTAAGCCTTGATGCAGATGATTTCGGATCTAAGTGTTAAGATGGAAATAAAAAAAGATAAAATAATCTTGTTTCTTATTTTTCTTTTAGCCTTTGGTTTTCGGCTCATTTTTTTATTTCGCATTCCTTTTTTTAGCAGTGATGAAACCTATTTTCATCTTCGGCATAGCAAGTATATTCTTGAAAATTTTCTCCCTCTCATTTATGACCCTCAAAGTTATGGAGGAAATATTGTTCTTCATACACATATCTTCCATTATTTTCTCAGCTTTTTTGATTTACTTTTTAGTGATATTGCTGTTTACAAAATTCTCCCAGCCATCCTTGCAAGTAGCATTGTTATTATCATTTATTATTTTATCAAAGATATCACAAAAAACGATTTTGCAGCATTATTTGGGGCATTGCTTGCAGCATTTATCCCTAGTTATATTGCGATGACACTCAACCAGGTCTCTGTGTTGAGTATTTTTATTCCACTGCTTCTTCTTGGGCTCTATTTTTTCTTAGAAATCAAAGACAAACAAAAATGGTTTCTCTACTTTTCTATTATTCTTATTCTCCTTGATCCTTTAAATCTTCTTATGCTTTTTACTCTCTTTACTTTTGCACTTCTTACCTATGCAGAATCTCTAGGGCTTAAGAAAGAAGAAAAAGAAGGTATTGGATTTTTTATTGTTTTTTTTATTCTTGTTAATCTTATCCTTTACAAGTCTCTTTATCTTAAACAAGGGATTACTGCTATCTGGCAAAATCTTCCTTTAGAACTCTATGGGCAAATATTTCAAAATTTTAATATTTTTGATACCATTAACTCCATAGGTTTTATTCCATTGATTTTAGGAATTATGGGTCTTCTTCTTTATAGAGAAAAGAATAGAACAATTACACTTCTTCGTGCAATACTTATAGCTGATTTTACTTTGCTCCTCTTACGGCTTATTCCTTTTCAAGAGGGAATACTTTTTATGGCAGTTATTCTTTGCATAACTGCTGGAATTAGTATGAATACATTTATTCACTATTTTCGATTAACAAAATTTGCACGATTAGAAAAAATAGTTCTCAGTACTTTTATTATCCTCACAGTTATTAGTTTAGTTATTCCCTCTGTAAGTGTTGCCACAGAACTTATTTATACTGGTATTCAAAAAGAAGAGATAGAAGCAATGCAATGGTTAAAATTTAATACTCCTCATTCCAGTGTTGTTCTTGGAAATGTTTATGAAGGAAATCTCATTATTAATCTTGCAGATAGAACAAATGTTTGGGATACACAGTTTTTTCATGCAGAAGAGAGAATTACAGATGTGAAAACAATTTATACAACAGAGTCGCTCATAAAAGCAAAGAGAGCTTTGGATAGTTATGGGGTTGATTATATTTATTTTTCAGAAAAAACACAAGAATTTTATGGAGTAGAATCTCTTGTTTATACAAGTGATGAAAGTTGTTTTAAGGAAGTATACAAAAATGAGTTTGCAACTATTTACCAAGTGGTATGCTAAATATGTATTATTTGCACTTTGTTGTGTGATTCTTCTAGTTGTACCTCTCTTACATGGACCATGGGTTGGGAATGAAGCTCTTTTTTATTTTAGACTTGCAGAAGATCCTTCATGGTATGACCCATTGAGTTCTGGTGGGCAATTTGCAGCATATCAATGGGGGACTGCCCTTGTTCTCAGTGCTGCACCTGAAGTTCTTATACAAATTCTTCCTTTTCTTTTAGGAATACTTAGTTTTCTTCTTTTTGGGAAAATCCTTCGTTCTTTTCATGAAGATCCTATTTTTGTTCATCTTTCGATGCTTTTTCTTCTTCTCTCACCAGCTTTTATTTACACTTTTAGTTTTACTAATAGTCTCTTTATTGCTTTCTTTTTATCACTTGTTGCATTTTACTTTTTTATTCAAAAGAAAAGAAAGTGGCTAAGTGTCCCTATACTCATGCTTATCCCACTCTTTAACATTATCCTTGCTTGTACAAGCATTTTCCTTTTTTTCTTCTATAGTTTCTTTTGGAAGAAAGAACGAAGAAAACTCTTTTTTATTGGCACTCTTTGTACTTTTCTTGTTTCTGCATTTTATTATGGATATATTCTTTATCATACAGGTATGCCTCAGAGGCTTCAGTTTGATTTAGGAGGACAATTTTTATTTCTTCAAAAAATATTTTTTGATTTTGGAAGCCCCTATGGATTAGGAATTTTTCTGAGTCTTCTTGCTATTATAGGTATTGCTGTTTCTTGGGAAAAGAAATATTCTAATTTCTTCCTCTTTTTTAGTGTATTTTTTCTTTTAATCTTCTCTTTCTTTCGATTAGAAAGTTTACTCTTCTTATCTCTTTTTGTTATTTTTCTTGCTGCAAAAGGATTTATATATCTCCTACAAGTACACTGGAATAGCTCTCAATATAGAAATTTTGTTCTTCTTATCCTTCTCTCAGGCCTTGTTTTTTCTGGTATCTCACAAATAGATGCTTTACTAGAATCTTCTCCAAATGATGCAGACCTTGAAGGACTAAGCTTTCTTGCAGAACAAAAACAGGGAGTTGTTTTTACGGATTATACTAGAGGTGTTTGGGTTTCTGCAGTAGGGCATAGTACTATTCTTGATGAAAATTATCTCTTTGTTTCTGATGCAGAAGAACGTTTTGAAGATAGTAAAACACTTTATTACTCTAGAGATATTAAAGTTACACGAGAACTTTTTGAAAAATATGATATTTCCTATGTATGGATTGATTCTGCTATGAAAGAAGAGCTGTGGAAATATGATACTGAAGGACTTCTTTTTATTCTTGAGTATACAAAAGATTTTAAAAAAATTTATGATAAAGAAGGTGTGGAAATATGGAGTATTGATTTATGATTGAATGGATTATTTTAGTTGTTTCTTTTCTTAGTTTGTATGTTGGAATATTTTGGTTACATGTTGTTTCTTTTCAGGAAGATGTTAAAAAAAATACTTCTTATTACCCTTTTGTAAGTCTTATTGTGCCTGCTAGAAATGAAGAAAAAGGACTTTGGAAAACTGTGCATTCCCTCATTTCTCTTGATTATCCAAAAGAGAAATTAGAGATTATAATTGTTAATCATGGCTCTACAGATAAAACTGCTGACATTGCAAAACAGCTTATTGCGCATTACTCGTCTTATAAAATTTTGCTTGTACATAAAAAAAGACAAGAAGGGGAAATGAAGGCTCATGCATTTAATGCTGGTCTTGCTTGTGCCAAAGGAGAGTTCATTGCTTGCGTTGATGCAGACACCCTTGTCATGAGAAATTGTTTGCAAGAGATGGTTGCTTACTTTGAAGATGAAAAAGTTGGGGCTGTTATTAGTACAATCAAAGTACAGCACCCTAAAAATATCTATGAAAAAATCCAGCACTTAGAATATATTTTTGCAACATTTACAAGA
>DUFP01000027.1 GCA_013331795.1 Nanobdellota archaeon
ATCCTCGATACGACATCTCCAACATTTAATGCAGAAGGCTACAGCTCCTTAGTAGAGCTTGGTGACAATCAATCCTATTCTATTAATCTGACAGATACCTATCTTGAATATGTCAACTTTTCTTACATTGGAGCAAACTATACCCTCACAAACAGCTCCTCAAATTTTTCAAGAGCTTTTAGAACCTTTCAAAATGGAACAAATCTTTTTACAATTTATGCAAGAGACACTGCAAATAATCTCAACACAACTTCAGGAAATTTCACCGTGAATGATAGTATTACAGGCCCAAGAATTCTAAATACTCTCTATAGTTCTACTCTCACACAAAACACGATCCAAAATGTAACAGTATGGGTTCTCAATAGTCTAGATCTCTCTTCTGTATTCATCAACCCAAACGGTTCAAATTACTCTATGGCAAATAATACAGCATACAATTTTACATTTGCATTCACTGCAGCGACATGTGGTTCTCAAAGCTTCAAAATATTTTCTAATGATACAAGCAATGCTGGCGTAACAAATACAACAAGTTATACAGTCACAGGCTGTTGTGGAGACAGCTCTTGCAGTTCTGGAGAATCCTGTTCTTCATGTGCAACAGACTGTGGAGCTTGTTCTACTTCAAGCTCTACAACAACAGGATCAGCAGGAGGAGGCGGTGGTGGAGGAGGAACAACACCAACAACAAAATCCCTAGCACCAAGTGCAGTAGTAGAAGCACCAAAAATAGTAACAGAGATTTTTGCAGCAGCAAATCCAGACTCTGGAATACAAATCACATTGACAAGTGAAAATATCCCTATGAGCATGGTAGATATTTCACTCAATAGCGCCCAAGAAAATATAGAAATAACAATAGAAGCATTAGATGCTCGCCCAGCAGAACTAGAAAGTCCAGAAGGAGTCATTTACCAATACCTGGAATTCAGCACAGTAAACCTTGAAGATTCAGCAATAAACTCTGCTGTTCTAGAATTTTATATTCCAAATACATGGTTCCAAGAAAATGCAGTTGATGAAAAAACAATTCACTTGCTCAGATTTAAAGACACATGGCAAGAACTTCCTACGGAATACCTCCGCTTGGAAAATGCAAAGCACTATTACACTGCAACAACAGAGGGCTTTTCCTATTTTGCTATTACAGGAGAAAAAAAAGAAACAACACAAACAGAGAATATTACAGCATTGGAAGAGCAAATAGAATCACAGAAACAAACAAATGCAGGAAAAGAAAATACAACGCTCAAATACATAGTCTATGGTATATCTCTCTTTTTGATCATTCTCTTTTTAATCCTCTTCTTTATCTGGTTTGAAAAACGGAAGGAATAACTTTAAATAGCTCCTAAACGAAAAAGAGCCTATGGAATTTATAGGCGGACAAGCAGTTATAGAAGGAGTCCTAATGAAATCAGGCTCTAAAGTAGCTATTGCAGTTCGTGATCCTGAAGGCCAAATAAAAATTAAAGAAGAAAAGCATACAAGTATAACAAAAAAGTATAAACTCTGTAATATCCCTTTTATTCGAGGCCCAATTATTCTCTTTGAAACAACCATTTTAGGGCTAAAAGCACTTAATTATTCTGCAAACATGAATCTAGGTGAAAAAAAAGAAGAGAAGATTGGTACAGGAACAATTATTGCAACGATTCTGTTCTCTCTTGTTTTTGCACTGGCATTATTCAAACTAGTACCATTAGGAGTTGCACAAATAACCGCAAATAATTTTGTAAGTTTTCAAAACAGATACCTCTTTAATCTTTTAGAGGGCATAACAAAAATTACAATTTTAGTTTTGTATATCTGGCTCATTTCTTTTATGCCTGATATTCGAAGAACATTCCAATACCATGGAGCAGAGCATAAAGTAGTAAATGCCTATGAAAATAATGATCTAAAGAATGCACAGAAATATTCTCGTATTCACGTACGCTGTGGCACAAGTTTTATCCTCTTTGTTTTAGTGCTGAGTATTTTTGTTTACTTATTTCTTCCAACAGACATTAGCTTTTTAACAAAATATGCTTTGCGACTAGCATTGCTTCCAATCATTGCGGGAATAGGCTATGAATTTATTCGCATCAGTCCAAAATGTGAAAAGAATATATTCTTTAAAATAATTATGACTCCAGGTCTTTTACTACAAAGACTCACCACAAAAGAACCAAATGAAGAGCAATTAGAAGTTGCAAAAGCTGCATTGAATGCAGTAAAGTAATTAAGAATTTAAGCAAGATTTTATATGCCTATAAATAGGAACAACTTCTGAATGGAGGTAAGTAGGGAACTCCAATCGTGAACAAATTTGTCCCAAAGAAAGTGCTTTTTCTTCTTTTGTTCCAGCATGAAAAGCTTTCCAAGCGTCATGCAATGTTTCTGCTTCAATAAGATAGCCTTGCATTTTTTGTACAAGATCAGAACAAGGATCTCTTCTCACAGGGTGATGAAGAGAGCGAAGCAACTGAAAAGCATCAAAATCTTCCTCTTGTTCATTTCCATCTCGTAAAGGCTCATATCCAGAAAGAAAATCTTTTTTCACTCCAGCAAAATCCAAGCCAAAAGAAACGATTCCATAAGAGATGGAATTTCCTCGATCAAGGCCACAGCAAAGATCATAACCTGCAGCAAGATGTGCTAATTGCGTTGCAACACAAACTTCTTTTTCATCAACATCTTTCTTAAGAAGAATCCAATACACTCTATCTCGAAGACCAAAATATTCAGAACTTTTATGTAAAAAAGGATTCCCAGAAGAGACAGATGATCCTCTATTTGCAGGTATTCTATCTTTCTCGAAAAACATCTTGGTCTGAGAAGAAGAGCCCTATTTAAAGCTATGGTTGAAAATTTTTTAAAATGGTTTGCACACTGCAAAGAAATCACACTGCCCAGTTCTCCATTTGCAAAGAGGCGTGATATTCTTTTGATAATCCTCTTTTTTCTCTGTTCGTGTAGTTTGTGCATGCACAATAAAAATTGCATCCTTTGCTTTTTGTAGCAATTGTTGATCTACAGGAAGGAGATAAAGTTTGTCTTTCAAAAAAAAGACGCCTACTTTATCAGGAGTTTTCGCATGCTTTTCCTGATACAATAGAGAATAAATACCTAATTGTAATTTGATGCTCTCTTTAATATCCGATGTTGCATTAGTCTTGTAATCAATAATATGTATTTCTTCCCCCTCAGAACGAATTGCATCAATAAATCCTCGCACGGAAAGCAAATCAGAACTATATTCTGCTTCTGTAATAGGTTTTATTGTATGAAAAGTCTCTTCAATGCTTCCAGAAAACTTTTCTTTAAACTCTTTAAGAAAATGAGTGCACCAATTCATCAGCATCATCAATGTTTCTTCAAAATATCTTTCCAATTCTTTTTGTGGCATCTGTAAGGAAAATAATTCTTTTTTATATGCAGTCCACTGTTCTAAGAACAATTTTTGTATAGCCACTTTAAAATCTTTTTCATAGTGCGTAAAGGAAGAAACATCTAAAGCATAAAAATGTTCCAAAGTAGAGTGTGCAATATTCCCTCGCACAGTATGGATGCTTGGTTTAGTAGGCAATTTTTCTATATACTGATAATAATATTTTCTATTGCATTGCAAAAAGGTATTAATAGACGAAGCAGACTCAACTCTTTTTGCCATCTAGCTTTTGCGTAAAAAAGGATTTAAAAAGATTTAGTTACTTCGGAACAAATTCTACGCCAGGAAGATCCCTAAATTCTTTATCTCCTGTAACAAAAGGGATTCCTTGCTCTTGTGCAAACATATAACCTATAGCATCAAAAAAAGAGATATTTTGCTTAGAATATTTTTGTTTAAACTGTATTGCAGACAAAAAAATGTGCAAAGAACAGGATTCACTATAACTCTGAAATTGTTCCACCCAATAAAGAGCTGTTTTTTCATTAAATTCCCTAAGAAGAACACCATAAAATTCTGCAAGAGTAAGTTCTGGAATAATAAAATCTTTTTCGAAATAATTTTTATATTTTTCATTTCCAGTAACATATTCCCATAAAACATAAGTATCTAAACATTTTATAGCCATTTACTCACCTTAAAATCTTTTCTAAATTCCTTAAGTACCTGATCAGCAGATTTCTTAGATTTTAATTTCCCAAAAAGATCCTTTACAGCAGTATGCTTTCTTTCAACTGTAATAACAACTTTTTCTCCATGTTTTATATGCTCTGCTTGGACAAGTTCAGCGGGGAAAATCACACCCACTGAATTTCCCCATTTTTTTGCAGTTACAAGAGCCTTTTGCATAGTATAACTATCAAGTATAACTCCCTTAAGTACTTTGTGTTCCATAATTCTATCTAAAGAAAAAGTATTAATAAAGACTTCTGAGAAAAATCCGCAAGATTTCCAGAAATTAAGTTTTTAGAAGGAGAATAAAAGATCTAGCTAAACTCTTTTTCATTTTATTCCTTAGGAACAAACTGTTCCACTGTAGCATCTTTCGCAGAATAAGTAAAATGTCTCAGAGCTTTTATTCTATCAACAGAAGGTTTTACATAACCTAAACGAGGCTCTTCAGTTAAATATTTAAAGAGCGCTCTTGGATGCCCATACTCTGGTCCAAAAGAGATTCTAAATAATGCACGATCTTCCAGAACATTTCTACAAGGTGTTTCGCAAATAAGACCCTTAGCTAAAAGATATTGTTCAATAACAAGACAACCTTTATCTCCAAAAGATCCAGGAAAAAATCGTGCAGGTTCATGAGTAAAGGCAGAAGTTGGATATTGAGCACACCATTCTTGCCAAGCTTCTACTCCTTCTGTATAACAATCAAGAAGATCTTTATGTAAAGCAACAGAATCTCTTCCTGCAGTTGCAATAATACGAGTAGCAAGACTAGGAGTTCCACCTATTTTGACAAGTGTATCCCACTCAATTGCACCTTCTAATATAGTACCATGCTTCATATTATAATCTCCGCAAATAAACAATAACAAATCCTGCAATCAAAAGAACAAGAACAACACTTACAAAAATCACAGCAATAGAGTTTTTCTCTTCTACATCCACACTAAATAATTTCTGTGCAACCATGCCTTCATCCGTATCCACTTGCACAAACACATAAGAAGCTCCTGCCTCCTCTGGCTCTAAAGTAAAAACAAATTCTCCACTAGATCCTGGAGCAACAAGAATTTTTTCTGTATACTCTGGGTGTAATCCTTCAACAGTCAAATAAAACACTTTTGTACGTTCACCTAAGTTAGTCACTTGTACTTTATAGCTGCTTTCCTCATCTACAACAAGACCAGTAATTTGTGAGATAGAAACGAAAGTACTTTCATCGTACATACGTACACCAGAAACAAGAATAAAACTTCTTTCAACAACTTCTGAATAACCATTATTATATTCTACAGAAACAAGCACTTCATACTCTCCAGCAGCATCGCTAGGAATAACTAAATATGCACTTTGCGCACTCTCTTGCTCACCAGAAACTAACTCATCCATATAGACTCTATTGGAAATGCCTAAGGAAGGAATGCTTACAGTAATCTTAAGATCTTCCTCATCTTTGTATCCTTGATTTTCTAATCGTACTTTCACACCAAGATACTCTCCTGGAGCAACACTTTGTGTAGAAAGAAGAATATCCTCAACAACAATATCATGCCTCTCTTGTTCAACATAAAGCGTATATGCATAACTTTCTTTATCTTGACTATCATATACTTCCACATGCAAAATATATTCATGTGTAGAGACATCAAGATCTTCAGGAATGTCTAAAGTAAGAATTTTTTTGTAGGCCAATCCATCCTGTACTTCAAAAACNNTTTGTATCAGCATCTACTTCAATGCCATTCACATACACAGAATCAATAGTATAAGCAGAACTTTCTGCAGCCGCAAAAGCAGCTGTAAGAATAAAAAATATGCCCAAAAATAAGGATAATTTCATTCCTTTTTCTCCTTCTCCAAACATTGAAGACTATATCCTAAAAGAAAATCTAATCTGTGCCCAAAAACCTCATCAGGATTTTCTAAAGAAAAACTGTCTAAAAGCTGTTCTTGTTTTGGGCTAAGAACAATATACACTTCTAAACGAGGATTTGAATCAGGATTGAGAACACGATAATGAACAGAGTCTACATAACAATCCACAACTTCAGGAATATGAACGTTTTCTTCAGCCAAAGCGTCTGTAGCCATCAAAAGACCAACTAATCCAAAAATAGTTTGTTTCATTTTTTTCTCCATCAATAAATATATAGTCTTTTAAGGAGAAAGCTCCTTTATAAATGTTTTGTTCAGAAACTACTCACTAGTAACTACTAACTCTAATGACAACTGAGAAAGAAGAGAAGAAATATCTCCACCCTTGCTTACAGGCTCCACAAGGCTATGCATACAAGAAGAAAGTGAACCTAAGAGAGAAAAACCTTCCTCTGCTAAAGTGTACAATGTGCAGAAATCCTTCACTGGAGATCGTGTCGTAAAAATATTTCTCCCAAGATCATAGCATTCAACAACACTGTGAGAAGCCATGCTTCCACAAGAATATTGAGAAGCAAAAAGACGTCTTTCCTTCTCCACGGAATATGCTCCCAGTATTTGAATTGGAATTTCTTCAGCCAATGCAAAAGAAAAAAGATAAATCATAAAGAAACAATAAAAAAAGAGACATATAAAGCTTCCGAATGTTACTCTACATATATTCCATCAATAGCAATTTCAAAACTTCCATAGGAAGAACTTCGAGGAGTCCAAACACTACATTCAATGTAATCACCTCTATGTGTATAGCCCTCCTGTAAAGTACTTGAAGGAACACTGCCCTCACTAAAAACAGAAGCTCTATTCACAAGCCAATAATAATCAAAAACATTTTCAGAGCTTTCATCAACACGGCAATGAATATCATCCAAATCTCGAACCTCTAAAGGATACAAAACAACAGTACCAACAAGCCCTGTATCATAAGACATTTCCGTACACCCAGACAAAGAAAGAAGGGTAATTGCGCCTCCCAATTGAACAATATGTTCTAATCTTTTCATAGAAGAAGATATAAACCAAAACTAAATGAAGCTAATCCTTAGAGATTATATAAAATATATAATAAAAAAATTAATAGTATTTATTTCTCAGAAATGCTTCATATGCAGGCCATTTTTCTTCGGGAACGAATGCTCTTGAATCTGCAAGAACTCCTTCAATAGAAAAATTTTTTCGTGGAGCGCCTCCAGCGCGTACTGGCTCGCTCACGCTCGCACGACGTACCCCGGGAACCCGCCTAACGAAATTGAAGAAGTTGTAGCAATTGAGGTTATAATTAACCAGCACCAAAGGGCGCGCTACA
>DUFP01000003.1 GCA_013331795.1 Nanobdellota archaeon
GCGATTTCTGAAGAGAAATTAATAACCCATGCTTTACCTTTAACACAAGAATCTTTTGATGCTTTGGAAAAAAGAAACGGTGAAACAAAAGATGGAATACAATTGGTTACTGTTATGGATCATGCACAAGCACAAAAAGGGAAGTTTGGAGAGCAAAGTCTTTCTCAAGCTCTAGAAAACCCTCATGTACAAGCTTTTCTTGGTGGAGGAGAGCAAACAGAAGCTTATCTTGAAGCACATCAAAAAGTGCGTGGAAATAAAATTTATGTTTGGCATTGTAATGATCTTGGCGATGTTCCTGTAGCGCGCCCTTTGGTGCTGTATTATGATATTCTCCTTAGCGGCAGCTTCAGTAGCTATGGGCGGGTTCCCGGGGTACGTCGTGCGAGCGTGAGCGAGCCAGTACGCGCTGGAGGCGCTCCGCGAAAAACTTTAGAAGAAGCGCTAAGAAGTGAGTTTCCTGATCTAGACAAAGAAAGACTAAAATCTATACTTTCTAGATATCAATAATATGTTAACCCTCATTGGCCTAGGTTTGAATGATGAAAAGGACATTTCTATAAAAGGACTAGAAATAGTCAAAAATGCAGATATTGTCTACCTAGAGAACTACACTTCTAGCCTCCAATGCTCCAAACAGGCCTTAGATAAATTCTATGGCAAAGAAATTCAATTGCTAGAAAGAGAAGTTCTAGAGGATGCAACAGCAATTTTGAGTCAAGCAGCATATAATAATATTGTTCTTTTGATTGTAGGCGATGTTTTTTCTGCAACAACACACATATCCCTATTCCAAGAAGCAAAGCAAAAAGGTATTGAAGTGAAAGTAGTGCATAATGCTTCTGTATTAAATGCAATAGGTATAACAGGTTTAGAACTCTACAAGTTTGGAAAAACAACTTCTATCCCTTTTCATAAAAGTGAAACACCCTACAAAGTAATCAAAGAAAATTTCCCTTTGCACACGCTTTGTTTACTCGATTTAGTCCCTAGTGAAAATAAATTTATGGAAGCTTTAGAAGGAATTGAAAAGTTAAAGAAAGCTGGCTTTGACACAAACACAAAAGTAGTGGTCTGTGCACAACTAGGCTCCGACAATCCAACAATTCTTTACACAGAAGCGAAGAATGTAAAACTCTTAAATAAATTCCCACAATGTCTGATTATTCCTGGTGAATTGCATTTTATGGAAAAAGAAATGCTCGAGTCTTATAAACCAAAAATATCGGTATAAGCTAATAATACTATAAACCGATACCTATATAAAACGTGTATAACTCTAAGAAAGCATGCCTATCACAAAAACCCTCTTAGAAAGGATTCAAGAAAAGAAAAAGGAACTAGATAAATTAAAGCCTTTGGACAAATTATCTCTAGAAAAACTAAAGGGAGAGTTTCTGATTGAATATATTTATAATTCTACATCAATAGAGGGAAATACGCTTTCTCTGAATGAAACAAAACTTGTTTTAGAAGAAGGAATCACTATAGGAGGAAAAAGCTTAAGAGAACACCTAGATGTAATAAATCAAAAAGAAGCATTTTCTTGGATAGAGAATTGGATAAAAGAAAAGAAAAATATCCGAGAGGCAGATATTCTTACTTTACATCAAATAACACTCAAAGGCATTTCAGAATATTGGGCAGGAAAATATAAAACTTCAGAAAATAGGATTATAGGTTCCAAGCTTAAAACAACTGCTCCCTATAAAGTTCAATCTGAAATGGGAAATTTGATCTATAAACTAAATGCTAATCCAGAAAAATATAATCCTATAGAATTAGCAGCTTTTGCTCATCATGAAATTGCAAGGATTCATCCTTTTGTAGATGGGAATGGAAGAGTAGTAAGGCTTCTCTGTAATTTGATTCTTATGAAAAATGGCTACCCTCCAATCATTATTCGAAATAAAGACCGAAAAAAATATTTTGCAAGCCTAGAAAAAGCACATTTTGGTGATTTGAGTATTTTTATAAATTTTATTGCAAAGATGGAAGAAGAATCGCTCATGCGGTATTTGAATGCTCTAACAAAAACAACTGCAAATAATGAATTACTACCTTTAAGCTTTTTAGCAAAAGAAACACCTTACTCACAGGAATATCTCAGTCTTTTGGCACGAAGATCTGTACTTCCTGCAACAAAGATAAATGGAGTATGGTATAGCTCTAAGGAAGAAGTAAAGAAATATCGGATAAAAGAGAAAAGTAAGTAAACCGATATATAAAAAAATGAGGGAGAGTAATATGCTCAGTGCAAGTACATAAAAAAGTTTATATAATCTATACTCTTAAAAATTCTCCATGGATTGGAAAACATGGACAAAAATCTCTGCAGTAATCTTATTTATTATTGCAGTAACAGGTTTTTATTTAAATAACTTTTACAGCGAAGGTGCAGTGTTGGAAATTCAGAATATTCCCTCCTCAAGTGAACTTGGGCGCTTGAAAGCTTCAGAGGATTACACCTTCATCTTTTCTTTGTATAATACAGGAGATAGCACTGCTTTCGTAGATATCATATCAGTGAGCACAGATCCGAAACTCATCACAGAAATACATCCTTCCTCTTTGTCTATTGAAGAAAAACAAATAAAAGATATCCAGATACTAGTGACAGCTCCCCAAAAAGAGACAGAAACAACAATGACCATCACTATATTTTATGGAGACAAGTCTCTCTCTCAAACTGCAATCATGCAATGGCAAGCCTAGAAAGATTACAAAGCCAGGAATATTCCTAGCCGAAAGCGGTAATGAAATATTCTTCTCCCTGTGAGAAAGCGACAATGCTTTCATTTCCAACTTGCATGACATGCAGAGAAACATTATGCACCTCATAATAGTGCTGAGAGGAATCAACATATGGAGCTTCGCTCAGGAAACGCTCTGCTTCCGTAAAGAGAGCCTTGAAAGAACTGGTAATTTTAGTGTTTATCTCATGGATAGTAAATGCTATCTCCTCTTCTTCATCAACAAAGCCTAGCTCCCAGTCTGTCGTCACAAGCATGTGTTCTTCTTCAAACTGAACAGTGACAGAAGCTTTATTTTGTTCTACTCTATAGCCTTCAAATCCATCTTCAAAGCACTCAGCAAGGGCTTCTTCTGTATACTGTGCAATGTCTTCTTCAACATCCTCAAGGCTGAGAAGCTGCACACCTTCTTGTGACATATATCCCAGACTCCCAAGAGAAAGTCTTTCTAATGGCCGCGTATACCCTCCTTGTGCCTCGACAAGCTCTAGTCCTTCTCTCGCAGCATCTTGAAGACATTCTTCTGCAGCAAACTCTGCTTCTGCAGCATCTTTTCCTTGGGTAAGCAAAACAAAGAATCCGCCTACTTCCTCAAAATACAAAACCCCAAAAAGAATGACAAGAGCAAGCACTGCTATTCCCAGAAGAGCAAAGAGCATACTTTGCCCTTTAACAGAATGCCGGTACACTTTCGCTTTCACCTCGTATCTTTTTTTGTATTGCAGCAACACAAGTCTCTATGTACAATTCTTCTGTGGGCAGAATTTTGACATCACTGTCTTCATCTTCATAGACGAAAGCATTTGTATCATCTAAAATCCACCCAGGATAGGGCTTATCTGAATCATAGCTTCGAAACAGCATAGGGTACTCATTGAGCAATGCTCTTGCTTTCGTGTCATCCTGTGTTTCTGTGATTTCAAAATATCCTGTCCTGAAGAGTGCAAGGATATCTTCTTCTGGATTGATATTGCTGAGTGTGATCGTTTCTTCTGCAAAATTGATGTCTATGATATTATTTGCATCATAGGATTCCAATATAGGGTATCCTTGCTGTTTGAGGATTTTGTTTTCTCCTGTGATCGTGAATGCATTTCCTTTGTTCTGCACATCACAGGTCATTTCTTCAACAAGACCTTTGCAGATGCTGATATCTTTTCTTTCATCTGTGTTTTCCAGAGAAAGATTGAGCGTGTCATAGATATATCGATATTCTGTTTCTGGGGAGAGTGTCACATTATAAAATCCTTGTGCAGTGAGTGCTGTCTGTACTTTTTCTGTGACTTCAAAATCTTCATGAAATGATCCGTCATATGCAAATATCCCTTGTTCTGTTTCTATCATTGCTCCTTCTGCAAAGCTGTACATTGCCTTATTTTCTTGTGCTGTGAATATGTATGGCATGTCTGCCTTTGTTGTTCCTGATTCAATCGTGTCTCCTTCTTCCATGATGACA
>DUFP01000035.1 GCA_013331795.1 Nanobdellota archaeon
ATAAGTAACGCATAAAATCCTGCGTGAAAGTATGTTCTTGCCAAAATTCCTCAAGCGCATTTTTCATTTCATGAGTATCTCTAAAATGCTGTGATTTTGTCACAGCATTCTTTGTCACTTTCCAACAGGTTTCAATAGGGTTTAGTTCTGGTGAATATGGGGGTATTGGCTCAATAAAAATCCATGACTTATATTCTTGTAATAAACTCTTAATGTATTCTGTTTTATGAAAGCTTGCGTTATCCATAATTAGAATATATTTTTTGTTTTTATCTAGCTCTTCAAAAAGATTCCACAAAAAATGAGAAAAAGTGATCATATTCTGGGAGGTATAAAAGTTATAGTAGAATTTTTTTGAGCTTGTAAGAGCTCCAAAAACTATAAGTTTTTTATTGCTCCAGAAAAAAGCTCTTTTTGGTTTTTCTCCTTTCGGAAACCAAATTCTTTTGTATCCTGTTGCTAACTGAAAACTAGCCTCATCAATAGAAATTAATTCATAGCCCACATACTCCGACTCAATTTTTTTTTAAACTCTTGTCTGAATTTATCCGCTTTTTCTTGATCATGTCTAACATGTTGTGATCGAGGTGTAATTAAAGAAAAGCCTAATTTATGTAAAATCCGTTCAACATGCCTTAGAGAATAAGTTTGACCAATCTCTTTTAAGATTATTTTATTCACTTCTTTTGTGCTAACAGCACAAAAATCCTTATTTGTAGTCAGAATTTTACTGAGAATTTTTTCTTTTAAGTTTGAATAAACTTCTTTATTTAGTTTAGTTGGTCTTCCATTTCTCCCAAGAACTTTTATTGTTCCAGAAGTAGAATATTTTTTTAGAAATCGACTAACCGAGGATTGATGACAATCCAATAGGTGAGCCATTTCTTCTTGACTTTTACCTTTTTTATCCCATTGAAGGATAAGTTCACGTTCTTTTAGACTTATCATGAATATCAAGAAGTCTAACTCCTTTATATGCGTTTCTTTTGTCCTATACTAATAGGATTTGCCAAAGTATGCAAATGAATCTGCGGGCTCTCCGCAATGAAAACATTTTCCTTTTATTTTTTTCTGATTAAATGGAATGTTTAAAGATTTTGCACCTTCTGTACTTTCTTTTATTTTTTCTTCACAAGATTCTTTTGTACACCAAATGGCTTTTACTCTTTTTTTATTTTGAATTGCTTTTTTGAATTCTGTAAATGAGTTTACTTCTATGGTGTTTGATTTTATTCCTGCTTCTGCTTTTTGGAATAGACTTTTTTGAATATCTTCTAAGAGTTCCGGAATTTTTTGTTCTATATCTTTTATTAGGACAAATTCTTTTTTTCCTGTATCTCTTCTTACAACAACTATTTGTTTTTTTTCTAGATCTTTTGGCCCAAGTTCCAGTCGTAAAGGAACACCTTTCAGTTCCCATTCATTATATTTGAATCCAGGGGTGTATTCTTCTCTTTCATCAAAATGGACTTTATATTCTTTTAATTTTTTTTCTATTTCTTCACATTTTTTTACAACTTCTTTTTTGGTATTATCAAATAAGATTGGAATAATCACTATTTGTATTGGGGCAATGCGAGGTGGGAGGATGAGACCTTTGTCATCTCCATGCATAAGGATCATCATGCCAATACTTCTTGTTGTTATTCCCCATGAATTTTGCCATACATATTGTTTTTCTCCTTTTTCATCTAAAAAAGTAATGTCAAATGCTTTCGCAAAATTTTGTCCAAGACAATGAGATGTTGCGCCTTGGATTCCTTTTCCTACTGGCAAAAATGTTTCCACAGATGTTGTATACAATGCTCCTGCAAATGTTTCTTTCTCACTCTTTTGTCCTTTTGTTATAGGAACTGCATAGAGCTCTTCAAAGATTTCTGCATAGAGATCAAGAATGTCTAAAACTTCTGCATCTGCTTCTTCTTTTTTTGCATATGCAGTATGGCCTTCTTGCCAGAGAAATTCTCTTGATCGTAAGAATGGAGTTGGATTGCGAAATTCCCATCTCACCACTGAGCACCATTGGTTTATTTTTAATGGTAAATCGTTATGTGAGCGAATCCATTTTGAAAATGCTGCATATATGATTGTTTCAGAAGTTGGACGAATTGCTAAACGCTCACTTAGTTTCTCTTCTCCTGCATGTGTGACCCAAGCAACTTCTGGGGTAAAACCTGCAACATGTGCGGATTCTTTTTTCAAGAGTGATTCAGGTATGAATAATGGAAAGTATGTATTTTTTACACCTTTTTCTTTTATTTTTTGATCAAAATACTTTTGGATTGTTTCCCAAATTTCATATGCGTATGGACGGAGAATATAACAACCAGAAACATCTGTATATTCAATAAGACCTGCTTTTTGGATGACTTGTGTAAACCACTCAGAATGATCTTGATCCTTTTTTGCTGTGATCCCTTGGGTTTCTGCCATAGAAAAAATAATCTTTGAGAACTTTAAATAGTTTGCTCTATTTTGCTAATGTGACAAGATCCAGAATTGCATATTGTCGGGGGTAGAAAGCCTTCAATTCTTTTTCTACAAGTTTTTCTGAAAATATTGCTTCCTCGCCTGTGAAAACATGCATTTTGTTTTTTATATGGAAGAGTTCGTGTAAGGTTATTCCCTGAATAAAGAGTTCCTTCTCTGTTGAGGAGAAATTCTTTGTAAGATTATTAATGATCTCTTCGCAATAATAGAAAATATTTCCCCCTTTCATTTCTGCGACGAAACATGGTGTTTTTTCCAGATGCTTTTTTAATTCCATCATATCCAGATAATGAGAAAAGCGTTCTTTATGAAGGAACATAACGAAAGGTTTATCTATATCCTTTTTAAAATTTAAAATAGTATCATTAATGATTAACAGCATCTCCTCTTTGTCCATTTGTTTTTTATGGTAGAGAAGTATTAAAGTCTTTTTGTTATCTCTCTTAAGGAGTTACAATAGGAAGGTTTATAAAGCTCTAAGGGTGATTATTATTAGGAAAATGGTTACACGCACACAAAGAAAGAACATACGAAGGGCTCAGAAGTTACATACAGTAGCTAATGCTGCTGGGCCTTATGTTCTTGCAAATGTTGCTGTAGCTGCAGTTTTAGATTATTGTTTTGAAAATAAAAATATTCTTGCTTCTCAGCCAGATTGGCTTCAAACTTTAGAGTTTTATACTGCTCTTGGTGCTTTTAATCTAGGAGCTCTTGTTCCTATTGTTCGAGAAGGGCCTGTAAATTATGTAGGGCAATTCTTTGATAGAAAAAGAGACAAAGGTATTACTTTGCATCCCTATGTAAAAAGTGCTTTGCTTACTGGAACTCTTGTTTTTGGGCTTAGTGATGATTCTCTTCGAGGATCAAGTTATAATGCTCTAGAAAGAATTTTTACCGATGGGCGTTCTCTTTTTGAAAAGGATTCTGGCATTAAAAAGCCTGTTAAAGATTCAGTAGATGATTCTGTCAAGGATCCAATAGATGAAGCTCCTAAAGAGGATCCTAAAAAGGTACGTCCTCTACCTATTGCTCTTCCTGATGGTGAGCAAGGCAATCAAAAATTAGAGGAAGATATTACATCATATGTTAATGTACTTCGAACAAGAGGACTTGCGCGAGTACGAGGAATAGAAGATTATTCACTCTTTGCAAAAGATCTTCGTAGTGGGAAAGTTTTTTTAGATATTAATACGCATACTCCAAGGCTTGCAGCGTCAACAAATAAAATGTATGTGCTTCTTGCAGCAGAACATGAGGTGTATGCAGGAAGACTTAGCCATACCAGTCAATTAGAAAGAAATTTGATAGGAATGATTCGTTCAAGCAATAATAACAGCACTGATTGGGTTATTGATCAAGTTGGTGGTGAAGCACGCGTGAATGAAATTATTCAGGAGTATGGCTTTGAAGATACTGTTGTTGAAAAAATTAATCAATCTGTTACTGGTGGACGAACCCTAGGAAATAAAACTTCTTCAGAGGATCTTGCAGAACTTCTTGAAAGACTTTACAAAGGAGATTTGCCACGATCTGATCAAATGAGAGAAATTCTTTCTTTGAAGGCAAATGGGCATGCAGATAGAATTTTTGACAAAACATGTATTCCAGGAACAGCTGCTTTTTTGAAAACAAATGGTGGATATATTGATACTGTTGAAGATAAAACAGGATTTCTTTGGGGAGCAAATACTGATGCTGGGCTTGTTACTGCACATTTTTACAATAAAAACCAAGATCAAAAATTTACTGTTCCTTATGTTGTTGCTTTTATGATTGAAGATGAGAATGCAAAACCAGATGGTTTTCGGGGTAATGCAAATGCTTGGGGCAGAGCAAAAAGTGAGACAATGAGGAGTATTTCTGAAGGCGTTTTTTGGACTCTTGAAGGGAACTATTCTGATATTGCATCTTCTTGCAAAACTCATAATGGAGTGCATCCACAATGAGATTCACAAAAGTATTTCGTCTTGCTTGCCTTAGTTATTTAGGTGCAATAGCTGCAGGAAATTTTATTCCTGATGGGTGTGCTGCGAAGAAAGTTGTTGTTGCGACTAAGCCAGCTGTGCCTGTAGAAGAGATAGCTCCTACTGGAGATTTAGGAGAGGATACAGAGAGATTGAATGCTTTGCATCCAGAATATAAACTTGCAGGAAATGATCTTGTTGCTTTAACAAGAATGCTTTACTTTGAAGATGCAGGTGATAGGCTTCTTCATGGAGATGCAGAACAAAAAAAAGGGTACGCAGCAGTTGCAGAGGTTATCAAAAATAGACTTTTTTTTGATATTTGCTCTGCAGATGCAGCTGTGCAAAATCCTACATGTGGAAGGGAAAAAGTACAAAGAATGTATGATGGTGATAAAGGCCTTGCTGCTATTATTGAGCAGAATATTGTAAGAAATAATAAAAAAATTTATCAGTTTACTTCTCAATCAGATTTTTCAGAGTATTTTACTGTTGCTTCTTTAGCTCGAGGAATGAATTATCTTGTTCCTAAAAAAGTAGAAGGGAAGATTGTTAAAGATACGAAAAGTAAAACTGTTTCTGTTCCTGTTTTTGATGAAAAACAAATCGCTTTGGCATATAGTGCTCTTCTTGGTGTGCTTGAAGGAAACATAGATCCTCTTACTGATGGAGCGCTTTCTTACAAAAACAGTGGAACAAGCTCTCAAGTTTGGGATGATACAGAAATCATGAAAGTATCTATTCTAGATTGCTCCGTTCTTCGTAGGAAAGTTGATAAAAAGGCGAGAAAAGCCATTCAAGAAGGTAAAGCAGAATGCCGTATTGAACAATCATATGTTCATGATTTTACTCAAAAAATAGGGAGCCATAGCTTTTATACCCTGGAAGAAGGAGAGAGAAGAGAGGTTGTTTTTGATAATTCTCGGGGGAATGCTTTCGTTGATGGAGTTTATGAAAAAGGTTTGAGTTCTCGTCGTTATAATCCTTAGTTGTTTCTCTTTTAAACCAAAGGTATTTAAAAGGATTTGCTTGCAAAATTATGTTTACAGAAATTTTTAGGAGTAATAACAGTGAGTCTTATTTTTCAAACACAAACATTAGAAGAAAGAATGCACTATTTTAGGCATTTAGCTTTAGATAATCCGGAAATGCTTGATTTTTTAGATCGGAATCCTGTTGGAGATATTCTTCACTATGATGAAAAGTGTATTATTTTTTCTTTAGAAGGAGAAAAGGATTTGACTTTGAAATATGTTGTCCATCCAGAGAAATATACACTCATTAGTCCATTTTATCAGAGTGTTATTCTTCGCGGTTTAAAAAATCAAAGATTTGTTCAAGAAATTCCAGGTGTGCAGAAATTACAACATAGCGGATTTTATGAGGGCATCCCAGGGCTTATGGGAAAATTTGTCTATCTTCCTGGCTATAATCTTAGACATGCTCCAAAGGAATTTTCTGAGGATGCTGATACTGTTCTTCATCTTTTTCAAGAGATAGATACTAGCCTTGATGCAATGCATGCAAAAAAAATATTGCACTATGATGTCAAGCCGGGAAATATTGTGTATAGCGGTGATCGTTTGCATTTGATTGATTTTTCTACTGCAGTTAATTTTACTGAAGATCTTCAAGATAGATTACATGAGAATATTTTAGGAACTCCAGGGTATATTTATTTAGGAGATGATAGATCTCGAGATTATTTTGCATTGGGTATTAGTTTTGCTAAAACTCTTTTCCCAGACCTTGAACTTGGGCGGACGAATGTTTGTAGGGTTTTAGATATTTTTTCTTTTGAATTTGATGTGCGGTCTGATCTTGCTCGAAAATTTGGGCATAGATTTGCAAGTTATTTTACTGAGCTTATGCACAGAAATAAGGAATATAGCTCTACAGAGGAAGATTTCTTTGAAAGAAGAATAAGAGCTCTTCCCATGCCTCCTGTTGAAGAGAGAGTAAATTATACCTTTCGTGTGGGGAACACGATCTCTTTACAGTTCCCTAGCTCTGACAGTGGTTATTCTTCATGAAAAGATTTAATAAGAATTAGAGAATCTTTGTTTATATGGGCCTGTAACATAGCTTGGATAGTGTGGAAGGCTTCGGGATCTTTAAAGATGAAGTAACCTTCATACCTGGGTTCAAATCCCAGCAGGCTCATTCCTTTAAACTGCTTTAAAAGGGGTTTAAGGCCTTATAAAGGACAAACAAAAGCTATATAAACTCTCTCACTCTTCTTCTTTTAGGCCCGCCACGAGAATACTCAATGGAGCGGACGAAGAAATTCCCAGCTATGAGCTTGGGGGTTAGTGTCGCGGGCGATACTATTCATAGTATGACAAGACATATTAAAATAACATAAAATAGAACAAGATCATATTTACTGACCTTATATTATTGGCACAATGAAAAGGGGAAAATTCAATTAGGTAGATTTAGATAGGCCTTGAAGCCAGTAAAGGGACTCTTTGATAGAGTTGGTGTTCTTGTTCTCATTGGAGGAAAAAACAATGGGAAAAATTAGTCAAGTATCAGCAAAATATATTATTCATACAAGTATTAATATTGAGGGTACTGTAGATAGACCAGATATTATTGGCGCTATCTTTGGTCAGACAGAAGGACTCTTAGGTTCTGATTTAGAACTGAGAGAGTTGCAAAAATCAGGAAGAATAGGAAGAATAGAAGTCAATACTGATATTAAAGCAGGTAAAACTGATGGTATGATTATTATTCCTTCTAGTTTAGATAAAACTGAAACTGCAATTGTTGCAGCAGCAATGGAAACTATTCAAAGAATAGGACCTTGTAATGCAAAAGTAAAAGTGCAGAAATTAGAAGATGTTCGTATTTCTAAAAGAAATTTTGTCATTCAAAGGGCAAAAGAGCTTCTTAAATTTTTTACAGAAAATGAACTTCCAGATTCACAGGAAATGGCAGAAGAAGTTTCACAATCTGTGCGAATGGGAGAAGTTGTTGAGTGGGGAAGAGAAAGACTTCCTGCTGGGCCAGGAATTAATGACTCTGAAGAAATCATTCTTTGTGAAGGAAGAGCAGATGTGTTGAGTCTTTTGAAGTGTGGATTCAAAAATGTTATTGCTTTAAATGGAACTTCTGTACCTGAGTCTATTATTCCTCTCTGTGCAGCAAAAGTAGTTACACTCTTTGTTGATGGAGATCGAGGAGGAGATTTGATTACTCGGGAAGTGCTTGATGTTGCAGAGATTGATTTTGTTGTCAAAGCTCCTGATGGAAAGGAAGTTGAGGAATTGACACAAAAAGAAATTCACAAAGCATTACGAGGAAGAATTACTGCAGAACAAGCAAAAATGGATTTGAAAGATGGAGTCCCTACGAGAAATGGGCAGCTTAAGCCGCAATATAGCCGACAAGACAGTTATAGAGGCGGAGAGCGAAATGTTCGTGCTCCAGTTGCACAACAACAAACAATGACACAACCTGTTGCTCGAACAGCTTCTGCTGTCGCACCTAAGAATGTTGTATCTGATGAGCAGAAGAAAAAGTTCAAACAAATGCTTGATGATCTTGTCGGTACACGAGGAGCGTATCTTCTTGATGGAAGTATGACCATGCTTGGAAAAGTTCCTTCTACAGAATTGCAAGGGACATTGAGAAGTGTGAAAGGTGTACAAGCAATAGTCTTTGATGGAAGTATTACTCGGGATCTTATTTTGTTAGCAGAGAAGAATGGCATACATTCTCTTGTAGCAATGGATTCTAAAGTGAAGCCTGTTGAAACAAAAATCAATATTTATACTATGCAGTCTTTTTCTTAATTTTTTTACTTTTATTCATATAAAAATGCTACAAGAAAAGTTCTAGAATTCAAAAATCACGTGTGGGCTATTGTTAGTTCTATTTTTACGCAGTTATTTTCTGTTTTTTTTCTTTTTGTTCAACATCTTTCCAACAAAGAAAGTTGTTTAATTCAATTATCTTTTTTATCACAGGATTATTTATGTTTATTTTATAGAGAACATTGCCCCCTCGTGTGCGTGTGGAAATAACAGTTTGGTTGCGCTCCATTTGTGACCATATTTTTTTTAGCGTTTGAAAGTTTACATTTGCGTTCTTTGCTATTTCTGTAATTGGGTAGTCAAAGTCTCTTGAATAGATCAAAAAGTCAAGTATCTTGATAAGTGGGTAATCTCCAAATGTTTTGATAAATATTGATTGTTCTTCCATTGTAAAAAATGGCAGGCCATCTGAAATGGATACGCTATGCACCCAAAGTTTGATCCAAACTTTTTCTCCACGTCGCGACCCTCAAGACGCTCGCACAGATACGTAGAGCTGCTCCATTCCTGGCCTGACTCGATTGATATACATACAAACCCAAGAGGACGAAGTGTCATTGTCCAAGTAGGACTTTGAACAACATTGTATACCTCTTCCAGACTTCAGCCCATCGTATAGTCCATTTATGGTGCAAGTGAGGACTAGCCACCCGCCTAGCCTGCCATAAAAAGTCATTCCTTCTTCCTTTTTAAGAGTTGTGTTCTTAGAGATTTTTGGCAAAACATTAATAAAGTTCTTTTCTCATTGTTTTTTTGTGATGAAAAAGAGAGATGTGTTTCCTAGAAATATATTGCTCCTTGTTGCTGCAGTTTTTTCTATTGTTCTTTTAAGTTTTTTCCATTCTGATGAGATTCTTCCCACTGCTTTTGTTGTTGCAGATTGTATGGATGCAGATGCAGATGGATATTATGATGAAGCTTGTCAGGCTGAGGATTTAGATTGTGCTGCTGCAGAAGCTCTTGTGAGCAGTAGCTCTTCTCAGCAAAGTGTTGAAGCAGATGAGGATTATGTTGTCTATAAAGATGATGTGAATGGAAATTGGGATATTTATTTGTATGATCTTGGTTCTCAGGGGACTACTCAGGTTAGTTCTTCTCCTCTTGCTGATATCAATCCAGATATTTCTGGGAATACTCTTGTTTGGCAAAGTCTTGTTTCTGATGTTTGGCAAATTTATTCTTCTGATGTTTCTACAGGCAGTTCACAGATTGTAAGTGCAGGCAGTGGGCATCAAGTTTCTCCGGATGTTTCTTCTGCATGGATTGTTTGGAGTGATTATAGAAATGGGAATTGGGATATTTATGGTCTTTCCAATGGTGCTGAATATTCTCTTATTGTGCGTGATGGTAATCAAACACAGCCAAGAGTTGTAGGAAATTCTCTTGTGTATGTTGATTCTGTCAATGGAAATGATGATGTATATCTTTATGATCTTATTTCTGGAAGCTCTACTCAAATAAGTAGCAGTACAGGTGATGATATAGCTCCTGATACTGATGGAACATCTATAGTTTGGCAACATAATGAGGATGGGAATTGGGATATTTATTTGTATGATCTTTCTTCTGCTGAAACTCTTGTTGTTTCTGAAGAAAGTGTCGATGAAGTTCTTCCAAGAATTTCTGAAGGTGTTGTTGTTTGGCTTGCAGATTCAGATATTTTTTCTTTTGCTGTTTCTTCCGAAGAACGTTCTGTTCTTGTGGAAGATTCCTTTACTCAATCTGCAGCGACTATTTTTTCTGGGAAGGTATACTGGGTTGATTCACAAAGTGGTAGTACAGATATTTATACGCTTGATATGGGTGGCTCTTGTTCTATAGATCTGGGAGATTGTGCAGATGATGATG
>DUFP01000032.1:0-409 GCA_013331795.1 Nanobdellota archaeon
CCATAATTTTATCAAGAGATTCATTCGTTATATGAAAACGTACATCATCAAAAAGGGAATCATCATCTATCATTGTCTCTACCGCTGGTCTTTGCGAAGTTTCCCTTCAATATCTAAACAAGGAATGCCAAAGCATGAGCTAAATGGATTTTCTACATTATCATCAAATTTAATTTCTCTGATAGAAAAAAGACCTAAAGGAACATGACTAAACTTTTTACTCACAACTACAAGTAATGGTTTTCGAGCAAGATAATGTGCAAAAGCTCTGTGATGTCCTCCATCTCTCCATTCAGGATGTAAAGGATCTATTTTTTCTTTGTCAAGACAATAGTTAGTATCCCAATGTGCAATTTTCCATACAAAAACAGGCTCAAAAACATCACCCATTTCTATACCTTTAAGCAAA
>DUFP01000032.1:607-1568 GCA_013331795.1 Nanobdellota archaeon
CAACAATTTCTTCTAATTTCCCAATATGATAGTCATTTTCTACCTTATTTCCATATTCTCCAATTACTCTTTTTGCTGCAACAAAATTTCCCGCTTTGTAATATAATACTATAGCGCTTACAATAAATGCTGCATACGGTTCAAATATGAACTTCTCATTTGGAATAAGAGGAAGCGCTTCTTCTACTAATGCAGCAGCTTGTCCATGTAATTCTCTAGATGAGCGAGTATCGCTATCTTGTAAGCTTTCTGCTCTCATTGCAAGAATTTCAGACTCTTCAATGAGTGCACCCCATCTACCATATTGTAAGAGTCTTCCATTCATTTCTTATTCTCCTGTTCAAGCATATACAAATAGAGAGGATTAGAAACAATTCTTGTTTCAATGTGATCCAGATATCCTTCAAAATGAGAAAAAACTTTCCCTTTGAGTTGTTGCTCATATTTTGCCTTTGCACATCTATATCTTTCTATATTGTGATCAGCTAACCATCGTCTATTTACAACAAGAGCGATGCCCCAATTTAATCTACTTACAGGTTCTCCACCCTGAAATTCATGATCCTCAATATTGTATCTATATCTCTCCATCTCCCTAGGATGAAGAAGTTCATGTGCAAATGCTTGAAAAGGAAGAGTATCAAGTCCTTCATACACTTCAAAAAACCCTGTTGCAACATGAGAAACATAATCCAAAGTATCATTTGCTAGGGAACTATCAAGCAATGCAACTTGCCTCTCCAAAGGAAGTCCTCGTAAACGTAAATCTATAAGATTTCCTGTTTTTATAATTTCTTCTGCAAAGAGTTGGGTATGTCTTTTATTCCCCCATTGCAAAAACTTTTTCACAAGGCTAAATCCCTCTCTATGAATCTTTATTTTGATAGTGCCATTTCCACCTTCAAGGATATTAAGGATATTTTCTTTTACTCTAGGATGTATTTCCTCAAAAGATAATCCT
>DUFP01000032.1:1664-3423 GCA_013331795.1 Nanobdellota archaeon
CTTGGTTCAGAGACAACAATAGCAACAATCTCTCCAAGAGGGAGAGAAAGTGTATGCTCTACAATTACACCAGGGAAAGAAAGATGCTCTTGCCAGGTATTTTTTAAGCCTACACGCACACACGTATCTGAAATACACTGAAAATACGAATGAGCAAGAATGCCCTCATCTATCTTTCTTTTTGCCACAGCAACTGCTCTTCGAACATCTCTGAATGCTCTACTTTGCACTCGTATTGCTTCTAATTCCTTGTCAAAATCAAATGCCATCCTACTTTATCACATAAAGAAGTACTATTTAAACCTTTAGGTGAGATACCACTAAGAAGTAATACTCTAAATCCTACCAGTATGGCATAAAAGGATACTCTTGATTTTTAAAGAATTTTTCGAGAGACTGTCTTGGTTGTAAAGCAAATAAAATTGTCTCTTCTAAATTCTCAGCAGGAGCAGACCTATTCCAGGGAATGTGAAACCCTTTTCCCATTTCCTCAGAAAAACGTGTATACTGAACAAGCTTTGGAAGAAAATTTCCTACAATATATCTATGCTCTTTTTCATTTACAAGAAAAGGAATATACTGAGAAAGAGGATTTTCTCGTGTTACTGCATGAAAGGAAAGAAAATGCATATCACTCTCTGCAACAACACCATGGAAGTGAAGAACATCTCCAGATATATCTATAAGTAGCTGTGCATCTGTACAAGCATCACCAACAAGATAGCTTTCTTTTTCAGAATATTTTTTCTGAAAAGCAAGCAGACAATCTTTGAGTGCTTCACTAATTTTTTCTCGTGACATAAGGATATAACAAAAAAATCCTTTTATAAACCTTATGGAATAAAGGTGATTTCTATATTAAGGATAAAATTCATTCTCGCACAGAATACTTCTCCACCCAGCATTCTTTAACATCCTTCACTTCAAAAAATTTATTTAAGAAATCTCGAATAGCCTGATATTGATACTTCGTAGCAATCTTCTCACCTTTGCTTCTCCCATACACAAGAGGATGATAAAATTGTTTGCTGTCAATAGTGGAAAGAAACTCTAAAGAAGAACTCAAGCTATAATCATTTCCTATTCTTATTAAATATCCTTTTTTCACCAATACATCCATACTATGATAAAATTCAGAAAATTGCATACCTGATTTTGCAAAAAGTTCCGTAGCCTTAATTTCTTTTCCTTCTTTCAAGGCAATATGCAGTAATTGCTCTTGCTTGAAATTCAATTCTTCTAAATGTAATTTCAAAAGTGACAATCCAGAAACATCCTCCATTTTTTCAATAACTTGGAGGTCCACAAGATCAATTAAAAGAGAAAAATCTTCTCCTTTTCGAGAGCATCGCATAAGCACAGAAGGAATAAGCTGTAAAGAAATAGCTGTTGTACTCCCATGCATCAATTTTAAGTCTTCCTCACTAAACTGTTGCTTCACCAATGGAATGCTTTCTCCCTCTTCAGCATATTTCTCTTCTTGCACAACAAAATCTTCTCCTTTTTCTTCAACTTCTTCCTCATCAAGGAACGCACTCACTGCTTCTCCTCCATGCTTGCTCATACGTGGACGAATATTTACTAGGAGGGGAAGATCAACAATCCCAGTAACCAATGCAGTACCAATAGGAATATTTTGTATTTCCTTTTCTGTATGTAAAGTAATGCCCTCAAGAGAATGCGAAATCGCTTTGATATCATTAGGATTCGTCACCTTCAAAATAATTTGTGTAGAACTCTGGGAGATGGCGCTTTTATC
>DUFP01000018.1 GCA_013331795.1 Nanobdellota archaeon
ACTATCTAAGGATAAATGCAGAAAGAGAACAGAAATAAGTAAGATCTAATTTTTTTATTTTTCTTTTGGCAAAATAATTCCTTCAATGCCTTGTGTTGCTTCAGGATATGGACCAATATATCTGTAACGTTTCCTTCCATCTTCCAAAGGTTCTTGAAATGTTTTAAGATCTCTTGTCCAAAGAGGATTCTTTCCATATTCATTTTCATAAAGCCCTTGATAAATTACTTTTTCTCTAAGGGTATCAGAATCTTTTCCAAGAGCTTGCACCCAGTAATACTGCCCTTTATAATGTTGATAAAGCCCCAGTTCCATATATGGTTTATACTTTTTTTCTTTATCTATTTTTGTGTATCAAAGAATACTCTTGTACGTGACATTTTCTCATAAAAATCTAATTCTGGTTTTTTGTTCTTTGAAGTAAAGATAATTAAATTCAAGCCTTCCCAGAAAAGAAACCATGATGCCGGTTCAAAAAGAATTATTCCAAAGCTTGCCAAGATATTATGTTCATACTGAAAAAGAAAATATGTTGCAAGAAGCATAAGAATGACCCCTACAATGAGAAAAAGAACTCCCATTCTTACAATCCCTTTATTTTCCTTTTGTAATATAAAATGATGGTGTTTAAAATGTGCAAGAAGTCTTTTTTTAATTATCAGTTCTATTTTTGTATCCCTTTTTGTTTTAGGAAGAAAGAAAAGGATATCTATTTCTTCTAATCTATCAAAAGAGGCTTTTTTTGCTTCGGCAAGAAA
The DNA here is from genome assembly GCA_013331795.1 of Nanobdellota archaeon. Classification (GTDB taxonomy): domain Archaea; phylum Nanobdellota; class Nanobdellia; order SCGC-AAA011-G17; family GW2011-AR17; genus JAGVZZ01; species JAGVZZ01 sp10136u. Next base: position 759 of record DUFP01000018.1, read on the forward strand.
ATCATCTGAGAGTGCTTTTTCGCTATATGGCCTTGAGTCAAAGTCTGAGAAAATATCATTATACTTTTCTAATTGCATACGAATTTCATACCGTTCTTTGTCCATGCTCACACCTTTTTTATTCTTTAAGACTATTTTACATTTAAAGCTATTGTTTTCTTAGTATTTCTTTTACTTTTGGGATAATTCTCTCTGCAAGGGTTATAGCATCTCTACTTTCTTTTTCTTCACAATCTTTCCCATAATATTTAATATCATTTCTTATTCTTCTAAAACGATCTAGTTCAAATACATCTCTTTCGCTAAAGCCTTTTTTTAGTAAATAGACTATTGAAGCTTCATGCGAGTAGGATTTATAGCCTTCTTTATATAAAATTGCATCAGCAGCTTCTCTCATTGCTTCATAGGCATTTTCTAAGATATATTTTGATTTTTCTTTTCCAAGAAGATGTTTTGCTAACTCTATCCTATCTAAAGATTCTTTATAGGTTGCATCAGAAAGATTTTTATCAGGACTCTGTTTTTTTACTTCCCCTTTTAATAGAAAAAAACTAAAATCCTTCACCAAGATCCCTCCAAGAGAATCCCATTATGAAGGTTTGCTTTAAACTCAGAGCTTATTCTTTCTTTTTCTATTTCATGTATATTTATTATTTTTTTAAAAATCTTTTCATACTTTTCTTGTTTAAAACTTATTTTTTTTGTTGAAAAAACTGCAATATCTATATCAGAATTTTCTCTATCTTCTCCTCTTGAAAAACTTCCAAATAAGATGATCGCTTGAGGATGACCATACATTTGAGCCAGATTATCTACTATATTTGAATCATATATCCTTTGGAGGTTATATACTCTCTTTCTCCTTATAAAATCTTTATTCTCTAGATTGGCATATACCAAAGTCATGACTTTCCCTTTCTCCTTGATTATTAGTTTTTCCTTGGCCAAAGTTTCTGTTGCTGTTAATATTGTTGGCAAAGATACTTTCATACTTCTGGAGAGTTCTCTTAAATGGAATTTCTTGTTTGGATTCTCAAAAAACATATTTAATATTTTTTTAGTGGTAGATTCTTCTATCATATGGTATAAATAACTACCAGCTTATATTTAAATCTATCGCTACAGCTATAACCCCCATAAAATCTGATATACTCCCTATTCAATTTTGAATGGAAAGTTCTGCATTTAAACAAATTCTTTCTTACTACCCATTACGCCTTTTTTCCTTTGATTCAAAAGCTATTGTTTTCTTAGAATTAATTCTTCAATAGAGCTTATGAGATATTCTAATGAAGGTCTTCGGATTACACGGTCTGCACCAGGGCATTGCCAATCCCATCCAGAATAGACTATTACAGGAATATAAGGATTTATTTTTTTGGAAAGTTTGATTATATCTTGTCCATCCCTATCAATTAATTGTAAATCAACAACTAGACAGTCATATTTCAGACCAGCTTTTATTTCTTCTTCTACTTCTCTTCCAAGATCAAAGGTTAGACAGAAGAGATTTTTATCCTCAAATATTTTTCTATATATAACTGCTAGATCTCTCTTTCTTAATTCATCATCTACTAATACAACTGTTCCTTTATATTCCATAACAAATATTTTTTAGGAAGAATATATTAATTTATGTTTTAGTACAACTATGCTTATAAATCCATTTTCTTAAGAATGCAAGATGATCCTCGGAAAAGTTATCGGCAAGACAAGTACGAAGCAATTTGCATTTAAGATAGAGGGATCCGCACATATTTTTGAATATGTACAAATCATGCATTCTTCTGGGAATTTTGTGCTTGCACAGATTGAAGAGATAGAAAAAGATAGTGAACGAAGCGTTGCCTTCTGTTCTGTGATTGGATATAGAGATGATGAAGGGAAACTCCAAGTTTTGAAGTCCCCTTTAGATCCAGGTGTGGAAGTTTTGTGTGCAGAAGATGATTTTATCCAGGATATTCTTGGTTTAGAGAAAAAGAAAAACTCTGCATACATTGGTATTCTTGATGGGAGAGAACATCTCAAAGTCTATTTAGACATGAATAAAGTTCTTTCAAAACATGCGGTTATTCTTGCGAAATCAGGATCTGGGAAGAGTTATGTCAGTGCTGTTCTTTTAGAAGAGCTCCTCTTAAAAAAAATTCCCCTTGTGGTCATTGATCCGCATGGTGAATATCCTTCTTTAAAGTATCCTAATCCTAAAGATAAGGAAAATATGCTGCGTTTTGGTGTTGAGCCACAAGGGTTTCTGAAACAAATTCAAGAATTTTCTCCTGATGTACATATTAATCCTGATGCGAAGCCTTTGAAGCTGAGCAATAGAAATCTTACGTCTGTAGAGTTGATTCATTTGCTGCCCACGAAAGTATCTGCTTCTCAATTAGGACTCATCTATGCTGCTTTGAAAAATCTTGGTGGAAGAGTTGATTTTAATGAAATGCTTATTGAACTAGAAGCAACAGAAGATAATCCTTCCAAATGGACATTGATTAATATTTTTGAATATGTTAAGAAATTGAATTTATTTTCTGAAAGTCCTACACTGATGGGCGAATTGGTGCACCCTGGAAAAATGAGTATTGTGAATCTTCGCGGTGTTGCACAGGATATTCAAGAAATTATTGTCTATAAATTAGTTAATGATTTGTTTCAAGAACGAAAGAAGAATAC
>DUFP01000036.1 GCA_013331795.1 Nanobdellota archaeon
ACCTTTTCTGGCAAAATTTTCATTTTAAATTAGAATATAGTTCTGCATTAGTGTTTATAACAGATATTGCAAAACATGAGAATTCAAAAACGTTAAAAGAAATAGAGTTTTGGATAGGAAATAATATAGAAGCTATACAAAAAACAAAAGATATAAATAGCTTTTTAGACATACTTTACAAAGATTTGGAAGGAATGAAAAGGTAAAAAATGGCACTTACAAAAAAACAAAAAGAAATGTTTCTAACTATGAAAAAAGCAACGAAAGTTATTCTTCTTGAGGATAGAAAACTTCTCAAAGAATTAGCAAAAAGGTAGATTTCTCTACTGCTCTACGACTTGGCTTCGGAATCTTAGCTGTATTGATCGTTATCTTAGCATTGATCTTGATCGTGCGAAGATAAAAAGATCTTTTTTTTCTTTTTTTCCTTTTATTATTCATAGCCTTCTAAATTTTTAAATTACTCTTCTAGTAAGGTCTTTCTTCTAAGATATTCGGAAATCTTCCGGATTTTTCTAAAGAATCTTTATGAATGGAAAAGTACTCTCTTTTTTAATATGGCAAAAACAGAAACTTTATTAAAAGAGGTATACTTAAGGTATACTATGGAAATTACAACAATTAAACTACAAAAGAAAACAAAATCAGAATTAGATAAAATGAAACAAAATCAAGAAACATATGATGGGATAATTAAACGTTTAGTAGCTGAAATAAAAAAGAAATATCAAAAAAAGGAATTAATAGAAGGATATTCTCAAATAGGAAAAGAAGACCTGAAGGAATTAGAAGGGTGGGAAACTGCCACTTGGAGAGATGAAGAGTGGAAATAAAAAGAGGTGAAATTTGGATGATTAATTTAGATCCTACTGTAGGTCACGAAATAAAAAAAGTAAGGCCAGGAGTAGTTATACAAAACGATTTAGGGAATAGATTTAGTCCAATAACCATTATTGTTCCTATTTCATCTCAAAAAATAGAAAAAGTATATCCTTTTGAAGTGTTTATTTCAAAAGAGAATAATAACGGTCTAGAAAAGGATTCAAAGATTGTATGTAATCAGATGAGAGCTATAGATAAAAGGAGATTATCAAGAAAAATAGGAACTGTCTCTAAAGATCTTATTGAGGATATCAATACTGCATTAAAAATTAGTCTTGATTTAGATTAGAGTGTTTTTAAAAACAACCAACCAAACAAAAAATACAAGCAACAAAAAGAAAAAAACTGCTTCTAAAAATCCTCCTGTTCTCATAAACCCACGTATCCTAGGCCCAATCCAATAAGGTTTGACACCGCTCAAAGTAAGCATATCTGTAACAAGATGCGCAATATACCCCCCTGCCAACGCCAATCCTATCCAGAATGCATGAAAATACCAACCAAGAAGAAAAAATGCTAAAGGAACAAAAATACTATGCAAAAACCCTCTGTGCCCAAAAAAGAAAGAAATAACTGAAGAAAGTGGCCATAATCTTCTTCCAAGCATGCTTCCTGGATGATCTATATCAGGAAGCAATGCTGCAAAACAAAAGAGCAGAAAGAAAAGGATTGGATGAGAAAAAGAAAATATATTCACAAGAAGAAAAGCAAGAATTGCTGCAAAAAGAAGATGTGTGATGCCAAGCATAAGAAAATTTACTGTAATTCCATTGCAAGCTCTTTAGGATCAGCANNCATCTCGAAAGCAGACAACACGAATATTTTCTGTTCCATCATCAAAGACCAAATTAAGAATTGCCTGTGGGACGCTCATGACAGGCCCATGCTTTGCACAGCTAAATCCATCACCTGAAAATTCCACTTTTTTCGTGCATGTAGGGCATCCATCATAAAACCTTGGTTCAAAAATCTGCACAACAGTACCAACAACAGTAGCATTGTCATTTTCTTGGAGATCTTTTATTGCTTTTTTCAAAGCAGGTGCAAAGCCATTCATACTAGATGGAGCAGCAACAGTCCCAAGCGTTTCTCCAAGAGGATTCAAAGTCCAGTTTGCTTGGTTTCCCATTTGTACTTCTTTTCCACTAAAGCTATTTTCTCGCACATAACAATTTTGAATTTTAAGTGTCATTCCTTCTTTGACAAATCCTTCTTCTACTTCTTTAATCTGTTTTTCATCCCAAAGAACTAATCGGCAAGTCCCACTTTCATCTCCTACAAGGAGATTCATAACTCTCCCTTCACGTGCAGCAGTTTTAAATGTTCGCACTTCATTGATTTTCAAGACTTTCACAAGCATTTCTACCCCTTTAAATGCAGGATTCAGCTCGCTGATAGATATTCTTCTTCCAAGATTCTTTGGTATTTCATACACTTTCACACCTAATTCATTTGCAACAATATGAGCTGCTCCTTCTTTAGAAATAAGATCAGAAAGTTGTTTGAGTTTTTCTTTGACACGAAGATGTACTTCTTCATGATCCATGTGTTTCTCTTCACAAATCTTTTTAATAATTTCCTCGTACACCAATGTTGTCATAAAAAATCCCCCTAAAAATAATCTCCATGAAAACAAGTTTAAATACTTTTGTGCAACATAGAATATAATAAAATAGTTCTCATGGAATTGTTACACAACAATGAGAGTATTTTGTAAAGGGCAGAATTAGGAGCTGTGCATATGTTATATAATTGATTTAGTGTAACGAAACTACATGTACAGTTTTCTTTTTAGCCCTTTTTTCTAAATCTTGTATAATCAGAAGGTCATCTATTTCTATAAGCTTTTTTACAACTGGGTTTGCTTTATTGAGTTTGTAAAGCTGGACATTTCCTATATTTCGTGAGAAAAGAAGCATTTCAATTTTAATAAGTCGTTTCCATATTTTATACAAAGAAGCACGACTAACCGGAATATGTCTAAGGCAATCTGCTTTAGAAAATTCTAATTCTCTTTCTGTAAGAATATAATCTAAAACGCGCGCCGGTGCTGAATCTCCAACCCAATTGATAAAAAGTGATGTATTTTTCATAATAGCAAGAAGAATCATATCTATTTAAATGTTTCTTTTTTTATGCATTAATGTATTTTTTTTAAGACAAATACTCTTTCTCACAATGTTCTTTATAAAATGCAAGAATTTCCATCTAAGAGTAATATACAATATTCAAGAAGGATAAAAGAGTTATTATCTCTACTTCGTACTACAACTAACTTCTAAAGCTGTCTGTTCTTGTTCTAAAACTCTTTCTATATCCTGTTGCAGTTTAAGCTCTTTATTTCTTGATTTTGTGAGTAAGAGGATTTTTATCTGAATTCTTCCTCCTTTAATAAGGATATCATAACGAAAAAAAGAAATTTGGCGAAGCGCTTCTTTAGAGACATCTAGAACCTTTGAAGCATCTTCTATTTCAAGACCCATAGTTAATCCTCCTGGATCAAAATGAATGGTATAATCATCTATATCTACTGATTTTTCATATAGGAGGTTTTTTACTTTTAAAAGAAGTATGTCATGCTTTAAATCATAGTTCCATACTCCCTTTCCAATACCGTTATAGATGAGATTCTTTGTTTTCATGTTCTTAATATTGGAAGTGTATCTTTCTTCATAAAGCTTACTACTTCTATCTCTCCCTCCTTTATTTCAATGATTATATTCAAGAAAAAATTTTTTCTGTGATAATAGATGGTATATCTTCCATTTTGTTGTAAAGCTACAAAATGTGGTACTTCTCTTTGAAGAGGCAGTTTTAGAGCTTCTTCTGTAAAAAGAGTTCTTTGTGCCTGATATATTTTCTCAAAAGCATGAGGGCAAATGGTGATAACTTTTTCCTTTATTTGCTCCAGTAACCATCTTCCTTCTCTGACTTCTATTATTTCTCTATGAGACATAAGGAACAATCATATGTTTTAATTCATAAAGATGTGTTCATTTTTTTCGGAAGATTTTCGAGAGCTTTAAAAGCAATACAAATTATTTTCTTTTCTTCCATAAAACATATGCACGAATATAGAGAATGACTAAAACAGAGTTTGCAAAGAGTAAACCTGCAGACTGAGATAATATTCCTATAATAGTCCAGAGAATATTTCCTGTTAAAGCAATAAGAAATCCATATCGTTTCTTATTCCCAATAGTATAAATACCTAAGAAAGTAAGGAGCATAGCAAGAATATCAATACCATAATAATTCGTAAAAAAAGAAAAATCCATCTAAGGCTCTAACCAAATAGTAGTGGAAGGAATGACATCTTCATAGGCAAAACCACTCAAAGTAATGCTTATCTCACTTGCTTGTGCTCCTAGATTTGTAGAATCAACACCAGTAACCAAGCAAGTAATAACATCAGTTTTATCTCCTCTGCTTAATTTTACATCATCTGGGCAATCAATATCATATGCTCCCTTAACATCTATTGTAAATTCTTCTCTATAACCAGCATCTCTGTATTCAAAGCATTCATTCAAAGAAGGAACAATGATTCCAGTGCCAACATTTTCTAAATAAATCTTAAATCGCATTTCCCCATTTGCTTCTCCTTGATCAATATCTACAGGATTTTGCTCAATCTGTGTCACTTGTACACTAGATGCAGGATTAGAACCGCTAGGTAAGTTTGTTCCAATTTCTTCTGCACGAGCAGTATAGTATAAATATGCTTTCACTACAACAGGTTCTTCATAACAGTAGAGCCCTGTAATCTCTTTATTCACTTTTGTAGTAATTTCTCCTTGGTAAACAATAGGTCCAACATCTACTTCTGTTGTTTCTTCTAAACAAGTTTCTGAATCAATGCCAAAAAGTTTTTCTGCATTCTTTTCTTGTGCTCCAGAGAAAATACTCGTTATAGCTGCATCACCAGTAAGTCGCACTCGCGCTTTTCCAGTATCAATATCATCAGAGAATTTGTTTGTAAGGACTACTTCCACATCAATATCATCACCAGCTTGATAAGGATTTGTCTCAGAACTCACAGGTGCAAAATCTGCAAATGTTGCTGTAACCATTTGTGTTTCATCACCATTACAGTTTGCATATGCACCTGTAACACCACTTGTATTCTTTTGTGTACTACATGCGGAAAGAAAGATAATTCCTAATAAAAAAACAAGCATAACCTCTTTTGTACGAACCATAATTTACATAGAAAGATGTTTTGAATTTATTAATGTTTCTATTCACAAACTTAAACTAAGAAACAATAGTAATAATACTTTGTATGACTTCTTGATATTTTTCTTCTTTAATTTTGCATACTTTTCTATTAATCTGATTCTTTGTTGCAGTAAATAACATATTTGTACGAATATAACTATGCGTCATGAGGCTTCCTTCAAGAGTTTCTTTTTCTTTCAGTTCTATGCTATATTTATCTTTAACTATTGCTTGAGAGGTTATTTGGCATAAAAGTATATCTTCTCTCATTTCTTCTGAAAGGACTAAGCAAGGCCGTAATTTTCGATTACTTAAGTCCGTATAGGGGAAAGGAAATAATACTATTTCCCCTTTTGTAAATGTTTCCATGCTTCATCCTCCTCTTTTTTGAGCCAATTCTTTGCAAGAGATTTCTGGCTTGCAAGAGCAGTATTCTTACCACTAAGACTCTCTCCTTCAAATAATTTCTCTCGAAGAGTTTCCCTAATAAAGTCTTGTAAACTATCAAAACCTTTTTTATCTGCAAACTGTTTTGCTGACTTGTACATTTTATCAGAAAGTTTGATACTTATTTGCGTACTCATATGTACATTTATATATCCTTGTTTATTTAAGCTTTTCTCCATAGAAATCTAGTGTAAAATTCTTTTAATAAAGCTTTAGCGGAAAAATCCGGAAGATTTCCGGATTATTCACTCACAACATCAAATGCAACAGATTGTATTTCTTGATATCCATAATCTATTCTAATCCACCCATTATATTCTTTTTCTCCACCAATAAATCTTTGTGTATTAAGATTTTCAATTTTGCACGTAGCTGTAGCTTCCTCTTTTTTGAGATCAAAGCTCAGACTTCCACAATCATAGGATTCACCAAAAAGAATAACAGAAATATCTGCAGTTGTTTTCTGATCAAGATTTGTAAGCAAACAAGCGGAGTCTAATGTTTCATCTATTTCAATAAGTTCTGCATTGTCATCTAAGTTTGCTTCTGCTTCTATGCGCAATCGCAATGTCACAGCATTTCCACCTACAGTAGTTAATTCTTCTTCTACGGAGAGAATTTGTACAGGCCCAGAAGAGCTTTCAGTAAGTTTATTCCCTTCAACAGAACATTCTTCTTCATTGTAAGGATCACCAGTAAGACAAAGAGAGAATGGCCCATACGCAGTATAGAGATATTTCGTATACAAAGTCATATAATAAGATCCTATTGCATCTTCAGAAACAAAACTTGGACTAAAGTCAACTCTAGTTTTTTCAAAATTCGCATCATCAGAATCATCTAAAGTAATGTAAAAGCTTTCACAGTTGCATCCGCCTAATCCAGAAAAAAGACTTCCATCTAATCCTGTCATGCATACCAGCCCTTCTGCATTTGCTTCACCTCTATCTTCTAAATTTGCAGAAACAGCAAGTCTATCGCCAACATAGACATTCCCTTCATCTTGTGGACTATTAATATGAGTAACAACAGCATTGCTTCCACCGCTGCAGTCTGGAGGGCAACTTGTAGCTATTTCTTCTTCAACTTGCTGTGTACATGCTCCTAAAAAGAGAAGTACAAAAAAAAGCAAAAGAGTTTTTTTCATGAAATCACATCCTGTTGTACAACAAGAGGATCTCCTCTTGAGACAATGCTAATAGTTTCTCTTCTTTCTTGCGTTTGATAGTGGTATGCAACATCAATTTCATATTCTTTGACAACATAAGGAGCATCTCCAAGGAAATCCTCTTCTACTTCAATCCAGCATTGGAATGTCCTATAGTTTGATTTTCCAAAGAAGGCATTATTTTGAATATAATTTGTAAATAATTCTTCTCGTGCACTCTCATCAAGGATATACATATTTCTTCGCCCATCTTTTCCTGCAGAAATAAGAGGACAGCCTGCATGTGGCTCTCCATTGAGCTCTTCACTAAGAAGAATACCATCAGGAAGATAGAGGGTAAGTGAATCTAAGCTTGCAATATCTCCATTCCATTCATTTGTAAGGGTAATGCCTACAGTATTGAAGGAAGAGGTCTCTCCTCCTCTAAGAATAACAGGTTGTTGTTCTTCTCCCTCACCGCCAACACCTATTGCAATGCTCAATGGCTCTCCATTATACACAACTTCAAGATCACTCTGGCGAATATCTAAATCATATGCATCAAAGAAATCTGTATCTCCTAAACTATCAGCAAGTTCTCCTGGAATAAAATACACTGGTAATACTGCATCTTCTGTTTGAAAGTCAAAACTAAAACTCCCATAAAATGTATATGCACCATCAAGCCCTTCAGTAAATTCTCCAGGAATACGACAATATGTAGTGCTTCCTTTTCGAATAATTTCTGAGTCTGAAGAAATAATATCTCCATCTCTTTTTTCTAAAGATGGACTATCTTCTTTGCTTGTATTAAAATAACAAGAGAAATCTCCCTGATAACTACTACCTGCAGGGACATTATAATATTCAATATCATAAAGAAGATCAAAATTTTGTCCTTCAGGAAAGGTCTCTCCTGCAATAGCTCTGAAATCTCTTAAATCAATTCCTCTTTTTGTACTAGAACTATTTGTTTTTGTAGAAAAATAATCACCAGAACCAGTTGCAAAAACTCCACTAAAAAAATCAGATATGGGATCAAATGTCCATTCATTAACAAGAGATATGAAATTCTGTACCCCTCTTTGTCCTCTTTCTGAACTAAAATAACCAAATGCAAATATCCCACCAACGAGAAGAACAAAGAGCATTATGATAATAAGAACTCCATTTCTTCCATGTCCTCCTCCTCCATCATTTGCAATTGGGTGTGAGAAACGAGAGTCTCTAGTATACATTGTTCCTCCACCTGAAAGAATCTGTCCTCTTTTTTCAAAAGAAACATCTCGTAAAATCCTCTCTCTTGCGTTAGAACGAAACCACCTCATAAGAAAAGAGATAAATTTAAGAATATTTAAAACTTTGTAGAAGTATATGGCATTACCAATCTGCGTAGAAGGTCTACTTCGTTTACTCTTTGTTTTTATCGCATTTGGAATAAGGCATATTGGATGGGGAATAACAATTGTTTTTGTCCTATTCTTTATTTTTTGGCTTTTTGGAAAATTTGGGATGGGAATTCTCTCTACAGCAGCAATCCTTTTCATTACCTTTCTGGTGTTCTTTTTTGCAACGGCGTATATTACAGGTGCGCCTCTTTGTGAGTTTGCAAATGAGGCAAGTTTATTTTTTATCTAATTATGAAGTGATCTATATAGATAGTTGAGAAGAGAAATCCTTTAAAAAAATTTTATCTTTTACAAATCTATGCGCATGATCCTAATTGTACTATTATTAATGCCCTATGTAGTTGCAGATACGCTGGATCCCTACGCAGAACAATTTAATTTTACTTATATCTCTTCTACCTATGAAATGTTTCCAAAATATACAAATATCACTACAGCCTTTGCCCAAGGAGATGCACTGCTTATTGAGTCTCGCATGGCAGGAAAAGATCCCTCAGTAGCAATACCTTATTACAAAGAAGCATTGAAAACCGCAACAATAGAAGAACAAGCACTTCTTTTTGAAACAATAGCTACTCTAGAAAATAACCCTTCATGGTATTGGCCTTCCTATCTTCGTTGGAAATTTCTAAATAATTCTTTCCATGCAGAAATAGACAAACATCTGATGAAGAGAGAATATATCCCCTACAGCTATGAAGAGTACCAACTGAAACAGCCATACTTTGCAACAGCAAAAGATGCAACACTTTTTACTCTAGGAGAATCTTCTTTTACAATAACAGAAAAAGATATTCTTGTCTCTCAAGTAGATCGTGTAACAAGAGATTGGCTTTCTTCACAGCTTCAAAATCCAGATGCAGAACAACTCCTCACNNTACACACATTCCAGTAACAGGAACGCTGGTAAAAAAAATCAATGGAACATGGTATGCTCCAAATGAACAAGGTATTTTTATGTTTGATGTGCCCCTTGACAAAGTACAATATCCTACAACACGCTTTTTTCGTGAAGATCTTGCTTTAATTATAGATACACATGGAGTAAATATGCTTGTCGAGCAGGCAATAAAAGAAAATGCAACAATTGTTATGGGCTGTTGTGATCACATAGGAAAAATAAAAGCTGCTCTATACTTGAATAAAAAAGGAATAAAAGTAATTTGTAACACAGATAAGTATCTTCCTCTTGCTTTAGGGCAAACGAACACAACTCTAGGATCAGCTCCATTTTATGAACAAGGTGATTCTTTGCGTTTTGGTAGACAACCAATAGAAATAAATCTCTCTGAAAAAATAATTGTATTAAATGCAACAGAAAACTATGGCCTAAGTTATTATGCAACACCTACAATATATTTTTCACAGCTCAAAAAACAGGCAGTGCTTCCCTTAGATCTTGTATTTGTAACAATAGATGATTATAATCAATTACAAAAAGTGGTAAATACAGCAGAAGAAGCAAATGCAACAATAATTGCTGCTCGAATATATAATGAAGATGATTATAGAGTATTAAGTGCTTGGTTAGAGACCTCTGAACAAAAGAGAGTAGTCCTTTTTCATTCAGAAGCCTATCCCTATGGTTATTTACTTTTAAGAAAGTATCCACAACAAGCCACTTTTGATGATATTATGCCTATTTTTTCCTAGATATTCTTTTTTCTATTTCTTTTTAAAGCAAAAATAAAAAGTTTTATAGATGGATAAGAAAATATTTACAGTCCTTTTATTTTCTTTAGTAACAAGAGTAATCTATCTCTTTTTTGATAAAAATATTTGGTGGGATGCAGCGGTATATCTTGCTATGGGAGAACATATAGCAACATTTGGACAACTAGGATTCTGGGAGCCTATTCGTCCTTTACTATGGCCTTTTCTATTAAGTTATGCTTTTCTTTTTGAACTAAATCCAATTATTCTAGGACATATTTTTTCTACATTTTTCTCTTTAGGTGTAATATATCTAACATACTTCATAGCAAAGAAATTATTTAATGAACAAACTGCACTTCTTTCTTCTATACTTCTCAGTTTTACTTGGATCTTTTTTTTATTTAATGCAAGATTATATACAGAAATTCCAGCTGTTTTCTTTGGATTATGTGCATATTATTTTTTTCTTCAAGAGAAACATTTTGAAACAGGGTTATGTATTGGACTTGCATTTCTTACAAAATTTCCTATGGGAATTCTTCTTGTAATTTTAGGGCTTTTTTCAATACGAAAAATAAAAAATACTTTCTATCTTCTAGCAGGGTTTATTCTTATTACGGTACCTTATTTTATGTTTAATTACCTTGCATACGGATCTCCTATAGAAATTCTTTTTTTCGCACAAGAGTTTCTTAAATATGCAGGTATTTGGATTTTTCAAGAACCATGGTGGTGGTATCTATTTGCGTTGATCAAAGAAAATGTGCTGTTCTTTTTTGCAATACCAGGAACAGTTTTTGC
>DUFP01000005.1:0-18916 GCA_013331795.1 Nanobdellota archaeon
GGAGATGGGAATTATACTCTAAATGTTACTGTTACTGATACGTTGAATCATAGAAATATGACAGTGAATAGATTTGTGACTGTAGACCTCGTTGCTCCTGTGGTGACTTTTAGTGTTAGTCCGGTGAATTTGAATCCTGTTGAAGCTGTCACTATTGGGTCTTGTGTAGCTACTGATAGAATGGATCCAAATGTTCAAGGAATATTGAGTATTAAAAAAGCAGGTCAGAGTGGATATACTTCAGTAAGTGCAGGTTCTTATACTGATACAAATGCAGAAGGAGTTTATACAGTTAGATGTACTTCAGATGACTTTGCAGGAAATTCTGTTACTTTAGAAAAAACCTTTACTGTTGCTGGGGGAGGAGTTAGTGGTGGTTCTTCTGGTGGTGGAGGAGGTTCTTCTAGTGCTCCTGGACCTATTGTTAAAAAATCTTTGATGAGGGGTGCTGCTGAATTAGAAGAGACTCCAGTAAGTATAGAATCTTCAGAGGCTTGGGATATAGAAGGAAGTGTACAGTATGCTGCAGCTACTCCTGGAGAAGTATATTCCTTTAGTTTTGTTCCCTTAGCTAGTGATACTGGTGTAGCAGAAGATCATAGTATTGTGATTTCCAATGTTGATGAAGAAGCTGGGACGGTTACCCTTATTATTGAGAGTGACCCACAAGAGATTACACTCTCTATTGGAGAGTCTAAAGAAGTAGACCTTGATAGTGATGGTGTTACCGATTTGCTTGTTACCCTTAATGGTATTACTGATGGTCTTGCAGATGTTACTTTTGCTAAACTTGGAGATTGGATAGAACCAAAAGAAGTACTTTCTAGTACTGTAGAAGGTAGAACTATTGATACTTGGGTATGGATTGCTTCTGGTGTTGTTGTTCTGCTTTTGGTCGTTCTTCTTTTAGTGAAGATCTTCTCCAAAAAGGCAGTTCCTGTAACTGTGCCTAAGGGTAGAAGACGATAAGTCTTTTTCTTCTTTTTTTCAAAATCTTTATAAATCCTAAGAAAATTCTTTCTTTTATGAATAGGATTGCTTTAGGACTTTTTCTTTTTCTCTTTAGCTTTAGCTTTGCTTCTGCAAGTGAAAGTTATGATGTAGATTTTTCTGAAGTTTCTACACAGGCTATTTTTGTATATGATGGTGACGAAATTCGCTTTTCTCTTCTAGGTGGAGATCATGTTATTATTATTGAAGATGTTGGGAGCAGTTCTATAAAAGTAGATATTGGGCCTTTCGTAGATAGACAAAATATTCTTACTCCAGGGCTTATTGGTTTGGATTATATTATGAAACTAGACCTTGATAAAGATGGAGTTACTGATTTGAATGTTGCATTATATGCTGTCTCTGCAGAAGGAGAAGTACATCTTGTGCTTCAAGATGTTCGTGCTGCAGATCAAGGTGCTCCAGAAGATGTAGGTCTTGTTGAAGGAGGGAATTCTGGAATTAGTAAGATTGGGGTTCTTATTATTGTTGGAGCGCTTATTCTTGTTTTGGTTTTATTTCTTGTTTTTCGTAATGGCTTTTGGTCAGATACTGAAAAAAAGACTGAGGAGCATGTGCATCATAGCTCTGAAAAAACAGACTCTTCTGAAGAGCTGAAAGAAGAAGCTTCTTAAGATAGATATTTAAAGTAACGTTTCCTTGTTTTCGTTGGTGATAGAAGGGTGGAAAAAAAAGGGCAAGGTGCTACAGAATATCTTATTCTTTTTGCTGTTGGAGTTATTATGGTTTTGATTGTTCTAGGTGTTTTAGGACCTTTTGGAAATTATTCTCAAGAAGCTTCAGAACTCTATTGGAGAGATGCTGATATTGCTCTTCTTTCTTATTCTTTGAGCAGTTCTACTGATTCTTTTGTTTTTACTTTAGGAAATAATTTAGATACAAGTATTCAGATTCAAAGTGTTTCCATTGGGAATTTTTCTTCTGAGAATCTTTCTTTTCCTTTGCTTCCAAGTTCAAGAATGGAAATGAGTGTTGCGCAGGATTGTGCTCAGGAAGGTGATACTTTTGATCTTGGACCTGTTCTTATTCGTTATACGGATCTTTCTACAGAAGTTACTCAGAGTTTTTTAGGTACAGTAAACCTTGTTGGTAGATGCACTGCATAGTTAGCTTTTTAAATCTCTCTTCTCTTATAGTTTTATGAAAGTAGGGGTGATTATACTCATTTTATTATTGGGTACTGTGCTTGTTCGTGCAGAGTTATCTGTTTCTTGTACAAGGAATAGTGATTGTTCTTTAGCTTTGGCTGATGATGCGTACAATTGTGTAGAATCTTTTTGCGAAAAAGAAAAAGCTCAAGATGTGTTTGTTTTATTAGAAGCTATTACTGTGGATTTAGAATGGAATATTCTTTCTATACAGGAAAAAGAACAGGCTTGTAATGGGGAAGGATGCCTTTCTTTTGCACCTGAAAAGGAAAGAAGTTCTTTTTGGTTATTCCGTTTTTTTCGCTTTGTTCTCTATCTCTAGTTTTCAGAATATAAAGATTTATAAGGACTTTTTTTAGAAGATTTTATTATGCTGACAGTTGTTACAGGGATGCAATTTGGAGATGAAGGAAAGGGTCGTATCGTCCATAATCTTGCACTGAGTTCTTATTATTCTGCTGGTGTGCGTGCACAAGGTGGAAATAATGCTGGGCATACTGTTAAACATAAAGGGGTTTTATACAAATTAAATTTACTTCCTACTCCGGCACTTCTAGGAAAGGATGTTTATTTGGGAAGAGCAATGGTGCTTGATCTTGATGTTCTTGCAGAGGAGATTATTCAAGTTAGAAAAGAATGTTCTCCTAAGATAATGATAGATCTTCGTGCGCATGTTATTATGCCATGGCATAAAGAGCTTGATGGCATAAATGAAAGAGAAAATGGCTCCCATGCTGCTGGATCTACTGGAAGGGGTATAGGTCCTGCATATGCTTCAAAACATGAGCGTACAGGTATTCGTGTTTGTGATTTTTTTGGTGATCTTGAGAGAGTTGATGCATTGACAGATCAGTATGCACAACGTGTTGCATTACGAACAGGTCAACTTTTGTATCCAAACAGATATTATGATAGTATTTCTCAGATTAGGGAAAAAGTTTCTTTTCTTGAATCTTATATAGGAGATGTTTCCACTGCGTTACATTTTGCATTTACTAGGGATGAACATGTCTTAGGAGAGTGTGCACAGGCAGAGATGCTTGATGTTGATGGTGCATATTATCCTAGAGGAACTTCTTCTGGCACTAGCGCTGCTGGATTCTGGAATGGCATTGGTGTTGGACCAAGTTCAAAAAATTTAGGACCAGTTATTGGTGTTGCAAAGGCATACCTTACTCGCGTGGGAAATGGTCCTTTTGTTACAGAAATTACTGATACAACACTTGCGAATACTCTCCGTGAAAAAGGTGGTGAATATGGAACGACTACGGGAAGAGCACGACGTGTTGGCTGGTTAGACATTCCTATGCTAAGGCATGCTGTCATTCCTTCAGGCATTACTCATTTAGCACTGACTAAATTAGATATTCTTGGTGGTATGGATGAAATTCCTGTTGTAAATCATTATAGAACTAGTGATGCCATTCCTTGTCTTGCATATGAAAAAGTAAAACCCTATTTTGTTTCTATGAAAGGATGGCCTGCATTTTCTGAGGAAGAATATAAAATACAATTTGAGAGTGGTGTGCGTAATATCCCTCATACTGGATTGAGGCATTATTTACAAAACATTGAAGAAAATATAGGCCTCCCTATAGGTATGATTAGTTTTGGGCAGGAAAGTAGTGCATTTATTTCTTATATTTAATTTTTAGAGCTTTCTTGCAATAATTAATATGTTGTCTCTCTTTTTTGATTTAGAATAAGGGAGACTAAAAGTATACGAAAGAAGATTTACTATGCTTGAAAATTTCTTATTAGGCATATCAAACATGTCTATCGTTCGTATTTTTTTTATTTCAAAATTATTTTTTTCTAAAAGTTCTATCCATTGTTCTTTTGGAAGAAGAGAAACATGTGTTTTATCTTGGTAGGCGAACCATTTGTCACCTTTTATTTGTTTGCTATAGGAATTGAGGTTAGGTGTGACCATAATGAATATGCCTTCTTCTTTCAAAACTCTTGCAGCTTCTTTGATCCCTTTTTCTGGATTTTTTATGTGTTCCATAACATCAATTGCAATTACTAAAGAAAAGAAGTTATCTTTAAAGTCAAGCTTTTGTGCATCCATAACTTTGTATTCCGCACCTTGTGAGAGCATTTTGGCTTGTTTTATTGCATGTTCAGAAATATCAATGCCATATTTGTTTGGATAGTCTTTGAGGTATTTAAATAAATAGCCATAAGTACAGCCTACTTCGAGAATATTATCCTCTTTTTTTATTTTTTTTTGAATGAATCTTGCCCAAAACTTCCATTTAAATGATTGTTCCTTATACTTCTCGAAATACTCTTTTTCGTACATTCTTGAAGCAATTTTTCAGAGGATTTATAAATCTTATCTAGTATTTTTCTGGTATGGATGTGCTTATTTTTACTGAATGCCCAACAGAGGATTATTATAGAGCCTTACTTTATTTGGAAAAAAAAGGAAAAGCTAAAGTTCGCTTTCTGGATTCACGAACATTGTATCTCTTTTTTTTGAAGCTGTATAGTTCTCATGCTTTGTTGCGAAAGATTGGACATAGATATTTTGGAAAGCCTTTAGATATTGATAAAAAGGTACGATGGAAAGATGTTGGAAGATCTTTTTTAGGATATTTTACTTTAGTTTTTACACAGAAGAAGATTATTGCACTTTTTGCGCCTTATCATTCCCTTTCCCCTTATCTTTATTTTTTAAAGCTCCTTGGAAAAGATATTGTATTTATGACTTCATGGCCTTATTGGAATGAACAAGAATATGTGCATAGACCACTGCCTTTCGTGAGATTTTTCTGGAAACAATTTTTGCAGAATATTTCTCTTGTTACTATTTCTCAAACCGGGAAAATACAATTGGAGAAATATTCTTCACATGTTACACAGATTCCTCATGCTGTGGATATAGAAACTTTTCATCCAGGTAAAAAGAAATCTTTTCAAGTTTTATTTGTTGGTAGAATTATTCCAGAAAAAGGTATACAGGGAATTCTTGATGCTGCACGACAATTGAAGCATATTCCTTTTGTTTTTGTAGGGAGTGGAAGTGCTGTTTCTCTTGTACAGAATTCTGGGTTGAAGAATGTGTGTTATCTTGGAGAGATACGTGATAGAGAAAAACTTGCACAAATATTCCGAGAGAGTTCTGTGTTTGTGCTTAATTCTTATAAAATCCCTGGATGGGAAGAATTGTATGGGATTGTGCTGTTAGAGTCTCTTGCTTCTGAAACACCTGTTATTAGTACTGATTGTGTTGGGCCTCAGGAAATTGTACAAAAAGAGTTTGGTTTTCTTATTCCACAAAAGGATACGGATGCTTTGAAAGAAAAAATCCAGTACTGTTTTGAACATCAAGGAGAATTGGAAAAAATGGGTGAGGAAGGGAGAACGTTTGTTGAGAAATATTATGATATTGAGAATTTAAGTGGGAAATGGTATGCAGTGTTAATAAGTAAGACTTTTAAAGCATAAAAAGTCTTTTTTTTCTATGGATGATATACCTTTTAAAATTTATAGCAGTACTTTTGAGAAGAAGTTTAAGATTTATGCAAAAAATCTTACTCCAAAGAGAATGCTGAATTATACCAAAGTACAGATGTCTTTGAAAGCAAAGAGCCCTAAAGTTTGGGGAAAACCATTATCTTTGTTTATTGAGCCTACAAATATCTGTAATTTAAAGTGTCCTTTGTGCCCTACAGGAAATAATTCCACACCTAAAGGAAAGGGCTATATGAAGTTTGAGGATTATACAAAAATTATTGATGAATTGGGTCCTACTGCTTTCTCTGTCACTTTATGGAATTATGGTGAGCCTTCTTTGAATAAGGATTTTATTCGTATGATTAGGTATGCAAAGGAAGCAGGCTTGAAAGTTATTACGAGTACGAATGGATTTATTTTTCGAAATAAAGAGCAGGTGCAGGAGCTTTTAGAGTCTGGGTTAGATGAATTGATTTTGGCTGTTGATGGTGCTTCAAAAGAAAGTTATGANNATGGCTGAGAAATATCTTCCTACTGATAAAAAATATTCACGATACCTTACAGATGAGGGTGTTGCATGTAAAACATCAATTCGTCCTGGTTGTGATGGCTTATGGATTGGAATAAATATTAATTATGATGGGACTGTTGTGCCTTGCTGCTTTGATACACATGAAAAGTTTATTTTTGGAAATGCTGTGCATACGGAAAACTTTATGGTTGATATATGGAATAGCAAAAAATTTCAAGCTTTTCGAAAGAATGTATGGGAAGACAAAGGGAGTGTAGAAATGTGCAAGAATTGCCCTACCAATACAGAGAGTCAGGATTATGCACGTGTGAAGTTCTCTAATGTTGCAGTTCAGGAAATGGAAGTTGTTGCTTAGAGTAATCTAATAGCTATGTTTCAAACTCTAAATATTTAAAATCTTTTTTTCCTTTTCTTTATCCATGTCAGTCATTCTTTATGTTATTTTAGGGGTGATAGTAGTCTACCTTTTCTCTGGATTACGACTCTTATATCAATATGAAAGAGGTGTTGTTTTTACTCTTGGAAAGTTTAGTCATGTGAAAGAACCTGGATTGGGCTGGATTATCCCGATTATACAAACCATGAGACAAGTGGATATGCGTATTCGTACGGCTGATATTCCAAAACAGGAAGTTATGACAAAGGATAATATTCCTGTGCATGCGAATACTGTTGTGTATTTTCAGGTTGAGAAGCCTGAAGATTCTATTATTAAGATTGAGGATTTTGAGTATGCAGTACAGCAATATACACAGGCAGCATTACGAGATGTTGTGGGAAATGCAGACTTGGATGTTCTTCTTACAGAAAGAGAAAAAATTGCTACAGCTATTAAGAAAATTATTGATTCTGAAACTGCTGAATGGGGAGTGAATATTGAGGCTATTAAAATTCAGGAAATTGAATTGCCTGAACAAATGAAACGAGCAATGGCAAAGCAAGCTGAGGCGGAAAGAGAAAAAAGAGCTGTTATTATCTCTGCGGAAGGAGAGCTTAAGGCTTCTGAGAATTTGCGAAAGGCTGCGGATAATTTAAGCCCTGTTGCAGTGCATCTTAGAACGTTACAGACTATTAAGGATATAGCTGCAGAACCTTCACAAAAGATAATATTATTTTTGCCTTCTGACCTTGGAGAAATTGCTAAGCATATTGTGAAGAAATAATTAATAATATTCTTCTTCTTTACTTTTTTGTTTTTCTTGTATTTTTTTAGAACTCCTTTTTGGAGTTTCTTCTTCTACAGTTCTTTCTTGCTCTTTTAGAAGGGGATAGATTTTTGTGTGTAATATGCTCCCTTTTTTCGTTAGGGTTATCTTTTTTGTCTCAGAGAGGTGTCCATATTCTTGGGAGTATATTGTTTTTTCTATAATTGGTTCTTCTTCACATTCTATACAGATCTTCTTATCCAAAAATACCTTTTTCCCTTCTTTCTCTATTTTTATTTCTGGATGGAAATAAAGGTTTAATTCTAGATCTGCCTCCTCTTTTAAACGATCTGTTATTAAAATCTCTTTTTTTATTTTATTGTACTCCATTTCTCTTGTAATACTATTGGGGTTATAGCCAAAATGTTTTCCTATAAATATATCCTGTATTCTGTTTGTTTGCCATTGGAAGCAAAGTGCCTTTGTTTTATTTCCCATATCAAAAGGGGTTTCTTCCCGTATTATATTTTGTTCTTGCTTATTTACAAGAAGTGTATTGTGGTATGCAGTTGATCTGAGAAGATTTCTTGTTTTTTTGTCAGATGTATAGGAGTATGTTCCAGGATGGATAATATAATCTTTTTCTTTTGTGCTCAACACAAAACTTAGCTGATCATTATGCCCATGGCCTCCAAAACCTTTTCTTCCAATGTCTCCACAGTGAATCATGAGAAAAAAATCTTTATCTCTCATGATGTACCAATCTGTAAATGCTTTTGATTGGAGTTCTTCTTCTTTTGTTTCTATCTTATTGTATTCTTCTTTGTTGATAAGCAATTGCAGTTTTTCGTGGTATTTGCCTTTTGCTTTGAAATCTGCTCTTTTGAATAAAACTGAGGCTATGGAAAGAAGATCTCTATGGTCGTTTGTATCCTCATCCCAAATATGTAAAACTCTTCCATTATCTGTATCTCCAAATGCTGGTGCTTTTCCAGTTGGAGAAGTGTAATACATAATAAATTCGTGCATATTCTCCAAGCGTTTTTTGAAGATATCTGAAAAAGAGTTCTTTGTTCTCTCCCCTAGTATATAACTTAGAAGAAGAATTTCTGTAACGAGTCTATGATAGTTTAGTGATGCTTCGTAATCTACACCATCTTCTGAAACTTGTTTGAGTATTTCTTTTTCTAATTCTTTTTTTGCGAAAATTTTCCACTTTTCTGCTTCTTTACAATTTTCTAGTGCTGTGCCTATAAAGAATAACCCCATACAATCAGAAAGATAATGGTTTTCTTTTGCTGGGCTCCATTCCATATTGCTACGGATGAATTTTCCGTGTACATACAGTTGTTTACTAAACTCTAATGTAAGTTCTTCTGTGTATTCTTCTTTGAATAGTTGGTAGGCTTGTATCCAGTTGATTGCCCGAATGGAACATTCCATTGGAGTAACCCAATTGATGCCTATCTCGTAAGGATTCTCTTGAATCCAGTTGAGTAATTGTTTTTTGTATTCTTCAAAGTACTTTTGGTCTTTTGTTTGTCTGTATGCTAAACCTAAAGTAACAAAGTGATGGCATTTACTTAGTTCCCAAGGAATCTTTTTATCTCCATCAGTGTCATATTCTACTTTTGAAAAATATTTTTTCTCCCAGACTTTTCCTGAGTTGAAATCTTTGTGCCAATTTATTTCTGTAAGTATGTATTGCTTTCCTAAGAGGTTATATTCTTTTTTAAGAATAGATTCTGCTTTTTGTATTATATCCTTGTTTTCTAGGACTTTTTCTAAAAAAATAGATTTTGTGTTTAGGGTTACATCTTTTACGTTAACTTTTTGAGAATGGAGTTTTGAGAAAACTGTTTTTTTTAGGAATCTATAACATTTTATGTGTATGGTCTCTGGATTTTTTTGGATTCTCTTAATAATGTTTTTTAAATTACCCATAGTGTTATGGTCTTATTTTGTACTGCTCTAGGAAAAGAGGTACTCCTTTGCGTATTAAGTCTGTGATTGGATATTCTGTGAATGCATCTAGGCCTTTTTCTAGAAGTACTTGTTTAGGAATTGTCACTAATTTGCTATGCTCCCAAGCATCACTTGCTTCTTTTCTTTTTTGTTCGAGTTCTGCGAGGGATAGATCAGTACTCATTCTTGCAATTATGTTATGCCCATTTGTCTCAGGATTCTCGTGAATTCCAAAAATTTCTAAGCTATACTCTTCGTTTGTTAGGCCTAATTCTTCTTCTGTTTCTGTATGAAATGCTCTTCTTCCTATATCTTCTGATATGCCAGAGTTACGGTAATCTGCATGTCCTCCAGGAATGAATCCTATTTTTCCAGATTCTACAGATCCTCCACGCAGACCAAAAATAAGATCCCTCTCTGTTTCTAGGATTGCTGTTACTGTTAAAGGGCCTGGGACATTTTCTAATGTCCTATCTTTTTTAAATGCAAGGTCTGCACGATGTGGATGTATAGGGTGAAGATCTATATATACATTATTTTCTTTTTGGCTTATTTCATCTATCCCATATA
Source organism: Nanobdellota archaeon (assembly GCA_013331795.1). Taxonomy (GTDB): domain Archaea; phylum Nanobdellota; class Nanobdellia; order SCGC-AAA011-G17; family GW2011-AR17; genus JAGVZZ01; species JAGVZZ01 sp10136u. The sequence continues at coordinate 9,834 of DUFP01000005.1, forward strand.
TCATCTGGGGAAATTTCATTCTCCAAATTTTTCCCTCTCTGACTTTTTCTTCAATAGAACTTCCTTTTCTTCTTAGTTCTTCATCTAATAGTATTAGATCTGCTTTGCGCATTTCTTCTATATTAGTTCTATATTCTGTAAGATGTTCTGGTACTGTTACATTATATCTTATTTCTAATGGCCTTTGATGTGAAAAATATTCCATATGAGTGGCAGATTATGTCAAATTTATAAAGTTTACGAAGAACGTCGAGTAGTTAGATACTCTATTTTTATCACTTCTTTTTTGTTTTCATAAGTTTTATAAAGCTCTGAAAACAGAATTTGTATTTATGGCTTTTACAAAATTACAGGTTGTTGAGACTAAAGTTCCTACTGAGCATAGTAATTTAATTGTTCTTAATCCAAGAATAGATCAGATATTTATTGATACATTTGGAGAGAGAGCATATCGTGAATATAGAGAAGCATGGGCTATAGGAACAAAAATTGAAGGACACCAAAAAGATTTTCCTATACAACTTGATTTCGAGTTAAATTATTCTTGTAATTTGCGATGTCCTATGTGTACTTGGAGTTCTGAAGTCTCTAAGGATAGGTCTTGTTTTGATTTAGAAAAGTTTAAAGAAATAATTGATGAAGGTGTGAAGAAAGGGTTAAAAGCAATTCGTCTCAATTATATTAATGAGCCTCTTTTACGGCCTGATTTACATCACTTTATTACTTATGCGAGATCAAAAGGGATTATTGATATTATGTTTAGTACAAATGGGGTTCTTCTTAGAAAACAAGAACAATGTGAAGAGCTTATAAAAGCTGGTCTTACTAAAATTCAGTTTTCTGTTGATGCTGTTACTCCAGAGACCTATGCTCAAGTGCGAGTAGGAACAACTTTGGAGAAAGTACATCAAGCGATAGATCTCTTTATTTCTGTAAAGAAACAATTACAAGCTGATTTGCCTCTTATACGAGTTAATTTTGTGTTAGGCCCTCATAATAAACATGAATTTCTTGCTTTTGCTGAGTATTGGAAATCAAAGGATGTTGATCTTATAGCAACTCAGGAATATTTTCCTTTAGATACGGTTACCCAGAATGGAGTAAAAGTTCTTAATTTTGATAAGGATGGTACAAAAAAATCTGAGATTGGGAGATTTCATTCTTTTAAATGTTCAATTCCTTTTCGCCAGATGACTGTGAGAAATAGCGGAGAAGTACTTCCCTGTTGTTCTTTTTATGGAGCAGAGCTTGTTTATGGAAATGTAAACAAAGGAGAGACTATAAGCCAGTTATGGAATTCTCCTCAAATGAAAAAAATGAGGGCTATTCATAAAGAAGGTAACTATCAGGATAATCCTATTTGTAAAAAGTGTGTAGAAAGCCATAGTTATGTTCTCGATTAATATCTCTTTTCTAGTTTCCATAAGTTTTAAATAGAAGTGTATTGAGCTTTACATTTATGAAAATAGGAATAGCAATTACCCTTTATGATAAATTTGATGAGCTAAAAATTCTTGTTGATATTATACGAAGTAATTGGAAAGGTAAATATTATATTGCTGTCTCTAGTAATCATCCAGATGCTCAAAAAAGAATGGAGGGAATTCCAGTAGATGTATTTATTCAGGCGAGAGATATTTACTGGACTCCTGGCTTAGCTTATATCCGCTCCATGGTCAATATGACCTGTCGTATTCAAGATAGCCTTCAACATTCTTGTAAACTTGCCATGACATTGCCTGTTGATTATGTTCTTCATTTGCATACAGATGCATGGCCATTAAAAGAATCTGAGGTTTTAGATCTTGTATCTTTTATGAAAGAACATAAAATCATGTTTGCAGCAAGAGGTATGGGTCTTGCCAAGGCTCGTCCTGATTGTCCACTAGGGCATATAGATGATATGTTCTTTATTTTTGATACTTCTTATGTAAAAAAGGTTGGTTTCTTTGATTATGATCCGCTGGATATGCTTCCTGATAGATTGACTGTTCATGGAGTCCTTTCTCTTTTGATTGTCTCTAAGATTGGACTAAAAAATTTTTATCTTTATGAGAATCATACCAAACAAATATTCTGGGATGGTCAAAGAGCTGATCCTTATTTTGAAAGAGGGAAACCAATGATGTTTGATCTTCAAAGGGGGTTTCTCCATGTTCATTCTCAATCTTTTCCAGGGGATTTAGGAAAGAATTTGCAGGCTTATTATTTACAGGGTTATGGAATTACAAAAGGACCAGCAATAGAACCATTTTTACAAAAATATCTTTTGCCTAAGGGTGTTTTGTTTAAGAGACTTAATAAATTAGAGAAGGAATTGGATTTGCAACTTCGTTGGAATGGATATTTTCTTCCTCTTGAGAGATTTGGAAGGGATTTTCATAAAAAGAAAGAGTATCTTGAGATGCCATTTTCAAAAAAGCTTCGTTTTCTTGCGGTGAATACATCTCGTGTGTTGTGGACGGAACTTTTTGGTAAGAAACGATTAAAGGCTGGAAAGTACTATGGCCTTGAACTTTATCCAGAAATTTCTGTGTGGCCAAGAGACCTTGGAGATTTTTATGCAGAACATTTAGATGAGAAAGATTATTTTTCTAAAGAAACTGTATGGTTTGTAAAAAATAAAAAAGTATAAAAGTTATTTTCTTAAAAATAAAAAATTACGATCGATGTTCTGAGTTTATTCTTCCACTTCCTCTTCCTGTTGCATCTTCTATTCTTATGACATCATCTACATGTGTTGTGGATGCTTCTAAAAGTACAAGATCTGTAAGTGCTTCGACACGATGGACAAGACCTGTAGGCACACCAAAAAAATCTCCTGGGCCTGCTTCAATTACTTCTAAAGCTATCTTTGTTGCTTCACGTGTTCCTACATTCTTCCCTCTGTAAACTTGTGCAAGTCCCTGTGCTATGAAATTTGTTTCGTATTTTTGTTCATGATATTGAAGGCTTGTTACTCGCCCAGCAGGAAGAACAATGCGTTTGAAACAGAACCTTTCATTATGCTGCAACCAGAGTTCTTCTCCTCCTGGCCCCCATGCTTGGGATTTGTCAACTCTGTATCCTTCTCTAAGTATCTTTGGATAATCATCTATAGAAACTATCTGTAAAATTATACCCTCTCTTGTGGCAATGCTCATTTCTTCTAGAGTGGGGTAATAGGACAAAAAATTATTTTGGCCTTCTGCATCTAAGTCTGTAGAAATATCACCAGAGCTAAGTTTTCCTGCTCCTGAAACAACATATATTGCTCCAAAATATTTTACAAATAGTCTTAGATTTATTTTTTGCCCTGGAGTTATTTCCAAACGATCATAGGCATAATCTTCATGTCTATCTAAAGCAATATGATAGCCCCAGGGATGTTCTTGCCTAGCTTGATTTAAATTTTTCATAATGCCCAATGACCTCCATCATTGCATTTATAATTGTTTCATTCACATCTTCATATTTTTCTAATTCTTGTACAATTTTTTTGTATTCTGGAGATGCAAAATGATAATGACCAGCAATCATACAACAGAGGTGCTTGTTTACTTCTGTGTTTTTTTCAAGCCATTTTTTCCATTTTCCACCTTTATAGACTAATTCTAAGAAATTATCAAAACGAACTCCATATTGAAGGCATTTTGTGAGGATAAGCTGAGTTTGAATAACTCCATACTGAGGGGCAATATTCATTGCATCGACAATACCCTTTCTTTCTGCGATTTCTTCTCCGGTGAGATAATCTGCATTATGCTCTTTAATCTTTAATCCTTTCCCGTGGATAACTTCTGAAACTTTTGCAATGAAATCTTTGTTGAATGCCCCTGCTTGATTTATTTCTCGTACAAGAGAGCCAGTTTGTACAACATAGAATTCTGGTTTACAAAAACTTTTAAAAAAATCAATTTCTTCTCCTAAAGCTGAGAGGTCATTAATACTAAATTTTGCTCCAATATTTTCGTCTGTTCCAATTTCTAAATGAATATTTGGATTGAGTTTAAGACAATATTCTATAGCTTTTTTTGATTCAGCAAACATTTCTTCTTTTGAACCTTTGAAATGGCAGAAGTCAATGTGAATAAGGTCAAAGGCATTTTTAATATCTGTTTCAATAGTGCTGTATACATCGCTCAGTTCGTCAATTCCATTAAACCCCGGGCCACAATGGTCTCGACAAATCTTTACATTGCTATTTTTATATTTTTCTTTCATGCCTTTCAAAAACTCAGCATACTCTTGTGTGGACCAATTATTTACATAGCCTTTTTTGTGATCTATTTGATTTTTTGAAGCAATAAGCATGAGTTCCGTTCTATGAAAGTGCGAATATCTATAAACTGCTTCTATAATCTCTGGACTCATTGGTCCAATTCCCTGTTTTGCTTTCATCATAGTTTAAGGACACCTCTTTGTTTTCATTTTTTTGAAGAATTATCCGATGCAACATTGCTTTGCCCATATAGTAAAGCATATTGTCAAAGGGATCATTATGTAATGGAGACATATTTAAAAAGATAATAGCTGTAATTATTTTTACTTTATCAAGATCATATCCTTCTTTTTTTATGAAATTTTCAAATATCTCTTTTGCTTCAAGCAGATCATTTTTTATATGATAATTATAATAAATACTTGAGCCGCTCATATCAAAAGAAAATTTTCCCTCTTTGATTAATTGATAGGAAAGAGTCATTCCTCCATAGAGTTTTGCGAGATCATAATAGACATCTCCGTATGTTACAAGACCTCCAAAATCCTGCCTCCAATCTAACAAAATAAATTTTTGGAGGTTACTTATTTTATCCCTTGTGACTAGAATATTATCAAATTGCAAGTCTCCATGGAAATTACTTGGAATTCCATTTTGGATATAGCTCCAATCTACTTTATTGAATAGATTTCTCAATTGTGGGACGGAAACTCCATTTATACAATTTTCAGAATCTGTAATAAGCCTTTTTTTCTCCATTGCTTCGATTCTCTTCATGGTCTTATCATAGTAGAAAGCTTTACAAGCGTGTGTGAATCCAATTTGTTCATCTGTTGAAAGTTGTTTTTTTGTCCAAAGGTTTCTTTTTGCCCAGTAAAGAAAGTCTGTAACGAGTTGATTGTTTAATACACTATACAGTGTTTCCCCATCAATTTTTTTATAAGAATAAAAATTATCTTTTTTTGTATCAATCTCGGGGCAAAGACCTTTTAGACTTTGTTCTGCTCTTATACATCTTTTATTTACAATATCTGTATTTGCAAAATATTTTACTACTTTTCCATTTATGAAATATAAAAATTCATCGCCCTTACTAAAATCAAATTTTTTTTCTCCTCCAGAAAAATTATTGTTTGTTTCGATATACCCTGTTAATGTTCCTGTGTCTAACCATGTAAATCCTATAGGAACAAGTTTCTTTTCTATGAGCTTTTTGAATCCATTTGAAACTTGGATCTCTCCATTTATTTGTTCAGTATTTTTTTCTAATGCTTGGAAAAATTCTTCATAATCTTTTATTCCAGCTAATCCTATAAATGCAAATTTGTTATCACATTTAATTTTATCGTCTAATTGATATATGAGATTATTTTTAATTTTTACTGTGCAACATCTTTCTGGTTCTCTGGTTGGAGCAATACCAAACCAATTTTCGTTAGGTTCCTGAATTTCTTCTAGGACGATTGTATCTGCAGTGCAAAGAATGAATGAACATTGCAATTGATCTTTACATTGCAAGAGGGAATATCCTGGGCCTGAGCCGGGACCAATATATTTGTCTATTTCCACAAAGGTAAATTTTCTTTCTGGATGGGCGATTGCAAGGTAATCAATGACTGTTTCTTTTTTGTGCCCTACAGCAATGACACATTCAATTTCTTTTGGAAACTTCTCAATAATATATGATATAACTCCTTTAAAATTTACAGGAAGAACAGCTTTACTAATATTTTCTGAAAGAGCACCCATTCTGCTTCCTACGCCTGCAGCAAGAATACAGATTTTATAATTTTCCATTCATGAGCTTTCATAAACTTTCTTTTATAAGGTTTATGCTATTCTCTTGTAGATTTTGAATAAAAATATATAAGAAAATTGCGCTTTTTACTTATAATATACAGATTCTTTTATAATTTCTTTCAATTTAAAAAGGTTTTCTGGAGAGTTTGCAGCTATTGTTATATCTGCAGCTTCAATGTCTTCCCCAATAGGAATGAGATCTCTTGTTTCGTCAACAATTTTGTAACATTCTATTGCACCTCCAGCTTCTAAAACGTGGAGTATCCCTGCAATATCAAATGGCCCGCCTATAGCTGTGGTTATATTTCCTATAACAGTGGGGTTTCCTAATGCTGTAAGTGCATAATTTCCACCATTTGTAAAGAAGTTTGCTTCTTTTGCCCCTAATTTCTCTATACTGCTTGTAAGATTTCTTCTTCCTTCTTGTGTTAAAATTTTTCTTTTTCCATCCATTCTATTGAATGGATGTGTTGCATCTAGAAGAACATGTGGAGGAAGTTTTTGTCCGAATTGTGTGTTATTTACAGAAAGTTTCCTTTTTCCTTGCCATTCTTTCTTTGTATAATCAAATCTTTCTAGATATGCACCTTCTCCCGCTATTGAAATGAAAAATTTTCCCGTTATTGGCTCCATTGTTGCACATGCTAGCACTTTCTTTTTTTCTTGATCATATGCAGCAAGAATGACTGTTGGTGTTGAGCCACCAATTAAAAAGCAACTTGTACCATCAAGTGGATCAAAATATATTTTTATAGTTGAGCTATCGTTTCCTGATGCAGGTCCTTCTTCTGGGTTGATACTATACTCTGGAAAAGCGCGTTGAATTATTGGTAATGCTTGCTCTTGGCTTCCATGGTCAACAATCGTTACAGCAGTTTTGTCACCTTTTACCAAGGCTCCACTAAGGTCTACTTGCCCCAAGATTGCTTCACAAATGTATATAGATGATGCTACAAGCGCTTCTTTTGCACAGATTCTAAATTTATTTGAGTTAAATTTTGTTATCATGTTTTATGTATTTTTATTGGGATTCTTATCTCCTAGGATAATAGTAGACTTTTCTTATGTTGGATTAAAATTTATAAATCATCCTTTTTTGTTTCCTTAAGGAATAGTCTTTCTACTTCTAAGCATGCATCACAGACTGCACCTTCTCCACTTCTTGATTCTGTGATAAAGTGTGCAGCAGCCTTTGCTTCTTTTCGTGCGTTTATTGGTGCAATTCCTAATTTGCATAATTTTAAAATCTCTGCGTCAAAGATGCCATCTCCCATAAATATTGTATTTTCAAAACCATATTTTTCTTTAAACCAGTTTAATCGATCTGCTTCAGGAACGAGATCTACTGTAAAGCCCATATCTTTTATTCTCTTTTCTGTAATTCCAAATCCACGTTTATCTGCAGATATAAATTTGATATTTACTTTATCTTTAATTTTTTTTAATCCATCTCCATCATGTGGCCCAAAAATTTTAAAGGCTTTTCCTTCTATAGAATATAGAAAGTGACCTGTAGTGAGTACACCATCAACATCCAAGATAAAATTTAGTTTTTCCATGGTCTTTTTTTACATTGCAGTTACTATTTTATGCTATATCCCCCATCAACTAAAATTGTCTGGCCAGTAATATAACTTGCTTTATTGCTTGCTAGGAATAAGATAACCTCTGCGATTTCTTCTGCTTGAGCCAATCTTTTTAAGGGGATATTTTTAATTTGTTCTTGAATCTTAGGAGACAAGGTTGTTCGTGTCATTTCTGTATCAGTAAAACCTGGTGCGATAGCATTGATTAGGATATTATAAGGAGCAAATTCTTCAGCCATGCTGGAAGTTATTCTCATGATAGCAGCTTTTGAAGCAGCATACGCTGGCTTACCATTTATGTGGTTATAGCCTTTAATAGAAGCAATATTTATTATTTTGCCTTCTCTTCTTTCTATCATTCTTGGGAGTACTGTTCTTGAAAAATTAACAGTTCCTAAAACATTTGTTTCAAAAATTTCTCTCCAATCATCATTTTTTAACTCCTGAAATGTTTTTGAAGGATTAATCCCTGCGTTATTAACCAAAATATCTATGCTTCCTAATTTGCTTACTTTTATTCTCACATCTTCTTCATTTGTAATATCACAGTAGATATATTTTGCTTTAAGCTCTGAAGCTAGGGCTCTTAATTGTTCGGATTCAGTCTTTCCATGGACTATAACCTCAGCACCATATTTTTTTGCTAGTCTTGCAGTTGTTGCGCCTATTCCCCTTGAGGATCCTGTTATTAATATTACCTTATTTTCTAGGAGGTTATTTTCCATAGCCATTCTTTTCTTTCACAAAATTCCTTTTTAAGGTTTATGATGCTCTCTTGTAGATTTTTATATGGTGTGAGAGCGGAGCTTTTGGATTCCTGCTTTAAGAATGTCTTTTTCTTCTTTTTTGATGCATCTTAAAAGAAAGAGTAATCCTGCATGAATAAAAATTGTAAGGGTGGATAAAAAGATTGTTGTTTTTATATCTGTAGTAAATTGCTTTTTTATTATAAACATTATACTTATAGTACTTAAAATGGCGAGGATAATTCTGAAATGGTTCCAATCAAATGGAAATAGTTTTGTTTCTTTATAGACCATACTAAAAAAAAGAATTGTTGTTATAAAAAAACCAGAACCTGTACCAATTGCTGCTCCTATGATCCCCCATTTTGGAATAAGCAAATAATTGAGAAGTATGTTCCCAAGAATCCCTCCTAATGTTACATACCAGATTGTTTTTGTTTTTTTAATCATTAAGAGGATTTCTCGTGGTACATCAGATGTTGCACCAATCATAAAGAAAATTGCTAAAATAATTAATGCTGAGTATGCAATTCCATATTCTTGTCCAAAGAATATACTTAATATTTCTTTTGAGAAGAGTAGAATAAGAACTAAGCCAAAAGAATTTATGAGGAGAATCCAGCGAATAGTTGTTCTGAAAATCTTTTTGAATTCTTCTTTATTTTCTTGAAGGTAAATCTTTGTTGTTACTGGAAGGAATATGGTCATGATACTTTTATTGACTATAGAAAGAAGGCTTGCTGTTGGTGC
>DUFP01000005.1:18938-46640 GCA_013331795.1 Nanobdellota archaeon
GTAATATTCTCAAAAATACGAATTGCAGTGTCCAGCTTGACTAGTTGAAATGATCTTAGCGTTGTTTGAATAATAGAACGAAACACTCCAAATGGAATAGATATTGCAATTATTTGGATAATAATCTTTAAATTTTCATTATGGAAGTAGGTAAGAGCAAGCCAATCTGAGAGTATAAACAAAAGAAAGGAAAGAATAAGGCTGAGTGCAAGGCTTATTTTTACTGCAGAAACAATAAACTCTTTTGCTTTCTCTTCTTCTTTTTGGATTGTTCGTGATAAGAGTCCATACAGCCCAGTGTCCATACCAAAAATACAGATAACACTTATTACTCCATAGACTGCTAAACCTAAAGAAATAAGCCCATAATTCTCAACTCCTGTTCGAGCAATAATAATACGAAAAACATAGGTAAGAAGTTTAATGAAGATTGTTCCAAAAAGAATGATTATCGCTGCTTTGGCGATAGTATTCATGGGCTTTTGGTCATTCATCTTGTTCTTTTAGAATATTTTGTTTAAATACCTTCTTAAAGAGTGTTCACTTTGTAAATCTTTATTGTTTCTCCTTTCTTTAGTATTTCGTATTTAAGATCTTGTGTTGAGATAATATAATTATATTCTTCTGCTTCTGAAATGTTTGTTATGCTATAATCCCCATAGATCCAGTATGCTATTACAGTTATAGGTCTATCTTTTGTTTCAAAAACTTTTGAGGGTTTATCTCTGTAATCTATCTCTGGCATGTCATTAATATCGATAAGAAATGTTGCGTCTTTTTCGAGATTAGCATTGATCCATTGTCCTAATTCTACTTCTTCTAATGATGCCCAATTTTTATTTGCATCATAAATGATCATTCCTGTACTGAGTGTGCTTATCAAGAGAAAATATAAAAATAAAAAATACAAAAATCTTTTTTGTTTTAAATTTTTTATTCTCAATACTAAAAAGGTGGCTATGCTTATTAGGATTACTAATGAAACTATTGGGATATTAAAATATTGAAAAATAATCTGTATAACACCAATATGAGCAAGCCCTGCATTGTTTAATGGGAAGAGGGATTTGGTGAGGATAAATGGTGCGGTAATTGTTATAAATAGGAGTAGAATTGTCTTTTTGATATCCCATTTATTTTGCCAATCATTTATAAAAATTATACTTGAGAGGACTAAAAGTCCTAGGCTAATTTCTACATACCTCCCTATTATTCTAGTATCTTCAATATTTGAAAAATAGCTTCCATTGTTTGCTGCGATGAGAATTGTGCCTATAATCAACCAGAAGGTAAGTTGAAGAAAAACTTTTTCTTTCTCACTTTTTTGTTTATATTTTGTTAATGCTAGGATGAAAATAAAACTGCAAATAATTGCACTTACAAGAATAACATAATCTGTGTAAAAGAAAAGCCATAGAATTTTTGCAAGGATATTTGTTCCATGTGTTACATTTTTTATCTCATTTGTATATCCTAATATCCCCGTAAGTGTAAAACCATTTTTTTGGGCCTTTGCAATTAGAAATGGGAGTAGAATGAAAAATCCACTTACTCCCAATAAAATCTTATTTTTTATAATTATCCATTGTTTCTTCATTAAGATGTAAAGCAGCAGAAAAAATACAATGAAAAGAAGAATGATTCCTTGGGTTTTTATAAGTATAACTATCCCAATAAAAATTCCTGCGAGAATGTCCCATTTTCTTTTTTTCTCTGTAAAGGCTTTGAATAATACATACATAGTTATCATTAAGACCAGAGAAAATAATGCTTCACTCATAACATAAAATGAAGAAATAAATATTGCCGGGAGAACTGCAATTACCATTGCAACAAGAATACTTTCTCTTTCTTTGAGAAATTCCTTTGCAAGCTTGTATGCAGGAAAAATGATAAGAGAAGAAATTATTGCATTAAGCATTAAAATAAAAAAATAGACTAGATTCATATTTTTTAAAAATAATAATGGTGAAATAAGCATTGGGAAAATGGTATATTTCTGAGTATTAATTGCAGAACTGAAACTAGGGTTTGCAAAAAATGTTTTGGCCCCTTCTATATGAGTTAAACTATCAGAGAATCCTAAAGGTACAGGGATGAATAAAACCAATAGAATTTTTAATACTATTAAGAGAATAACTATCCCTATAAGCTTAGTTTTCATTTTTATTTTCTTTTTTAAATCTTTTTTAAGATTTGCGAAGCTCTGGTAATTTTGTTTATTTATTAATTATCTAAAAGAATAAAATCTTTATTTCTATAGCATCGTTTGTTTAGCATAAAGCTTATAAAGTAATTCTCATGGAACTTTTATTATGGCCTTATTTTCTTTAAAGGAAGGAAATCTTCCCATCGGAATCCTTACACCTTTTATTCGAGAACAGAGGAAAAATCGTGTTAAACCTTATGTTCATGGAGATGTTCTTGATTTAGGTTGTGGCCAAGCAGATTTTTATGATATTTGTAAAAATAAAATTATTTCTTATCATGGAATAGATGGAGATCCTGCTGTTGTTGCACGAATGAAGAAAAAATATCCTCAAGCAACATTTTCTGAGTTGGATTTTGATGAAGATGCGTTTTCTTTGAATAAAACTTTTGATACCATCTTGATGGTTGGATTAGTTGAACATCTCTATAATCAAAAACATGTCATGAAAGAAGCGAAAAAATATTTGAAGAGTAATGGAATTATTGTTATTACTACGCCTACACCTTTGGGGAATGATATATTTCATAGGATTGGTTCTTCTCTTCGACTTTTTAGTCCTGCTGCACGAGATGATCATGTTGTAATTTATAATAAGAAGAGATTCCAAATTCTTGCAAAAGATTTGGGCTTTAAGATTCTTAAATATAGAACTTTTCAGTTTGGCTGTAATCAAATTGTAGTTTTACAAAATGCTCATTAGTTCCTTAGTAAATTTTATATAGGGATCTATTTTGTATGCTCTTTATGAAAGTACTATTTATTATTCCACCTTATGGTTTTTTTCGAAGTGAAGGAGAGGAGGTTACGCAGAAGAAAGGATTCTTGCCACCATTAGGGCCAGCACTTCTTGCAACAATATTGGAAAATGCAGGTAATGAGGTATGTATTTTAGATCTTCAAGTGGATATTTTTACAGAGAAAGATCTTTTGGATTATGTAAGGAATTATAAACCAGAAGCAGTATGTCTCTCTCTTCTTGCTGCAACGACACCTATTGTTAATCATATTTTTACTCTTTTTCGTCAAAATTTCCCAGATATTATTACTATTTGTGGAGGAATACATGCAAGTATTTATCCTCAACAAACATTAGAAAACTCAGCAATTGATTATGTTATTTATGGTGAAGCAGAATATACTCTAAAAGAATTAATTATCGCTTTAGATAAGAAAAAAGACATTCATGCTGTAAAGGGTGTTTATTATATGAAAGATGGAGTTATGCAGTTTACTGGATATAGACCTATTGTGAATAATTTAGATGAATTCCCAATACCATCGAGAAAATTCTTTGATTTGAAAAAATATGTTCCTCTTCCTAATCAGTATAAACGATTACCTAATACTAATATGGTCACTGGTCGTGGTTGCACGTATTCTCTTTGTACATTCTGTTTTGAGTCTACACCCTTTGTTCGAGAAAAAGGTTATAGGCGAATTAGTGTGCAGCGAGTAATAGAAGAAATTCAATACTTACAAAAGGAGTATAATACCAAGGAAATTTCTTTTTGGGATGATGAATTTCTCATGGGGGGAGATTGGGTTGAGGAATTCTGTGATGCTCTTATTGAAAAGAAGATTGATATTGTTTGGAGTTGTTATGGAAAAGTAAATTATGTTAAACCAGAGCGAATGAAGAAAATGGCAAAAGCAGGTTGTTGGAATATTTTCTTTGGATTAGAATCTGGGAATCAGGAGCTGTTAAACTTTATGAAAAAAGGACAAACTCTTGAGATGATGAAGAATGCTGTGAAATGGGCGCATGATGCTGGGATTGAAGTGCGAGGTTCATTTATTTTAGGATTACCTGGAGAGACACCAGAAATGGGAGAGAAAACTATTGACTTTGCTTTATCTTTGGATTTAGATTATGGGCAATTTAATCTTACGACACCTTATGAAGGGACAGAAATGTATGATGCTTGTAAGGATGAAAAGTATGGAACTTATTATGGGGATGGAGATCATGCAAGCCATACAAATGTTAACTTTGTATTTTTGCCTAAAGATTATGAGAGTCCAGAACAATTGATTAAACTTAGAAAGAAGGCGTATAGAAAATTTTATTTAAGGCCTAAATATTTTGTACTTAAACTAAAAAGTATTAATTCTAAAGAAGATGTTTTTAGGTATTGGAGAGGCTTGGTTTTTCTTACACAAGTTCGTCTTTTAAATAGAAAAGGCGGATATTAATTCTTATGTTTTTTCCTTTTTTCTATAATATAACCTATTTGTTGTAAAACAAAACTAAGACTAAGTAGGATGAGAATCATAGGAAGTTTGTTGTTGCATATATTTTTTTTTATTATATTTTTTGAGGACCATATCTTGTTTTTAATGAATGGATGTACATCCTTAAACTTCTTTTTTATATAATAGTTACCTCTCCCTCGATAAATCTGCCATTGCCAAAAAGATTTAAGGCTTTTTCTTGGTATGTGATTGACTTTTTGTTTAGAGTTATATTTTATTTTTACCCCTAAATTTTTATATCTTTGAGATAATTCTAATTCTTCTCCTGCTGCTAAGGGAAATGTTTCATCAAAACCACTATATTTCTCAAGGGTACTTTTTCTAATTGCAAGATTGCAACTAGAAATATTTGTTGCGAATCCATTTTTATCTACTTTCCACATTTTATCAAACCCCATGGTACCACCCCCTGGGTGGCCTAGTGTAGATATGCTATCTCCTATATATCCAGATGGGGGAATAGTTGTGTTTCCTACACTTACTTGAATATCTTTATTTTGAAATGTTTTTACAATCTCTTCTAACCAATCTTCGTTTACGTCACAATCGCTATCTGTGAATGCAATTATTTCTCCTTCAGAATTGCTTATCCCAATATTTCTTGTTCTTGCAGGTCCTTTATTTTCTATGTTTTTGAATACTTTTTGAGTATATGCCCTTGCAACTTCTGAAGAATTATCTTTGCTACAATCATCTATAACAATGATCTCAAAATCTTTGAAAGTTTGCCTTTTTAATGATTCTAGTGCTTTCTTAAGCAGTGCTGCTTGATTAAATACAGGTATAACTACAGAAATTTTTGGAGTCATATTTTTTAATTGTTTTGTTGCTTTTATAAGATTTATGGAATCCTTTTTTCTTTCTATTTTATTTTAGCCTTTAGAACATTCTTTTAGCCATAATTTGTTTTCTCTTTTTCCATAAGATTTAAATAGAGTTAGACTGCTTTAAAAATTTATGAAAGTTTTGTTTGTTGTTCCTCCATTTGGTGGGATTAAGAAGGAAGGTAAAACTGAGCAGAAACAAGGTTTTTTACCCCCCATTGGTATTGCTCTTCTTGCAACAATCTTAGATCAAGATGGTCATGAAGTAAAAGTTTTAGATATGCAAGTTCAAAATTTGCCTGAACAAAAGCTTATTGATTTTATTAAAGATTATCAGCCTCAAGTTGTTTGTTTTTCTATTCTTGCTGCAACGTCTTTAGTAACTGCTGAATTAGTGGCTTTAATTAAACAGCATATTCCTCATGTCATTATTGTTTGTGGAGGTCTTCATGCAAGTATGTTTCCAGAAGAAACTCTTAAAGCGAATCCTACTATTAATTATCTTGTTTCTGGTGAAGGTGAATATACATTTAAGGAGTTGCTCCAGGCTTTAGAACANNTTTTTTACAATGTCTCATTATGTTCCATTACCAAGCCAATATCATCGTTTTCCTGTAGGGAATATGATTACAAGTAGGGGCTGTACGTATTCTCTTTGTACTTTTTGTTTTGAATCTAGTCCTTTTGTACGAGAAAAAGGATTTCGAAGAATTAGTGTTCAACGTGCCATTGAAGAAATTACCTATCTTATTAATGATTATCATGTAAAAGAAATTGCTTTTTGGGATGATGAATTTTTGATGGATCATGAGTGGGTTGATGTTTTTTGTGATGAAATTATCCGCCAAAAAATAGATATACTTTGGAGTTGTTTTGGAAAAGTAAATTTTTGTAGTTTACCTTTGCTTAAGAAAATGGCTCAATCTGGATGTAAGAATATTTTTATGGGCCTAGAAAGTGGTAATCAGGAAATTCTCAATTTTACAAAAAAAGGACAGACCTTAGATATGATGCGCAATGCAGTTAGATGGGCGCATGAAGCTGGTATAGAAGTGAGGGGATCTTTTATACTGGGTCTTCCAAAGGAAACACCTGAGATTGCTCAATCTACTGTTGATTTTGCTATTGAATTAGACCTTGATTATGCACAGTTTCTTCTTAATACTCCTTTTCCTGGTACAGAGATGCATGAAGTTTGTAAAAGCGGAAAATATGGTACTTTTGATGAAAATGCTGGGTTTGAAAAATATACTGAGCATACTGCTTTGTTTCTTCCATCTGGTTATAAAAATAAAGAAGAACTTTTGTCTATTCAAAAAGAGGCATATAAACATTTTTATTTTCGACCCAAATATTTTTTAAGAAAAGTTAAAAATGTTAGGTCAAAAGAGGATGTATTCCGTTATTTTAGAGGTTTTCATTTTTTGCTTAAAACGCGTGTTCTTAAAAACTCAGAATTTTAATTTAGTCTGTTTATATCCATAACTCTTATAAATAGTTTTAAAAGAGAGTTTTGTTTGTATGCGTGCAAGACTAAAAATTCTCATTATTTTTGTTCTTGCATTTCTTCTTTTTTTTAGTTTAGGCATTTATACTCTATTGCATACATCGACTATTATTAGTGAACCCATTTATGTTATGTCTGGATATTACTATCTTGCTTATGGAGAAACATTCAATACAGGACATCCTCTTCTTACTAATATTATTGCGGCAGCACCCCTTTTATTTTTGGAGATAGATACTCCAGACCCAACAGAAATCGAGCATCCATATGAATTTGCTCGGAATGATTGGTTGTATTATGGAGATAATGATCTTGATACTATTCTCTTTTGGTCTAGAATTCCTTTTCTTTTTCTTTCTTTCTTTTTTGCATATTATGTTTTTCGTTGGGTACGAGAGTTATATGGACTTCTTTCGGCTACTTTTGCTTTGATGCTCTATATATTTAATCCAGATGTTCTTTGGTTATCAACTGTTGTTATGACTGACCTCTCTGTTGCAGGGTTTATGTTTGTTTCTTGTTATTATCTTTGGAAATATTTGAAAACGGAAAAAAATTTACCTTTTTTTCTTTGGGGAGTGTTCTTTGGTCTTGCTCTTGCTTCTAAGAGTACTGCTCTTTTTGTGATCCCTATTTATTTTGCGCTTTATTTTTTACATAAGGGCTTTTCTATTAAGATTTTTATTCGAGACTTTTTCTTTCTTGGATGTGTTGCATTACTTATTTTTTCTCTTGTTAATATTAGGGATATTCATCCTATCTATGACTCCAGTAATCCTTTTTATGCACAATCCTCAGAATTTAGAACAGATGAAAGGCTTTATGAACTCACTGAGGAATTTACAGATAATACTTACCTCCAAAAAACATTTGCTTTTGTTTTGAAAGATGTTCCTGTTCCTGGTGCTTCCAGCCTCGCTGCATATGCTGCGCAGTTTAGACATTCGGTAAGCGGTCATTCTCAATATTTTATGGGGGAATACTCTAGTCATGGTGTATGGTACTATTATTTTTTTGAATACCTTGTAAAAACCCCTCTTCCTTTTTTGCTTATTCTTCTCTTTAGTATTTTTTTCTTTATGAAAGTAAAAGCAAAGGAATGGAAAGATGAGCTTAGCCTTCTTCTTCCTATTTTTATTTTCTTTTTTATTACCTCTTTCCTTATGAAACTTAATCTTGGATTAAGGCATATGCTGTTTGTACATTTCTTTTTATTTATTTTTGCAGCTAAGGTATTTCAATTTAAGAAATTTAACCAGAGAATATTTCCTTATTTATTTTCTCTTTTGCTTCTGTTATATATTCTTTTTTCTGTTCTTTTTGCACCGTCTTACATTGCTTACTTTAATGGAATTATTTCTCCTGAAGAAGCGCCTCTTTATGTTATAGATGATAGCCTTGATTTAGGCCAGGATTTAGTTAATCTTCAATTTTATTTAAAAAAAAATAATATAACTCAAATTAAACTTCGCTATGCTGGATTTGAACATCCTGAATATAGGAATATAACCTATGAGAAGTTAGGTTGTGAACCTACTACTGGGATTCTTGCTGTGAGTGTTAATAGTCTTTATGGTGGGAGATTTTGGTATGAGGATATACAAGAAATTGATATGGAATGTTATGCTTGGTTGCGGACTTATGAACCTCTTGCTCGTATAGGGTATAGTATTTATGTGTATAATATTACTGAGGAGAAGCTTAGCCTCATAGAAAAAGAAGATCAATAAAGATTATAAAGTAAAGGCTCTAAAAAAATCTTACATGGATATCTTATTTGTAAGCCCTCCTCTTTCTGTTGATGAAAGGTATGGGAAATCTGTAGGGAATGCTGGTGGGCACTTGCCTCCTCTAGGTCTTGCTGCATTAGCAGCTTATGTCAGGGAGAAAGGAAGAACTGTTGGTCTTATTGATTCTCTTGTGTACGATTACACGAATGAAGATCTTATTAAAATTGCAGAGAAAGATCCGCCAAAAGTAGTTTGCCTCACTGCAATAACTTCTGTGTTCAATCGCTCAACAGAGTGTGCAAAAGCGTTTAGAGAAAAATTTCCTGGAACATTGATTATTTTAGGCGGTCATCATGCAACTATTCATACTTTTAAAATTTTAGAAGAAAATGATTGCTTTGATTTGGTCGTTTATGGTGAAGGAGAATTAACTTTAATGGATATACTTGAAAAATATGAGAAACACAAAACTAAACAGGATTTTCTTAAAGATAAAAAAACACTTTTGACTATTGATGGGACTGCATTTAAAATACATAATGAAGTACTAAAGAATAAACCTAGAGATGATATACCTCATTTAGATGACCTTCCATTTGCAGCACGAGATCTTCTACCAATGGATAAATATATTCCTTTGCCAAATCAGTACAAAAGACTTCCAAGTGTGCATATGCTTGCAATTCGTGGCTGTGTTTTCTCTTGTGACTTTTGTTCTAACCCTGCTATTTTCGGGAATAAATTTCGAGCACGCTCACCTAAAAAAGTAGTTGAAGAAATAAAACATTTACAGGAAAAATATGATGCAAAAGAAATTTCTTTTTGGGATGACTTATTTACTATAAATAAAAAGTGGACGGAAGATGTTTGTGATGAAATGCTTGCACAGGGTGTTGATGTTACGTGGACTTGTTATGCTCGTGCAGACTGTGTCAATGAGAAAATATTAGAAAAAATGGCAAAAGCTGGGTGTTGGAATATTTTTTATGGCCTTGAAACAGGAAATCAACAACTTTTAGATAATATTAACAAGCGATTAAAAGTACAGCAAATTCGTGATGCAGTTAAATGGACAAAGGCTGCTGGCATTGAAATTCGAGCATCATTTATCATAGGCCTTCCAGGAGAAACACCAGAACTTGGAGAACAAACAATTGACTTTGCTATTGAACTTGATCCTGACTATGCACAATTTTGTATTAACACACCTTTTCCTGGGACAAAACTTTGGGATACAGCAGATCAATGGGGAACTTTAGATACATCTAATTTTGATAAGTTTACTATTTGGGAACCAGTCTTTCTTCCATTTGGATATAAAAATAAAGAACAACTTATGAAATTAGAAAAAAAAGCATTTAGAAAATTTTACTTACGACCAAAGTATATCTGGGGAAGAGTGAAGAAGATTAAATCGATGGAAGATGTTAAGAGATATGCAAAAGGTGCACGATTCGTTCTTGGATTTACGAGTTAATAGATTTTATCGTGATGGTCATAATCCTCTAAAATAATAGTTTTAGTATCTTCATCAACAGAAAAGATAAGAACAAAATGTGTTCCTACATGTACACGTTTAAAGCCTTGCATAGGAGATCTAGGATTTTTATAATGATGAGGATTAAGTATAATTTCTTCAGCTTTTTTTGTAATTGCTTCATAAAGGAATTTATTCTTTTTAATAAGTTTAGAAAGTTTCTTATCTAAATGTTCACTAATAACAAAAGTATATATAATTATTTTTCATACCTCTTTCTAAGATTTTCAACACTACCAACAAAAATATGTTTTCCTTTACTAATTTTTTGTAACTTTTCAGTATATTCAGGATGTAAAGCAGGTTCTAACGAATCTTCTTTATATTTCTTAACAACAAGATCTATAGCCATAGATTTATCTCTGAGGCCATATTTAGCTTTAACAATAGATAAAATGCGATTTGTTTCTTCTTCAATATGTATCATTGCTTGTGCCATATATATCATATATATATGGCATATATCTAAACTTTTCTACCTCTTAAATCTCCATAAACCTTAAAAAGCTCGAAAAGGAAAATGAAAAGAATGAAAATCCTCCTCATCTTTCCTCCATATTCTATGAAAGAAAGATATAACAATAATGTTGGAGAAGATATTGGTGGTCACCTTCCACCTTTAGGTCTCTGCTACATTGCTGCAGTTCTCGAAGAAGCAGGTCATGAAGTGAGAATCATGGATTGTCCTACATACAAGCAAACTCAAGAAGATGTAGTTAAGGAAGTCGTAGATTGGAAACCAGAAATTGTAGGTCTTGCAGCAGTCACGATTCTTATCGATCGTGCAGTAGAGATTACAAAAGCAATCAAGGCTGTAGCTCCAAAAACACTCATTGTTATTGGTGGTCCACATCCAACGCAAATGCCTGAAGATACTCTTAGGGATACAGGTTGTGACATGGTTATCAAGGGAGAAGCAGAGCTTACCTTTAGAGATATTGCTGCAAATCCTAAACTGTTTTTAGAAAAAAAAATTGTCGATGGAACAATGGTACGAGATCTCAACACTTTTCCATTCCCTGCCCGGCATCTTTTAGATATGAAAAAATATAATTCTTTACCTAATAATTATAGAGTCTCAGAGAATGTTTTTCAAATGATGACAACACGAGGTTGTCCTTATACATGTACTTTTTGTGCATCTGCAAATGGGAAATATCGTCAAAGAAGTGTAGAAAATGTCATTGCAGAAATTAAACATCTGAAAGAAAAATACAATGTTCAAGAGATTGCATTTTGGGATGATATTTTTACCATGAACAAACAATGGGTCTTAGACTTTTGTAAAGCTTTAGAAACAGAAAACATCACCATTGCATGGTCTTGTGAATCACGATTAGATCTCATAAATGAAGAAATTGTTACTGCTATGGCAAGAACAGGCTGTTGGAACATGTTTTTTGGTATTGAATCTGGAAATCAGGAAATGCTTGATAATATTAAGAAAAAAACAACTCTCGAAATGATCCGAAAAGGTGTTGCCATGGTTAAGAAAACAGGTATTGAGGTCAGAGGCTCATTCATTCTTGGTCTTCCTGGAGAAACACCAGAACAAGGAAGAAAAACTATTGACTTTGCTATTGAATTAGATCCTGATTACGCACAGTTTTCTATTGCAACGCCATTTCCAGGAACAGAACTCTGGAATACTGCAGACAAATGGGGAACATTAGATAAAAACTTTAAGGATTATCATATCTTTGCTCCGGTGTTTCTCGTTAAAGGCTATCCTAATGTGGAAGAATTACAAAAGATGCAACGTTTAGCATTTAAAAAATTCTATTTACGCCCAAAATATATTATAAAAAGAGTATCTAGGATGAGAAATATTAGAGATATTAAAAGAAATTTGAAAGGACTAAAAATGGTTCTTGGAATGTCTGGTATGAATAATTAAATTAATTTTTCTTTTTAGAAGTAAAATATTTGATAACGTCTGCACGTAAGAGATACCAAATAATAACTGTATTAATAATAATCTGTATAAGGCTCACAAAAATTGTCATACTGTCTATATCAATAAATGCAGAAACAAGGCTCACTAAAGAAAAAACTATTCCTAAAGCACTTAGTGCCAATGTAACAACTCTTCCCCAATTTTGGCCTTTCCAAAAAGCTCTTCCTAAAAAGAAGGCTAATACAGCAAGTGCAAGACAAATAACTGCTGCAATATAAAAGAAAGTAGTAAGATCTCCAAATGATTGTAATTGAGCTAATTCCTCAGCAGTAAAGCTTGCTTCAAGTTCTCCACTATTTTCTAGAGAATTGTAGCCAACTGCAACAAAAAGTAAGAGCAATGCAAAGAGCAAATACATTCCTGCACCAACATAATTTAAAATAGAAAGAATTTTTACTCCTAAAAGCTTGTCTTTCATACATTTATGATACAGAACTTCTTTATAATGTTTTCTAAGTAATTTCTACATTTTATATATCTATGAAATTCAAGATCGACAAAGTTTTTAAAGAGGAACTTAAAGACCTATTTATGCTTGTTATAATTACTATCCCTGCTTGGAATGAAGAACAAATACTTGGTGCAGTAATCTCTGAAATAAAAGTTATTATGGATCAGACAAAATACAAATATAAAATTCATGTCCAAGATGATGGGAGCACCGATAACACTGTAAGGATTGCTAAAAAGTATGGGGCTTTAGTTCATTTAAATGAACGGCATAAAGGCCTTGCGGATACATTTCAGGCAGAAATCAAATACTGCTTGGAACTTAATGCAGACATCATTGTACACACTGATGCAGATGGCCAGTACCCTGCAGAATTTATTCCAAAACTTCTTGAGGAAATTGAAAAGGGAAACGATTTAGTTATTGGATCCAGATTTACAGGAAAAATAGAAAATATGCCTCTCATAAAAAGATTTGGAAATATGGCTTTTGCGTATGTTTTTACACAACTTTGCCAAACAAAAATAACAGATTCAACAACAGGTTTTCGTGCCTTTACAAAAAATGTTGCAAAAGATATTTATTTTTCTACAAATTTTACCTACACACATGAACAGCTTATTCGTGCAGCACGCTTAAAATTTAGAATTAAAGAAATTCCTATTTATGCTCGAAAAACAAGAGAAAGCCATTTAATGAAAGGTCCTTTTGATTATGCAATAAGAGCATGGATAAATATTTTTAGAATTTATAGGGATTATAATCCCTTAGCATTCTTTGGAAAGATTGGGGTAGCTCTCTTTACTTTAGGAGTACTATCAAGCTTATGGATTTTATATAATTATTTAGATACAGGAATGGTCGGAGGAATTCCAAGAGTTATTCTAGCAGCAATGCTTATTCTTGCAGGGATACAAATTATGCTTTTTGGTCTCCTTGCAGATATGAAAAAGTAACTCCATAACTCTTATAAAATACTTAAAGGAAAAACCAATATGAAATTTTCAGATAAAATTCTTCTTATTCCAATTATTTTGTTATTTGGAAACTTTCTTTATAGAATCATTAATTTTTCTACTATTCTTTATCGCTTCCCATTAGATATTACCAATGATCTTACTGCCTATATAGCAGATATCCCTTTTTTTGAGATGTATGGATATTTAGGGCATGTTCCACAATGGTATAATGGTTTTATACTTTTTAATATTTATCCTCCTGGCTGGGTGTTCTTTACTTATCCTTTGTATAAATTATTTGGTGATTTGATGCTTGCAACCTTTGTGTCTACACTTCTCCTTTTTGCTTTTGGTTTTCTGATCATTTATTTTTTTGGGAGGGAACTCAAACTTTCTCTGGTGAAAAAAATTGCTTTATTTGCTTTTATTTATGGAAACCCCATGGTTATTGGGGCTGTATTCAAACAAGGGAGAATACCTTCACTTATGGCTCTTGATCTTTTAGTTTTGTTTTTCTTCTTATGTGTTTATTTTAAGGATAGACCTCTGAATATGAAAGCCATTTTTCTTCCTTTAGTTTATGCTGGACTTATACTCACACATCAAACAGAAACAGTACTTGCAAGTGCATTTTTGCTTGGGCTTTTTCTTGTCAAAGATATACGGGAGAGAATTACTCTTGTTCTTCTTATGCTTTTAAGTATTTTATTTTCTTCTTTTTGGTTATTTCATTTCCTTAAAGCAACTTTTGAAACTGGGTTTCTTCAGTTTGGTTATAGCCAATGGTTGCTTGATTGGCATAGTTATTTTTGGAATAATCTTGCTGGAGTGTTCTTAGCATTAGGGTTGTTTATATCCTTTTATCTCTTTTATAAACAGAACAAAGAAGGAAATTGGCTTTTGTTTTTTTCTCCTGTGCTTTTATTTACTTTTCTCTATCTTACACGGCTTGTTATCTTTGTTCCTATATTGAAGAATGTTTATCCTGATCCTTGGGAGGACTTTATCACTTTAAATTTTGTTGTTCTTTTCCTTAGTCTTCAGTTTACTCATATTTCTAAAAATTGGAAAAAATTCTTAGCAATTGCTTTGATTCTTGTTGCTGTTTTATCTGTGGGATATAATATGTTTAAAACTCCTATGATGGAACCTTGGACTGAGCATGGAGAAGAAGCAATTGCATTAATTCCATTTCTGGATCAAGATAGCCATTTCCTTATGTTTAATGAAGAAACTGATGGTACTTTATATTCCCGCTCTTTGTATTCCTATGCTGCCATTTATTATAATATCAGTTCTGCTTCTGGATGGTTTGAAGTAAATAAAGAATATAGCTATGTTCATTCTTTAAATATTTTATATATGGATATATATATCAATGGTAATTGTGAGGATCTTGATACGTTAACTAAGGAGTTTAATACAACTCAACTTTTAGCAAATGGAAAATATTGTCCTATTATTTCAGGGTGTGGTTGGGAAATAATTCAAGAAAGGGGAGATACATGTCTTCTTAATTCATCTTTTGTTTTGCAACAATAATAGATAATTTATATGCTCCTGAATAAAAAGTATTGGCATTTTCTAAAGTAAAATATTTTTCTACGCATGTCTTTTGTTCTTCAAAGCTACGTATATGTGCTCCTCTATCCATCTTCAGAAGCAACCATGCAAGGGGATTTCCTTTCCAATGGCAAGGTTCTAAGAGGATTATCCTTTTCCTTGCAATGGTAGACAAGTTTTGTAAGATTTGATCTACTTCAGCATCAGAAAAATGATGGATAAAACTAGCCAAAAGGACAACGTCATATGACTTTTCTGGGATACTTAATTGAAGAACATTTCCTTGAAAAAATTTTTTTCCAGGATATTTTTTTTGTGCATACGCGACATAATTATTAGAATAATCAACACCTGCATAGTCACCTTGAAATAATTTGCTTAGTTCTCCAGGCCCAGAACCAACATCAAGGACATTCTCTCCATTTTGTAAAGCAACAGCGTCTTTAATACGAGAAAACATTTTTCCTTTTCCAAAAAGTAAAACTGCGCGTACAGAATTATATACAGCAGGCATGTCAAAAAGAGTATACCAAAAACCAGTTGTCTTATTCATTTTTTTTTTGCAATAACACGAATTTCATGTTGTAAATGGGTAAGCCCAGAAATAAAATATAATACACGAGCGGCATTCTTTACAAAAGCTCCTCCCTCAATAGTTTCAGCGGGCATTTCACTTTTTTCTTTCCATATAAAAGAAAAACCATTTGTATCTAAATATTTTTGTACATGTTTTTCTTTAAAGTGATAATTATGGTGAATGGGATGTATCATACGTGTAAATGTAGGAATGGTTTTAAAGCTGCTTACATAAATCCCTTCAGCAAGCCATCCCATGAGACTAGAGTCATTTATTGTCAATACAAAAATAATCCCATCATCCTTCAATACTCTATTGACTTCCTTCAAGAATGCATGCGGATCAGGAACATGTTCAATGACATCCCACATAGTAATAATATCAAAACTTTTATCTTCTACATGAAGATCTTCTAATTTACCTTGCAAAGTTTTAATTCCAAAATTTTCAGAAGTATATTGACAGGCAAATGCAGAAACATCAACACCAGTAACATCATACCCTTCTTTCTGGGCCATGTCTAGGAAAACACCAGTAGCACAACCAATATCCATAAACTTTCCTTGAGGCTTTATTTCTTTTATTTTTTGTAATATATGTTGGAAGTTTTGTAATTTTCCACTTCCTTTTATTCTGCTCTCATACCCTTTTTTACAATCTACAAAAAAATTCCCATGTACTCCATCAAAATAATCTTTAGAATACATATTTTTCACTTGAATAGAATTTTGATCTGTAAAAAGAAGCCCACAAGAAGAACATTTCATAAGTGTATATTCCTTAAAAACAACATATTTTTTTGTTTCTAAACTCCCACAAAGATTACATTTCATAAGAAAAGAAAAAAGAGTACTATTTTTAAAGATTTGGAAACTAAAAAGAATTCCTTCGCCATAGTTTTATTGTTTTTTCTAGACCTTCTTCTAAAGAAACTTTAGCTTTCCATCCTAAAAGAGCTTCTACTTTTGTTAAATCAACTCTTTGATGTAGATAATCTGTACTTTCTCTAAATGGAACAGAAACTATCTTGCCTTTCTTATCTTTACATAACACTGAAAGGAGATCAACAACTTCTTCTAAAGTTCTCTCTTTTCCTGTGCCACAATTTAAAATTTCTCCTCTCATATTTGAAGCAGTAATATCCATTAAAAGCTGAATAAAATCATCTATATACAAATAATCTCTTGTTTGCTTTCCATCTTGAAGCTCGAAAGTGCCACCTTCTTTAAAAACACGCATTAATGTAGGAATAAACATAGTCCCATCCTCTTGTCCTGGCCCATAAATGCTAGAAGGTCGTACAATGATTATTGTTTTTCCAAATTTTATGTGTTCTAAACAAGATTCTTCTGCAAGTAGTTTTGATGTTCCATAGATTGTCTTTGGCTCTCTTTCTGTATCCTCAGAAAAAATGGAATAATTATTGTTATAGACTGAGCTAGTGCTGGGATAAATAAGGAGGTTATACTTGATGGAAGAAAGCGCATTTAATACATTTTTTGTCCCAAAAGCATTTATATCAATAAGGTGAGTTTGTTCAGGACTTTCCCTTAGTGTACTTCCAGCAAAATGGAAAATATACTCAGGTTTTATTTCTTGAATTACTTTATGAATTGCTAAAGAATCTCTAATATCTACAATATATTGTTGATAAGTTTTTACTCTGCTTGAAGTTCTATTTAAAGAATAAACTATTGCTTCTTCTTTATGTAATCTATCTACAAGATGCCTTCCTATAAAACCATTTGATCCTGTAACAAGGCATTTCTTATTTTTTAACATTTCTAATAACAAATTGAGGTTTATTATTTACATCCAAAAATATACTCCCAATATACCTCCCTATAATTCCTATTACAAAAAGGATGATCCCTGAAAAAAAAGTAACTGCTAAAATAAGAGTTGTAAAACCACTTACATGTATGTCAGTAAGGAAGTAAGAAATAAAATAGAGGAAAGCTAAAAAAAAACTGAATATGGAAAAAAAGAATCCAATAATTATTGCCAAAGTTAAGGGATAAGTTGTAAAATTAAAAAGAATATCTAAGGCCCATTTACTTAGCGTCCAAAAATTATAATTTGTTTCCCCATACTTTCGTGAGGCATGACGAACAATTACATTAGAAATTCTTTGTGGTGATAAAACACGTGCAATATAAATATCTATATGAGGGTTTTGGCTTTTGAATTTTATAATTTCATTCACAACTTGTCTATTAATAATTTTAAAAGCACTAACCTTCATCTTTAAACCAATCATTTTGCTGAAACTTCCATACACTAGTGTTGAAGCAATATTTCTATACCACACATGTTTTTTCTTTAAATATTTCCCATAAACAACATCATAGCCTTCATCCATCTTAGAAATTAATTTTGGAATTTCCTCAGGAAGATGTTGTAGATCATCATCCATAATGATCATTCTATTTCCAGAAGCAAAATTTAGTCCACACATCAATGCATTATTCTGCCCAAAATTTTTCATTAACTGAACTATTTTTACTCTTTTATATTTTTCATGCAACTTTTGCATGACTTCCCAGCTTTTATCTCTACTACCATCATCAATAAGAATTAACTCAAAATCTTGATGTAATTTTTCAAAAACAGGAACAAGTCTATGGTGTAATTCAGATAGAGACTCTTCGCTATTATAGACAGGAACAACAACAGAATAATCTACATTAGTCATGAGATACACCGGAAAACATTTCATTCGCATATGCAAGGGACTCAAAGGTTCCTGCATCAACCCAATCTCCATCAAGAATATCATAACAAAGTTCCTGATCTCGAATATAGGTATTGTTCACACTTGTTATTTCATATTCTCCTCTTGCTGATGGCTCAATAGAGCGAATAATATCAAAAACTCTCTTGTCAAACATATAATAGCCTATAACTGCAAAATTAGATTTAGGTAAAGTCGGTTTCTCTTGAATTTCTAAAATTTGTCGTTCATCTAAGGCAGCAACACCATATCTTGAAGGGTCATGGACATGCTTAAGCAAAACTCTTGCGCCTTTTTCTTGCTCTTGAAAAGCTTGGACATAAGGGGCTATAGAAGCTGTAGTAACATTATCTCCAAGAATAACAACAATTTTTTCATTATGCGCAAAACCTTCAGCAAGTCGTAATGCATCAGCAATTCCTTTCGCTTCATCTTGAACTTTATATGTCAAACTACATGCAAGATCTTTACCGCTACCAAGAAGAGTAACAATATCTCCCATATGTTGAGAACTTGTAACAATTAGAATATCATCTATTCCAGATTCTACTAATTTACGAATGGGATTATAGATCATTGGCTCTCTGCCAACAGGTAATAAATGCTTGTTTACTGCTAAAGTCAACGGATACAACCTTGTACCAAGGCCTCCTGCTAAAACAACTCCTTTCATTTTAATTTCCTCCACCAAGATTCATTATTTTTATACCACTTAATAGTTTCTTGTATGCCTTTTTCAAAATCATAGTGAGGACTCCAGCCGAGTTCACGAATAATTTTACTAGAATCTAAAAGATACCGTTTATCATGCTGTAATCTATCAGTAACGTACTCTTTCAAAGAATCTGGCTTAGCTAAAACACTTAAAATAATACTAGTAATTTCCTCAACAGATTTTTCAACACCTGTGCCAATATTATATGCTTCTCCTATTTTTCCATTTTCTAAAATCAAATCAATAGCTTCTGAGTGATCATCAACATGAATCCATTCTCTTTTATATGCACTACTTCTAAACAAAGGCAAATGCTTATTCTCAAGAGCATTTGTAGCAAAAAGAGGAATGAGTTTTTCTGGGAATTGATAAGAACCATAATTATTACAACAATGACTCATTGTTACAGGAATTTGGAATGTGTGATAATAGGACATAACAACATGATTTGCTGCAGCCTTGGAAGCATTATAGGGAGTTTTTGGTTGATAGGGATCAGACTCTTGAAATTTTCTCTCTTCATTTAGTTCAAGTTCACCAAAAACTTCGCACGTTGAAATTTGGTGAAATCTTTTTATATGTGCGTCTTTAGCAGCTTCTAATAACATTTGCGTACCCAATACATTTGTTCGAAGAAAAATAGATGGATCAAGGATAGATCTATCATTATGGGATTCTGCTGCAAAATGAACAATATAATCTATTCCTGGAAGAAGTTTTTTAACTAAATCAATATCTGCTATATCTCCATGAACAAATTTATATTGGGGATTATTGGCTACATCAAGAAGGTTATCCAAATTTCCTGCGTAGGTAAGTTTGTCTAAATTTATCACATGGCAATTGGGATATTTTCTAAAAAGATAATGTATAAAATTACTCCCAATAAATCCGGCTCCACCTGTAACAAGATATTTTTTCATGACATTCCCTAAATGCGTTAAAATTTAAGTCCCATTTATAAATATTCTGCATAGTATAACCTGAGTACTTTTCTGTAGTCATTTTAGCCAATATCTAAACTAAACAGGCTTCCTAGACAAAGAAAGCTTTTAAGTTCTAAAATCTTAAGAATAGGAAATGAAATCAGAGATACGTATCATTCTTGAGATTCTTTTCTGTGCACTCATCCTTCTTTTTCTTATTAGTAAGATCCATATTAGAGAAACTATAGAAATTCTTAGAACAGTAGATCTGTTTTGGATAAGTATAGGACTTATTGTTTATCTTATTGCATTGGTTATAACTGCATACAGTTTGAAAGCACTCTTTGATTCAATTAAACATACTCCTCTTATGGAATGGATGCGTTTCTATCTTGTAGGCTTTTCTATGGGGCTTATTCTTCCTGGCCGAGCAGGAGATCTTTCCATTATTTATTTTGCAAAACAAAAAGGCTTTGATATAGGGGCAAGTACAGCATTAACAATTACAGATAAACTCATTACTTTGATTATTTTTGGGATCATTGCAGCATTAGGTATTTTTAGTATTCTTCATTCTACAGAACTGTATTGGGGTTTATTCTTTGCACTCCTCTGCATTATTGCAGGGTTATTTTTATTTACACCTCTAGCAAGAAGATGGACAATAAAGGTTATAGGAAAGTATGCAGACAAATTCCAAGGATTCTATAAAACATTTAGAAATCTTTTATCTTATCATAAAGATAAAGTTTTTATTAATATTTTTATCACTTTTTTACGCCCATTGGGAAATGCTTTACTTATTATTCTTATTTTCAAAGCAATGGGTATAGATGTATCTTTTCTCTATGCAATTCTTATTAACGCAGTAACCCTCATTGTGAGTTTAGTACCACTCACACCAAATGGTTTAGGAATTCGTGAAGCTGTTGGTACATTTTTGTTTAGTAGAGTAGGCGTTCCTCTAGAAGCAACTGTCGCAATGTATATCATTATTCTTATGATGAATTATACGACAGGAATTATTGGAACTGGGGTATACCTTTTTCATGATGGTCGCCAGAAGTCTAGTAAACCTTAAAGTTACTTTGTACAAATTGTATAGATTGTAAATCTTTTGTTATGAAACTGTTTTATAACTTTTAATTTTGTCTTTTCTATAACTTGTTTTATTTTCCCTGGTGTAAAATGATGAATATGGCCACCAAAATCTTTGTAAAATGGTTTGCTTAGGAGATAGCCATAAACTAAACATTGTATATTGAAAAGAGGATACCATAGGCTTAAGGGAGAATCATAAGGGACGGATATAATAATTTTTGCATTAGGCTTTGCGATACGAGTGGCTTCTTCTAGTACCTTTTGAGGATCCTCTACATGTTCAATTATTTCACTTAATATGACTATGTCTGCAAAATTATCTGTTAGAGTAATATTCTCTAAATTTACACAAATATATTCTTTTAAGTTCCCTTTTTGCTTTGCATGCTCAAGCATGGCTTTGTTAATGTCCACACCTATTACAGGAAGTTTATTCTTATTCCATGCAGAAGAACCACAACCCATGTCTACGATGATTTTCCCTTCTTGATAATTTTCTTTAACTAAATTATTGAGGATTTCATATCGTTTTTTATGGAACCATCTTCGAATAGGATTTAAGCTTTTTTGAGGGAGTTCTTCATAATACTCTGGATGAACCTTTTCGTAAAAATCATTATTTGGCTTCAATTTATATCCCTAAACTTTATTTCCTTATTAAATATTGTTATATTTTAGAAGTACAGAATTTTTATAAATCTCTTTTTCTTTTAGCTTTCTATGCCTAGCTGTGAAATGTGTGGATATATTGGAGAAAGCTTTCATCGAGCAATTGTAGAAGGGACACTGCTTTCCCTTTGTGATAAGTGTGTTCGCTTTGGAGAAGTTGTCCAATTGAAACAAGTTCCTAAAGATGTAATTGATAAAAGGCTTGAATATTATAAAA
Source organism: Nanobdellota archaeon (assembly GCA_013331795.1). Classification (GTDB taxonomy): domain Archaea; phylum Nanobdellota; class Nanobdellia; order SCGC-AAA011-G17; family GW2011-AR17; genus JAGVZZ01; species JAGVZZ01 sp10136u. The sequence goes on from DUFP01000005.1 coordinate 40,871, forward strand.
CGCATCGATATAACTCTATGAGTTTGCCACCAGATTTCTCAGGTGATGAAAATATTGTTAGGGATTATGCACAGCGAGTAAGAAATGCGCGAGAAAAGACTGGAAAAACTCAAGAAGAAGTTGCATTAGATCTTGCTGAAAAAAGTTCTGTATTACAAAAAATAGAATCTGGACATCAGGAGCCTACTATAAAATTGGCACGAAAGCTAGAGCAGTTTTTTAAGATTGATTTGGTGCAGAAAGAAGAGAAAACTTCCGATGAAGATGTGGAAAGTTATCGAAGTTCTAGCACTGGTGTTACGATTGGTGATGTCATAAAGTTTAAGAAGTAATATTCTTTTCCTTCTTCTATGAAAAAAAAAGATTTGGAAGTTTTATTATCTCAGTTCCAGAGTTTTGTGCAGCCTCAAGTAAAATTGGAACAGTACCAGACTCCTTCTTCTCTTGCTGCTGATCTTCTTTGGGATGCCTATCAGAAAGGTAATATTCAAGGAAAAACTCTTGCTGATTTTGGTTGTGGTACAGGAATTTTTGGTCTTGGCGCTTTATTTTTAGGTGCGAAAAAAGTGTTTTTTGTTGACATTGATGCACGTGCTCTTGCTCTTGCAAAGCAGAATTTAGCTTTTTTAGAAAGATATTTACATGTGAAGTTATCTGTTTCTTTTCATTGTGGATCATTGTCTTCATTCACTCAAAAAGTTGATGTTGTTTTTCAGAATCCTCCTTTTGGAACAAAAGATGTGCATGCTGACCAAGTGTTTTTAGAAAAAGCATTAGGAAGTGCAGATCTTGTTTATTCTTTTCATAAATTTTCTACAAAAAAGTTTGTTGAAAGCTTTGCTGAGAAAAGAGGATTTAAGATTGTAGAAGTCTATCAATATACATTCCCTCTTAAAGCACAGTTTTATTTTCATACTTCACGAGTAAAAAATATTGATGTTGGATGTTGGTGCTTTAAAAAAAATTAAGGCTTATATTCTTTTTTTAAATCATTATATTTTATTTTTGTAATCTCATAAAACATCTTAAAACTATCTTTCATTGGAGAGAGTTTGCTATTCCCTTTATCTATCCATGTTACTGGAATTTCTTTTATTTTATACCCTAGTTTTTTTGCAATGTATAATATTTCTACGTCAAATGCCCAGCGTTGTAAGGTTTGTCTGGGGAATATCTTTCGTGCAGCTTCCTTTTTGAATACTTTAAATCCACATTGTGTATCTTTAAAATCCTTCAAGACCATATTTTGGACTAAAATAGGAAATGCTTTTCCTAAAACTTGCCTATATTTTGTTTGTGCAACTTCAATGTTTGCTCCTTCTATGCTTCGTGAAGCAATTGCAATATCATAACCTTCTTCTATACTTTTGAGAAATTTTGGCAGTTCTTCTATAGGCGTTGCAAGATCTGCATCTGTGAAGAGAATGAGGTCATATTTTGCATTTATCATACCCAGTTTTACAGAAAATCCTTTTCCCATATTTTTTGGATTCTGGATGAGTTTGACTTTTTTAGCCTTGAATTTCTCTGCTATATCTGCTGTTGCATCTTGAGAACCATCATTTATGACTAGGATTTCATAGTCTGAAAAGTTCTTTTCTCCATAGTCTATTATTTTTTGCAAAGAATATTCTAAGCTCTTTTCTTCGTTGAAAGCAGGTATAACGATTGACAATTCTCCCATGAATTTGCTCTCTTTTAAGGCCTTTAAAAGGATTATGGAGTTTTTGTAGCTGTATGGAATTCTGGCGAAAAGCTTAAAAAGGGGTATTGAACTCTAAAGTGATATGGAAATTAAAGTTCTTGAAAATGAAAAAAATCGTCTACGATTTGAAATTGTTGGTGGATCTCATACTCTTGCAAATATGATTACAAAAGAGCTTTGGAATGAAGGAGATGTTACTGTTTCTGGGTATAATCTTATGCATCCACAAACACAAAATATTGTTATTCTTCTTGAGACTACAAAAAAGGATCCTAAGAAAGTCCTTCTTGAAACGCTTAGCAGCATAAAAAAGAAGAATACTGAGTTTAAAACACAGTTTGCAAAAGCAATGAAATAAGAACATATTTAAAGTACTTTTTCTTTCTTCTTTGTATGAAGGATTCTTTCAAAAAAATCTATACTTTTATTTTTCATGATGATTCTGCTCTTTCTTGGATTGTGAACATTGTTTTGGCTTTTTTGTTGGTAAAATTTATTATTTATCCTGGTCTTGCATTGCTTTTAGGCAGTTCTCTTCCCCTTGTTGCAGTAATTTCTGGGAGTATGGAACATGAAGGTTTTGCTTTTGATGCATGGTGGGAAGCAAATGGACAATGGTATGAAGAGCAGAGTATTACAAAGGAGATGTTCCTTGATTATCGTTTTACAAATGGTTTTGATAAAGGAGATGTTATTGTGCTCGTGGGAGTAGATGAAGTTATTGTAGGAGATGTCTTAGTCTATACTTCTGCAAGTCATCAGTACCCTATTATTCATAGAGTTACGTATATAAATGAAGAAGAACAAAGTTATATTATTAAAGGAGATAATAATGATGGTTCAGACCCTTTTGCTGTAGAAGAAGAGCAGTTTATAGGTAAAGCTTTATATAGGATACCGAAAATAGGCTGGATTAAGATTTGGTTTGTTCAGTTATTGAGCCTTATAGGATTTTAGGAGGAAAGAATAAAATGTTGTTTTGTCCGGAATGTGGAAGTATTATGACTCCAAAAGAAGAAGGGAGAAAGACTATGCTTACTTGTACTTGTGGTTATACACATGTTGAAAAGGAAGATATTCTTATGCGAGAAAGTGTTCGTACATTAAAAAAATTGGAAATTGTTGATGATAAATCAAAGAAAGCATTGCCAAAAACTCAGCAAGAATGCCCTAAGTGTGAGCATAAAGAAGCGTATTTTTGGTCACAGCAAACACGTGCGAGTGATGAGGCAGAAACACAATTTTTTGAGTGTGTGAAATGTTCTTATCGATGGAGAAAATACAATTAGAGGTGATATGAGGTGATAAAACAAAAGACTTTTTTTCTTTTTCATGCTTTTTTTGGTATTGTCTTTTCTCTTTTAGGAGTTCTTTCTCTCTTAGGGCAGTTTGGATATGTCTATTTTATTCCTTTACGCGTATTTACGCTTTCCTTTTTGGAAGTTATGATTATGCTTGTTGGTCTTTTTTTTATTCGTGAAGCAGTGCGAAATAAAAATTCAGAACAAAGGTTTGTGCATTTTGTTGTTGGTTTGGGTCTCTTCTTTTTTGCAATTTTTCCCCTTTTTGTTACCCTAGGTGTTTTAAAATTTTTGCCTTATTATATTGATTTAGAGATGAATGTTTATGTACTTTCTTTTCTCCTTCTTGGAGCTGGTTTGTATATGATTTTTGATAGAGTTTTTTTAGTCTTTTCTTCATAACTGTTCTAGTATAGGAAAGTATAAAAATGGACATCTTATTTTCTCGTGCATGCAACTAACTTTAGCTGAACCAAGACTTTTGAAGGAGAGTATGAATATCATTTCTGAGCTTGTCACAGAGGTTACCCTTCGCATTGATAAAGATAAAATTGAGATCATTGCGATTGATCCTGCAAATGTTGCAATGGTTGATTTTAAATTGCTTTCCTCTGCATTCATGGAGTATTCTGTTCCACAGCCACAAGAGTTGGCTATCAATTTAGAACATTTGAAACAAGTTTTGAAGCGTGCGAAGCCTACGGATACTGTTACGCTGGCTCTTGATGGGGATAAAAATAGATTGAAAGTATTATTGAAAGCTGAGGGAAACAGAACTTTTAATATTCCACTTATTACCATTGAAGAAAATGAACAAAAAATTCCTGTTTTACAATTTGGAACGAAGGTTGTATTGTCTTCTGTACGTTTTGATGATGCAATTGAAGATATGAGTATTATTTCTGAATCACTTTCTCTTCATAGCTTTCCAGATAAATTTGTGATCAAAGCGGAATCTAATTTGAAAGATGCTATGGTTGAATTGCCTGCTCGTGAAGATACTATTATTACTCTAGTGGCTGATGCTGTTAGTTCAAAATATTCTATTGAGTATTTACGAAAAATTTCTAAGGCAAGTAAATTATCTGATGATGTTTCTTTAGAGTTCGGTGGTGATTATCCATTACGAGCAGAGTATAAACTCATGGATAAATTGCGATTGAGTTTTATTCTTGCGCCAAGGGTAAGTAGTGATTAAGAAATCTTTCCTATTAGTAGATATCTTTTTTTCCCTTTAGATAGATTGTTTACATACTGTATATACTTCTCTGTGTTTTTTCTCTCGATAATAATCATTGTATTTGGTAAGCCCATGAATTTGATATATCTCCCTTTCTCATCTTTGTAGATCAAAGAGCCTCCATATTCTTCTTTCCAATCTTCTGTACAATCAAAAATTATATCTATTGCATTTTTGTCTTGTTCTTTTAATACTACTTTGTAATCCTTCCAAGAAAAGTAGTATGCTTCGCCTAAAATATGTTTTATTTTTCTTTGTAAAACTTCAGATAAAAAAGCATGAAGTTCTTTGTTGTCAAAAATGTGCAAAGAAGATGCTTTTGCTTGTGCGAAAGAATATCTATCTGGCCGAGATTCTCTTTTAAAAAATAATATTTTTATTTCTTTTTCTTTTTGTTTATAGATTACTTGTGGGAATATTTTTGTAAGTAAGATGTGAGGAAAGATCTCTTTTGTATTCCAAGCTTTTTGTAGCTTTTCAATACTGTCTTTTTTCTTGTAAATGGGATTTATGATATGCTCCATGCAACCAACCTCCTATGGTGATTCGCTGTTTATTCACAAGAACTTCTTCTACTTCGTGGAATGATTTATTTGTTACTTTAAAGAAGACAAAGGAATTGAACTGAGGAGTAATAGCTTTTTCTTCTTCTCTGGGAATAGAACCTTTTGTTTTGTAGAGTATGAGTTTTCCGCCATCTTGTGCTTCAAGATTTGATAAGTATATCATGAATGCAATTTTTCTCCCTTCTCGTTGGTCATCGTGGGGTAAAAGATAATCTGTATTTTGATATAAAGAAGCAGATATGTCAATGCTTCCATCTTTGAGTTTTATTCCTGTGATTTCCTCCATATATACAAGAAAACTTTTTGATGAAATAAATTCTTTGAATTCTACAAGCTCTTGTGTTGAGGAAGTTGCAAAGTCGTGTGTTTGCATGAACTTAAAGAGATCGGATTCTTTTTCTAGAAATTCTTCTTTCTCTAAAGATTGTAGTACTTTTCTGAGTTTTTGTTCGTTAAAAAAATGATGTAGTTCGAGATGGGGAAAAGGCGTATTACTTTGAAATCTCTTTTTTAGATCTGCAATTTTCTCTTTTTTTCGATATTCTTGTTTTATCCATTCTTGTAGAAACTTTTCAGAGAGTGCTTCTTGTATATTCATTCTTTTTAAGAAAATTGTTCTCTTTTAATATCTTCTCTTTTTCTTCTTCCACTTGAAAACGTAGATGTATAAAGCAATGATTATAAGAATTATTACCCCATAAAAATAATATTTGAATGTATTATCTTCCTCTTCTTCCGGTGCAGATGCTTTTGGTTGTTCGTTTGCAAGTTGACACGCAGCATCAAGACAGCCATTTACACATGGGAGTGTGGTATAGGAAGCAGTTCCTTCTACATTGCAAAAATATTCTTTCATATTTTCACCATCACATGTGTCCTGAAAGCTTTCTTCTTGTTCTGTTACAATGCCTGATTCATATTTGTTTTTTCCGCCATCAGAATCTGTACATTGGGCAGA
>DUFP01000041.1:0-873 GCA_013331795.1 Nanobdellota archaeon
CTGAATATCCATCTGCATACTGCCTTCCACAATTTATTTCTAGAATAGGAGTATTATAGAATGGAGTAAAATATTTTATTCTAAAAGAACAAGCAGAGTTTACAGCAAAGACTTCTTTATCAGAAGCTATTTTCACCTGCTCTTCTGTTCCACTTACTTCTCCTTCCTTAGAAAGCTGTGTTCCTTTTGTATTCTCGTTGTATATTTCTTTTATTTCTGATTGTAATTCTTCTGTGAGGCTATTATAAGAAATTGTAAAGCTATATGCATCTACACCACAAATATACCCATCATACCATTTTGTTCCAAAGAGTGACGTAGACTCTCCAGAAGAGCCTGTTTCTTCGGATATCCAATACAAAGTTCCTGATGGAGCAAAAATATTTTCCGTTGTTGTTGAGGAGCTTCTGCTACAATATTTTGAGCTGTCCAAAAAGAAATCTGTAAAGGGTGATATTTCTCTTTGTTGTTCTTCAGTTAAGGCGTAAATTTTTTTATAATTTAAACCTGAAACATCCGTAAGAGGATGTTCTATTAAATCTGTAAGTAGACAATACTTTGTGTCGCTTATTTTATAGAGCAGGGGGGCTGCTTTCAAATATCCTCCATCTTTATCTCTATAAAAAGCGAATGTATAATCTTCCCCTTCTTCACTAGGAGCTTTATCTGCACGTGCATCTTTCCATAGAACATACCAATTATTTTTAAGAGCCTCATCTACTCCATTGATAAAATACTCAGAGGGAAAAATACAACCCAGTTCTTTTTCTGTACTAAGAGATCCTTTTACTGCAAACAAGCCTATACTAAACTCTTCTTGTGATTGTGACAGAGGGGATTTTTCACTATCATACGCTGTAATCGTTGCTGTTG
>DUFP01000041.1:952-13904 GCA_013331795.1 Nanobdellota archaeon
CATTCCTTCTATAATTTTTTCTTTTACTTGTGTTGAAAAAATAATTACGACCAATAATACAACTAAACCAATAATAATGATTGCAATGTATTCCCATGCAAGTTCTGCTTTTTTATTCATTTGATACTCCATATACAAGACAACCTCGTTCTTCATCAGTTTTTTCTAAATGATAATTTGCATAGACAACCCCTACAACATTAAAAGGAATAGGTGTATTTGTTGATAAGAAATTCTCAAAAGCATCCTTATCGAAGGTAGGATCATCAGAAATTAAAAGAGCATCTGATTTTTCCCTTGAAGAAAGTATTCCTGCTACAAATTGGCTCACATCATCATAATACAAAATATAATATTGTTTTTCTTTGAGTAATTTCCCATTTGCTATTCCCTCTTCATCTCCAGTATCAAAACAAAGTGTTTGATAATAGGTGCCTGACTCTATATATGCTAAATCTGATTTTGTTATATCAATATAAGGTTTTATTTCACCATCTTTCCTTATTGTTAAAGAATTGATAAAGTCAGCTATATTTATATCCTCTGAAAGTTGGAATGCATACACAGGATATACTGTATCAACTTGCATACTGAGATCACATTCTCCTCGTTTAAACATCCAATAACTTCTTTGTAGCAAACTTGCAAACTTTTCTTGATCTATAGGCTCTTCTCTAGTCTCTAAAAAACAAAGTGATGGCATACCTGAGAATATTCCTCCAGAACATTTAACTGTGTTTGTAAGCATACAGCCTCCTTGTTGCCAGGTTTCTGCTGATAGAAGATCATCTTGTAATGCAATAAGCACCGCTATAAACATTCCTAGGAAAACCAAACCCAGAACTGCATAAATAATCATATTAAATGCAGGAGCTTCCCCTTTTTTGTTATACCAGTACATTTTTCAAGCTCAAGATAAAGAGCAACACCACCACAAATAATGCGATTGCTGCAGTCCACACAACGATTGTTTTGAATGCCATCTTAAACTTTTCCTACAGCGAGTGCAAGGATGTTAAATGCAAATATTGTAATCCCTGCAATGAGAATGTATAACATTGTTCCTCTAAATAAGTTTTTCCCTAATGTATACTCTTCATTGAGTTTGTCTACGCCGTTCTCAATGCCATTTGTATGTATTGTGAGAACAACAACCATTTCTACCACATAAAGCCCAACAATGATTTGTAAAAAATAGGGAGAAATGAGTTTTTCTAGAGGAAAAATGTTTGCCAATCCAGAAGCTCCTGAAAGTAACGAAGAGCCTCCAGCTGTTGCTTGTCCTAAAGAAGTGGATAGGGAACCAATAATTGTTGTAATCATTGCACCAATGCCTACAACAATACCTGCAATTAATGGTGTGAGAAAAGATACTTGTGATTTCATAGAGGAAGTAATCTCAGATAAAAGATCTTTTAATCGTTCAGAAACCTTGTAAATTCTATCCAAATAGTCTGCAATACTCAGAAGCGCTTTAGAAACCACCTGAGGACCTTTTCGTGCAGACTCTACCAATACCTTCATGGTGCTTTCAATCAAAGAAGAAGGATAGGTTGTAATTGCACCATTTTTTTCATTAAAAATTGCATCCTGCAAATTCATTCCCTGCATACGAATATTATTATCAACAATACTGAGGAATTTTCCTGTGGGAGTTCCAGAAAGTCCTTGAGATACTTTTCCAAAGGCCATCTCTGCAGGCATCCCACCACCTATACGATTTCCTAACTGGAATATTGCACCTCGAAACTCTGTTTCTAATTTTTGTGTTTCTTCTCTGACTTTAATGACTTTATTTGCTTTAATCTGATAATACATCCCTAAAGAAAGAGCAAAGGCCATAGGAACAAATAAGCTTAACATCGTCGCACCAAGTCCAAAAGGACCAACTAATTCACCCGTATCTGTTTCTCTATAATCTAATAAGAGAATATTATCTGTAAGATACATTTCTGCACTAGGATCAATAAAATGTAAAAGCAAGGGAGCTAAACCAATAATAATCATAATAAAAAATACTGCGAATGCAATAACTCTTGGATCAATCAAAAGTTTTCCTAAAGAAAATTTTCTCATGCCTTCAAATTGTGGAAGTGAAGAAATATCTGATTGAGCGTAGCCAATGGGGCGTTTTGCTAAAATAGTGTATCCTATGTAAAAAACAATGAAAGGCAAGAGAACATTATAGAGCAAGGCTATGTGATACCATTTTACACCGAGAAAAGAGCCCATCAATGGGAGAACAATCAAACCGAGAATAGGCAAGATTACTCCTAACATATGGAGCATGGTTATAGGAGATTTGACTTCTTGGGCATAATGCAACATACTATCATAGGTGCCCTCGAGAATAACATTCAATGCTTTTTCTAAAAGTTCAATTCTTCGTGTTTCTGAGGATTCTACTAAAGAGGATTCTATTAAATGAAAAGATTCGACAAATGCTAAATTATAATCTCTCCAACTTTCAAGGTAGTTATCTAAAGAATTTTGGATTGTAGGATATTTGCTTGTTTCCACATCCCAATAGATTTTTCTTAAGTCTAATGCTAATGGATTGCCCACATGCTCCCCAGCAAATTTTATTGCATGTTCTAAATTAGAAGTATGGCGCATGTAAATAACAACATAGAGAATACAGAGGACCATTTGGTTGGATGCTTGCAAACGTCTCTTTTGTGCGATATGTATAGGATAGTTTGAGAGAGGCTTTAGGAGTACAACTCCCATAACAATCAAGAAAAGTGCAAGAAATATTTGTGATGCATCCAATAGGAAAGAAACAAAGCCAATAAAGAAACCAAGGAAAATAAAGGAGAACATGACAAGGATTGCTAATGTATATGCTGATGCTGACGTAATATCTAAATGAGTAGATTCAATTGCATCTTCTACTTTCTTTTTGTATTCTCTATTTGTCGGTGCAAGATCAATAATAGAATGTGCAAACTTACATGCTCGTTCATATAAAGAATTTTCCAAGTGTAATGCTTCTTTTCTGAAAGTATTGTAATCTTTGGTAAAAACGCCTGCAGAAGGCTGATCCATAGAAGACTCGAACTTAGAGCCTAGCTTCGCTCCATATTTATCCATTACTTTCTGAAATCTCGGATCTATCTGCACCATCTTTTAGATTAAAAGAAAGAGAATGTGGCTTTAAATAGCTTTCTTGATCTCTGCAAGTAGCCCTGGGAAAGTCATTTGTAATTCAAAATGGCTTTTTTTTTCTTGGATAATTATTTTTGCATTTATTTTTTGTTTGAAAAGTTCTGCATCTGATGTAGGTACTGCCCAGTCATCATCTGAAAAGAATGCTACAAAGTAATTACAATTTTTTTTCACTTGTATAAAATTTATAGGAGTTTCTACCCATGGTTTCGCTTCTCTTACCGCCTCTTCTCCTTCATCTTCAAGATCTAAGTTAAACCAAGGAGCAGCAAAAAAAGCAGCTTTTACTTTTCTCTTGGGTTTTTCTAAATAACGCATAATTGTTTGACAGCCAATACTATGCCCAATAAGAATCGTTTCTTCACTAGGATTGACTTCCTTTTCTAATGTCCTTACCCATTCTTTAATTGTAGGAAGTTCAGGATGAGGCATTTTCAATGCTTTGACTTTGTAGCCAAGCTTTTCTACCTCTTTTTTTAGCCAAGGGAACCATATATTTGTCGGAGAGCCCTCCCACCCATGCACGAAGTATGCTTGTTTCATTTTATTTTCTTCTCAAGAACAATTTGATCATCCCAGCCTTTGACTCTTGCTTTTTTATATAAAACTCTTTCGAAACCATTTTTATAATAAAAAGCTCTTGTTCTTTCATAGGGCTTGTATATATCTTCTTCAGGTAAGGTTTCAACTTCTATAGAATATAATTTAAAACGCTTTGACTCCTTTACTAACCAGTCTACTAAAGCCTTGCCTACACCAGATCTCTGTATCCCTTTGTATACTCCCATCCATAAGAGAAGCATTTTTCCAGAATAGGTTGTATATGATAAAAAGCCTAAAACTTTTTTCTTTTCTTTTGCAACAATAACATGATTCATCTTAAAATCAATAGCCATATTTTTTATTCCATCTTTGTTAAACCACTCATTCAAAGATTTTGCAATAGCCATTGCTTCTTTCTTATCTTTCACTGTTGCTTGACGTATTTTCATCCTAATTGTTTCTTCCTAATTTCTCTCTTTAACCATTCTTCCCATTCAAATTTAATTCTTTTTGTATCTCCAGAACCGACTTCTGATTGTACGCTTTCTGTAATTCTATGGAACATATCATTTCCCTGCAATGAAAATTCTGCTTCTAATAGTTCAGGCATTTTTGTTTTATCAGAATAGTCTACGAGCATTTTTTTTAAGTCAGCACGGAGAACAATATTATCCCATATTGCATCCCAGTTACCAACCCATTCTCTGACATTTGCACCAATTCCCTTTAGGATTTCAGATTCACCATTCATTAATTCAGGAGTTGGCTCTAAAATGTCTTTCTTTGCATTGTATCTCATGAGGTCAACGAAGCCACGTTCTGCAACAGGATCTTCTTCCCATTCTTTTCGCACCTCTGTGATCGATAATACTCTTCTTACTTTTTTCATGCCATCAGCAGAACGAATAGGGTTACAAATAATAATTATATCTGTTGCCTTGAAGGAAGTTTTTGGAACTTTCAAGTCGTTTGCAATTCTATCAAATACTCCATAAGGTGAATCTGCGTGAATGGTTCCTGCTACAACATTTGCTGAAGCACCAATACGCATTGCCTCAAAAAGTGCAACTGCTTCTGTCGAGCGAACTTCTCCGACTATAAGTGCTGAATCTCCTAATCGCAAAGAAGTTCTTATTCCTTCCTCTGCAGAAATTTCAGAGCCACTTTTTACCAATGCTGCTCGCACTTTTAATGGTTGAATATTATATCCTAGTTTTCGCATAGAATCCGTCGGTAATTCCAAAGTGTCTTCTATCGTCAAAACTCTATATTTCCTCATAATTTCTAAAAGTAAAGAAGATAAAAAAGAAGTTTTTCCTGAACTTCTCGTCCCAGCAATCAAATGTGCTCGTGCACCATCAATAGTGAAACTGAGAAGACCTGCACCTAAAGGAGAGATCATTCCATTTTTTATGAATAAAGGTAAAGTCCAGGGAGTGTCTCTATGCCGACGAAAAGACATACCATAACCATATGGATTCAGAGGTTTTCCAATGACAGAAAGTCTTGAACGTGCTTTAGGTGTAATAATTTCTGTATCTAGGATAGGGTTTGCTTCATCTAGTGGACGACCAGAAATTAAACGAAATTTTGTTGCCCATGATTCAAAATCTGTGCTTGTAGGAATAATATTTGTTGTACATTCATTATGGTCTGAATGTAAAATAAAAATAGGAACTTGCCCCATAGGAGAATTAATTGTAATGTCTTGAATTTTTTCATCTTCCAATAAAAGTTCAATAACTCCAAAGCCAATGGTATGGCGAACAAGAATTTCTGCCATTTCTGCAATTTCTTCAGGTTTGAGGAGCATGCCCCGTTGTTCCGCTAATTCTCTAATGAGATCTTTACTTATATTTGTAAATGTTCCGCGCATTCTTTCTGGATCTAAGAACTCTCCTGCTTGTGGCTGATGCTCAGAAAGCACTTTCTTTGCCAAGTCTAATAATTCAAATTTATCCTCAGATAATTTAAATTCTGGAGGAGTCATATGATAGAGATTTTTTATTTCATTTGGTGTTCGGAAAATAGAAATATCAGTAGAAGAGTTAAGTTTGTATATATCCAATTGCTCACCATCTAGGGGAGGAGATGCTGCAATCTTCGAATACATAAAATCTGGAGTAATTGTAGGGCGAAACATTAATTTGTAGACTTCCCTATCCCCTGGAGTATATCCTGCTAAGTATTCCCTTGCTTGTGCGATTAATGTTGTTTTTTCTAATTGATCAAAAATATCTTGAAGAATTCTTAGATAGATTAATACTGAATCTTTATATCTTTGTTCTTCAATAGTTTTGAGATTAATTGTTTCTCTACGAATAGCACGTTTGAGCTCTGCATATGCAGATAGAGGATCTTGTTTGAGTAAACTTGTTAAAAGATATTGCAATGCAGAAAGTCTTTGCCCTAAAAGTTCTGGAGGATCTGTAGATAGACCAAGATTTTGCAATGATGTTGCACGTTTGCTTTTGATGAAATAAGAATAAATGTTTGCAATTTCTACAAGCATTTTTGTTTGCTCATAGCTATAGTTGTACCTTCTTCTCTGTGCAAAAGAAATACGAGCTGCAGAAGGATTTTCGATAAGCTTGTCAATGGCATCCATCATAACAAGAGGATTATCTTCGATAGAAGGAATGTAAGGCATTGGCTCATAGTTCAGTTTGAGAACTTCTTCGCCACCTTCTTGCACTACTTCCACCAGCTTCAGCTCTTTTGTATACACCATTTCTTTCTCTAAGTGTTTTATAGATTAAATAGCTTTTGTATATTCTCTAGATCATAATGAAGATAGTTTTTTCCAAGAGAGTTCTTTGATGCTTTGAATGCAGAGATCTGCTTCTTTGAATGAGCTATGAAAAGAGGAGCAGAGACCAATAGTTTTCATGCCAGCTTTCTTTGCTCCTTTAATCCCATGAATGGCATCTTCGATCATAATGCATTCTTCTGGGCTTACTTTGAGCTTTTTTGCAGCAATAAAAAACATTTCTGGATCTGGTTTTGGTTTTGCAACATCTTCCTTTCCTAAAATAAGATCAAACTTAGAATATAATTTAAATTTCTTTAAATCTCTTTCAATAGCAGCTTTGGGTTTATTTGATGCTATTGCCATCTTTATTTTTTTCTTTTTGAGAGTCTGTATAAGCCCTTTTATTCCTTCAAGAATTTTTAATTCCTTTTCAATAATGTCTGCAATACTTTCTCTGTGCTTCTTAAAATCATCTTCTGTTAAAGAAAGTTTAAATTTCTTATTGATGTAGGTTACTTGTTCCGATAAAGCTAAACCAAGAAGAATTTCTAAATCACTCTTTTCTAGCTGCGCTTTATGATTTTTGAGGAAAACTTTTCTTTCTCTCCAAACTAATTCAGGAAAATTTTGGATAACACCATCAAAATCAAAAATAACGGCTTTTAGCATGAGTTTATATTTTTTAGAACATTCAAATAGTTTTCCTTCTCCCAAATATTTATTAAGGGAAAAGCTTAGAAGAATAGTATGGCTCAAGAGCAAATGCAAGTTGACTATGCACAGGCGTTTAATGAACTTGCAAATAGAATTCGTATCCTTGAATCAAAACAAAGTCTTCTTTCTGAAAAACTGCTTGTTATGAATCAAAATATGATTGAAGAATATAAGAAAGTTATGAAAGAAATTAAAGTTATTGATATGGAAATAAAGGATATGAAAAAAGATCTTGCAAATGTGAAGAATGTTGTTCGGCATCTCACAGAAGAAGCAGGAAAATTTGCAAAACAAAGTGATGTAAAAGTATTAGAAAAGTATATTAAGCTCTGGAGCCCTATGAACTTTGTTACGGAAAAGCAAGTTCAAGAGATGATTCGTGCATCATTAGAAAAGCAAGAATCTCCTGTTCCAGCAATAAAAAAAGTGAGGAAAGAGAATGGCACAGACAGAGATACCAGTGAATGATGCTCTTGCTATGCTCAAAAAAGATTTTAAGAAAGAAGAAATTACGCGAAGCTTGGAAGCGAGAGGATATACATTACAACAAATTGCTGATGCAATGAACCAAGCAGAAATAAAACAAGGAGTGCAAAGAAATATGCCAGGGCAAGAAGAAGGATATCAAGATTTAGATATTCCTATGCCTGAACAAGCCCCTCCTGAGGCTATGCAACAACAAGCGGCTCCACAACAGAATTCTTATCAACAATATGCACCTCAATATCAAATGCCAACACAAGCTGCTGTGAACTATGATGAAGTACAAGCACTTGTCGAACAAATCGTTGAAGAAAAATGGAAGGAAATGATGAAGAGTGTTGGAGACATTAGTATTTTCAAGGTCCGTGTTAGTGATGATATGGAAGCTGTAAAGCAAGAACTGCTTCGTACACAAAAAAGATTAGAAGACTTGCAAGTTGCTGTTCTTGGTAAAGTTAAGGATTATAATGAAAGTGTTCTTGGTATTGGAAATGATATGAAAGCATTGGAACAAGTGTTTAGCAAAATTATGGAACCACTTGTAAGCAATGTGAAAGAATTGGGTAAGATTACTGAAGAATTGAAGAAAAAATAAATTCTTTTTTTATGTTGCGGGGGCAGAAACAAAACGTATAATTAGTGCTGCCATTCCTAAAAGGAAAAACATGCCTAAAACTTTAGGTGTGAAAACAATTTGGCCTATATTTTGTACAAGCTCTCCTTCTCCATCTGCAGACTCCCCTGCAGTTATATCATGGATCTGTTCTCCATATACTTGTGTAAAAGCATATCCAAAAATACCCATACTAATAACAATGATAGACCAAACTACAACTAAATTGGGTTTGTCTCCACCAAAAACTGTACCTATAAAATCTGCTTTTACTCCCATAAAAATAAAGATGAGAATAAGCAAGAGCAAGAAAATAATAAATACAACAAACCAAGGTGTTGCCAAGGAAATAATCTGCGTGAGCTCTGGGATAATAATAAATAAAATTCCTAAAGTAAAGGCGATAACAAGGTTTGCAGCTTTATTTCCTGGAAAAAATTGTACTTTCTCTAAAAGTGCCCAAAGAATAACTGTTACAAAAATGAATACAAAAAATGGCAGGAAATACTCTAATATTCCTACATCTAAAAAGGTTGCCATTACGGTTTTCCTCCTATATCCCCAGGTAATTCTTTAATCCAATTCCAAAGAGGATTTTTCTTGTCTTTATCAGATTCTGAAGTGATGTACATGAAGAAGAGGAAAAATATTCCTAATCCTATAATGAAGTTCCAATCACCACTAGAAAAGTTTAACCATGAAGGAATTTCCCAGCCTAATGCTCCTGAAGAAGTAATAAAAGCAAAAACTACTCCTGCTAATGTCAAAAGTATGCCAATACCACCTAAAGCTCCAGTAAAGCTAGTATTCTCTTTATTGAGAAGAATACCTATTAAAAGCAAAGTTGTTACGATAATGATAGAAATCATAGAAATTTGTGGAAGGAAAAGATTCATTACCTCTACAATTGCTGAAGTTCTTACTACGAGGAAAGCCATGACTACTGCAATAACTGCATTAAAATTTTTCCCAGTTGGGCCAAAAATTTTTATTTTTTGAAGAATAGCAAAAGTAATTGTGAAGACTAATAAAAAAGGAAGAGCTACTTCATAAAAGCCTATATCCTCTAAACCGGCTAAAAAATCTTGAAAATTAAAACTTGTTGCCATTATGATTTTGCCTCCGTACCCGTATTAAAAACAAAGCCTACTACAGCTGCAATGATTCCTATAAAAATTACAACGATAAAAACATCATGCCCGCGACCTGAAATATACTCATATATAGGCTCTAACCAACCAAAGGATTGAAAGAAAATTGCAATAATAGAAATTACAAAAACAACTGCTAGAGGAGTTTTCCATCCTCCAAACATTTCCATGAAGTTGAATTCTTCTTTGCTTGTTGCAAAGGAACCAATAAGCATGAGAAAACAAATAATTGCTACCAAGATTAGAGCAACCATAGGAAGAGATTCTTGAAAAGAAGCGACAATTTCTTTTGCTGCAATCACAAAAAATGCAATGACAAAAGCAACCATTGCATCAATATTTTTCTTAGGATGACCTTTTTCACCTTCAGTTCCAAAAATTTTTGTCTTTTCTAAAATACCAAAAACTACTGTAAATACCAATAAGAAGGGTAAAATGACATCAAAGAAGCCAAAATCTTGTAGCAACTTAACTGCATCACCCAAAACAGTTTCCGCCATCGTATTGATAGCATAGCATCGTGAGATTTATAAATGTATCGTTAGAAAATAAGTAAGAAAAAAAATGAGAAAATAAAAAATTATTCTTCTGCAGCTTCTTCGTAATTAGGAACTGCATTTTTGGAAATAATCATTACATCACCAACTGCTTTTACCAATTGATGCGGTACAACCACTCCTCTCGCTCCACCCAATATTCTGGATAAATAGGAATTTTTGGTAGCTTTAATTCTCCAACCAGCAACTTTATTGCTTGCGAGAACAGCTTCTTCGACATCTCCGAAATAATCACCTGCATCGGTGAATACTTGCATATTATAAACTTCTGTGACGTTTCTTGTTTTTAAGGACATTCTGCTTTCCTCCCTGAATACAGATAATCTTTTAAGTGTTTAAATACTTTTCTTTACTCTATGATAGAATATAAAAATCTCATGTTACTTGGTACATCTCATATCTCTCCTGAGAGTATTCTTCTTGTCCGAAAGATTATACAAGAAAGAAAACCTCATTATGTTGCAGTTGAACTTGATAAAGGAAGATTTCAAGGACTTATGCACCCAGAATCTCTAAAGAAAAAGCGTATGAGCTTCAAAGAGTTACAAAAACTAGGAGTTTCTGGTTTTTTATTTGTATTATTTGGTGCATGGATAGAGGAAAAACTCGGAAAAATGGTTGGAACAAAGCCTGGAGCAGAAATGAAGACTGCTATTTATGAAGCTGCAAAAATAGATGCAAAAATTCTTCTTATTGATCAAGAAATAAGTATTACTCTTAGAAAGCTCTTTAAAACTTTAACTTGGAGAGAAAAATTGCGCTTTGCAGGAGATCTTTTTACAGGGCTTTTTGGGATTGGAGAAAAAATTGCATTTGACTTACGAAAAGTTCCAAAAGAAGAGCTTATAGACACACTTGTAGAACAAGTTAGGGATAGATATCCTTCTTTTTACACGGTACTTATCGAAGAGAGAAATATTTTTATGGCAAAACGGCTAAAGATGGCCATGGAAAAATATCCCCAAGCTTTTATTGTTGCTGTTGTTGGTGCTGGGCACCAGAAAGGTATTTATGACTATCTTACAAACGTTTCTTCGCCTTCTTCTTAGCACCTTTCTTTTTTACAGGAGATTTTCTTTTTGTTCTTTTCTTTTGAGAGGATTTTCTGGTTTTAGGTTTTTTATAGAATATAAGTAATATTAAAATGACGAGGATAACACAAAGAGCTACAATCCAATAAATGAGTGTAGAATTTTCTTGTGCAGGAGCAAAACGAGCAGTACTTGGAGAGGCATTTCGCAGAGGAACCCTTTTTCCAAATTCTGTTTGTTCTCCATTTATTTCAATAAGACCAGAAACAGTTATTGCTTGTATTTGTTCTTTTGTATAATCTTCAAAAAGAGGAGAAACGTCAATGCTCACAAGGATAGTCCCTTCCTCATTTGTAAGTGCTGCATCAACTACATAGGTATCAGAGAGTGTTTCGCTTTCTACCGTTGCTTTTACATCTGTTACTTTTACATCCACAGATTCAAGGTTTGTTAAAGCAAGCACCACTTCTGATTCAGAGAAGGATTCTACTTCTAGGTCATATGCCCCAACTAGAAACAATTGTATGCATACAATTAAAAGTATCCCTATGACTAGCCTCTTCATTTTATTAGGGTAAGTTGGTTTTATTTATAAAGTTTTTTGAAAATGTCTATTCTATAGCGACAAAGATTTTATATAGTTCTAGGAAATTTGAGAAAAGATGTTTAGCAAAAAAGAACTTGTTTATCTTGCCCTTACTATCTTTATTGTAAGCCTTTCTATTGCATTTGATGATGGAAGCACAAGTTTTTCTTGGGCATACTGGTTAAATAATTTTATCGTTGTTATCATTATAGTCGCACTTTCCTTCTTTGCACAACAAATAGGACATAAAATTGTTGCAAGAATGAATGGCTTTGATACAGAATATAGCTGGTGGGGCATTCGAAGTTTTAGCCTACTAGGACTTCTAGGAAGGAGCAGAACTAAAACTTTCCCAAGAAGCTTCTCTTTATTTGAAAAAAAATGGACCATAGAATCTTTTCCTCTGGGATTAGCTCTTTGCTTCTTAGTCACCCTTTTAAGTAATGGCCAACTTTTTTTCTTAGCAGTAGGGCAATATACCCTCCTCTTAAAGAAAGCTTCACGTTTTGGAAGAAAATTTGTTGAAGTGACAAATTATGAAGAAGCTAAAATTGCACTTGCTGGGCCTATGGCAAATATTATCCTTATGATCTTAGGTATGCTCTTTAACAGCTATGGAACTTTTGACACTTTTATTCTTATTAATGCCATGCTTGCACTTTTCCACATGCTGCCATTACCAGGATTAGCTGGGACAAAAATTTATTTTGGCTCTCGACTTCTTTATGTTTCAAGCCTTGTTTTTATGGTTTCTATGACTATTCTTGCATATACAGTGAGTGTTATTCCTATGCTCCTCATTAGCCTTGCAAGTCTTTTCATTTCTGGTTCACTTTACTATTATTATACCTATTTTAAAGGTTAGAAAAGACTCATTATTCCTTTTTGTATTAACCATAAAGCTGCAAGTGCGTTTATGATTGTATTTGCATACCCTAACAGTGCGAGAATAAATATCCCAGCAACGATAATGTCCATAATGCTTGCAAAGCTTTTCAGAAAGGGAAGAGACTTTGCTAAGAGATACAAAATAGAAAAAGAAATGAGTACTGGACCCCAACTGAAATTAATGGTGAATATACTCAGAGCTGCAATAATATCCAATATTCCTAAGAGTATGACAATCATGTTATGATGAGATAAAATCTTCCTTTATGTATTTTTTGGAGTATAATTTTTTGTGCGCCCCCAGCGCGATGCCTCGCTACCGCTCGGCACGACGTACCCCACGAGCAGCGCTTGCATCGATTAGGTCGTCATACATGACAAGGAAGAAGCTAGTATTGTCGCAACCAAACCACACAGCTCGCGTTTCCTTAAAACTCTTCCTAGCCTTACCATTCCAAGGAAACCA